>CACOXL010000008.1 GCA_902631135.1 uncultured Pelagibacteraceae bacterium
AATTCCTTTATTCCCATATTTGGGAATATTTGGGATATTATGGGTTTTTATTAATAGAGTCAATACATACTATTTTTGTATAATATTTCTTAAAATTTATTAAAAAAGTGAATCAAAAGGTGAACATCTAATTGATAAATAGTTATGGAAGTAAAGCCAGATGAACTATAAGCCGGGTTCTGTCATTTAAACTTATCATTTGTCTAGGCTTAAAATCACTTTTAAGCTCAAGCAACTAACCCTGATGACGAGCCAAAGATAGCTTTTAGTTTTTCAACAATGTCATCTCTACTTAGTCTTGCTCCCAGTGGGGTTTTCCAGCGTTCATTGTTACCAATAGAACCGGTGTGCTCTTACCACACCTTTTCACCCTTGCCTTGTTAAGGCGGTATATTTTCTGTGGCACTATCCCTAGGGTTGCCCCTGCCAGGTGTTATCTGGCACTGTATCCTTGTAGAGTCCGGACTTTCCTCTTTAAAATTTTAAAGCGATAAGTCGTTCATCTGGCATCTATAATCTATAATTTAATTTACAAATTTCAAGTTTAATAAATTATTGTTTTAAGAGGTTTTTACTTATCACAAGACACTCTTCATCAATTTTTCCATCAACTAAACTTTGTCTAAATTTTCTTTGAAATGCCTTAATTACATACTTTTTACTGTAATTTGAATAGCCTAATTTACTCAAATTTTTAATAAAAATACTCTTATTTTTTAAGTTAACACTTTTTTTTCTAAGTTTCTTAATTATTTTATCATTAAGTTTATGCCAAAAACATAAATCATCTTTAGCTAATTCTTTCCACGGAAATTTTTCACCAGGATCTTTTTTTCGATTTGGTGCTACATCTGAGTGACCTAAAATATTTTTTTTTCTAATTTTATATTTTTTTATTAAATATCTAAGCAATTTTTTCAAAGAAGCAATCTGATTAAAATTGAATTTCTTATAGTCATGTTCATGACCCGGGTTTTGAATCTCAACTCCAATTGAATATTTATTTAAAAGTTTATAGTTGCCCCATTTTGATTTTCCAGCATGCCATGCCTCATATAAATCTGGGACCAAATTCAATATTTCTCCACTATTTTTAATAAAATAATGAGCGCTGACTTTTGAATTATAATTGCATAATTTTTGGATAGCCTCAGTTTCTTTTTTCATTCCTGTATAATGAATTATTATAAATTTTATTATTTTATTGTTTCTTTTAGGCAAGCTAAAATTCATAGAATAATGTTTAGTCAAATTTAGGCCTATTTTTGAGCTCATTTTAAATAAATACTTAATTTACATTAGATTCCAATATATTATAAGAAACCCAATGTATAAAAAAATTATAATAATACTCTTTACAACCCTTGCGTTAATTGTGAATGTAAATGCAGGTTCTGATGGAGAGTTATTATTAAAAAAAAATGAACCATCAAAAGTGAAGGACTGTTTTGAAAAAATAAACAGAGGAACTTTTGCATTCAATCAAGCTTTGGATGGTTTAATTTTCAAACCAGTATCTGGAGTTTATAAAAAACTTCCATCACCAATTAAAACTGGAGTAAGCAATTCTTTAAATAATTTATCTAATCTTGTAACAATACCAAATAATGTACTTCAAGGTGATTTATCACTTGCAGGTATAAATACTGGAAGACTATTGATTAATACAACAATTGGTATACTAGGAATTTTTGATGTAGCTCAACTTCTTGGAATAGTTGAATATGAGAAAGAAGATTATGGTCAATCTTTAGCTAAAGCTGGAGTTGGCCCAGGCTGTTACATAGTTTTACCTGTTTTGGGACCTAGCACAGCTAGAGATACTGTAGCTTCTTTAGGAAATTTTATGGGTGGCGACCCATGGTATAATATTACTGTAAGAAACGATACCCAATATGTAAATGATATTGATTATTATACCTCAAGAGTTACTGCTGGAGTTGATTTTAGAGCGAAAAATTACGACTCAATTGAAAATTTAGAAAAAAATTCATTAGATTTTTATGCATCTGTAAAAAGTCTTTACTTGCAAGATAGACAACAAAAAATTTTAAATTCAAAAAAAATAATTAATACCCAAGACGATAGTGACTGGGAAGAAATTCAAGATTAAGAATATATAAATTTTTTTGATTATGAAAAAGAAACGTTTTATAATTGTTCTCTTAGTTTTTTTTCTAAATTTTAATCATGTATTTTCAACAGAGCCTGATGTTTTTGTTCAGTCAACTGTTAACCGAGCATCAACAATACTAGGCGATAGTATTTCAAAAGAGAAAAAAATTGAAAAATTAAAATCAATTGCCAGTGAAACTGTAGATATTAAAGGTATAGGATATTATACCCTGGGATCATATAGAAAAACTTTAAATGATAAACAAAAAAAAACATATAATGAATTATTTAATAATTATTTTTTGATAAGTTTTGCAAGTAGACTTGCGGAATACACAAATCCTGAAATAGACGTATTTGATAAGGAAATTTTAAATGAAAACTATACAATTGTTAACAGTCTTCTTAAAGCAACAAATGAAAGACCTGAAATTAAAATTGATTGGAGAGTTTACACAAAAAGTCCTGAAAATCCTCTTATAAGAGATTTAATAATTGAAGGTTTAAGTTTAGCAAGAACACAAAAAGAGGAGTTTTCGTCTATATTAAATTCAAATGATGGAGATATTAATGCCCTTTTCCAAGTTCTTAAAGATTTCTCAAATTAAAAAAATATTTTTTAAAGTTTATTTCACTAAATTTGGTGGGCCCGCCAGGACTCGAACCTGGGACCAATACATTATGAGTGTACTGCTCTAACCAACTGAGCTACAGGCCCGAAAGAATATACTTCTACTTTGTTTTTAATTTTTAATCAATCAAGTAATTAAATAATGGTGGGCCTTGTTGGGGTCGAACCAACTACCCCTGCAATGTCAATGCAGTACTCTACCGTTGAGCTAAAGGCCCTTTGAAATTAGTTACTTTAAACTTACTTAATATATACAAAATATAATCTATTCAATTTTTTTTTTGCATTATTAAAGCATAGAATTTTGATAAATATACTCAAATGTTTTTCTAAAAAACATTTTTGACTTAAAAACTTTCTTGAAATTATTGGACTCCAAAAAATCATTTATTTCAGAAAAATTATATCCTTTGTCAAGCATATCGTCATAATGATGCTCGAAATAAATGAATCTAATTTTTGGTAAACTTTTAATGGATCCTTTTAATACATAATATTCGTGACCTTCGGTATCAATTTTCAATAAATCAATTTTATCTATTTTTTTATTATCTAAATAATCATCTAATAAATATAATTTAACATTTAAATTTTCATAAAAATTATCTTTTTTATCTAGGCCTAAAATTTTTAATTTTCTTTTAAAATATTTTGATTCTCTATTAATTTCACTTAAAGTTGAAGAAGAACTTTCTGTGAATTGATATAAAGATAATTCTCTATTCTTATTTGATAATCCATAATTGTTAATGATAATTTTAGTTCTTTTTTGATCTTTAAACTTTTTATTCAAAATTTTAAAATTCTCAGGGCTAGCTTCGAATGAATGAATTTCAAGTACATCAAAATTGTTAAGAAAATTATTTATTGTTTCACCATGATGAGCACCAACATCAATTAAAGTTACTTTATCACTCAATCTTTTTTTTAAATAATTGAATATTTTTTTTTGTTGAAAATAATCAAATAAATTTATTACTTTTTTGATAAAATAAATTCTAAACATAAAAGTGTGTTTTAGATGCTATCAATTATTGATTTAGCTTTCTAAAAAACTTTTTAATTGTTTGGATCTGCTTGGGTGCTTTAATTTTCTTAAAGCTTTAGCCTCTATTTGTCTAATTCTTTCTCTTGTTACTGAAAACTGTAAACCAACTTCTTCTAGAGTGTGATCTGTATTCATCCCAACTCCGAAGCGCATTCTTAATACTCTCTCTTCTCTAGGTGTCAAAGTAGATAAGATTTTTGTCGTTGCTTCACCTAAATTAGATTTTATTGCTTGATCCATTGGATCTAAGGCTTTTGTATCTTCTATAAAATCACCAAGGCTGCTGTCCTCTTCATCACCCACAGGTTTTTCCAAAGATACTGGTTCTTTTGAAATTTTTAGAACTTTTCTAACTTTATCTAATGGCATTCTCAATTTTTTTGCTAACTCTTCAGGTGTTGCTTCTCTTCCAAATTCACTCAATATCAATCTTTGAGTTCTTACAATCTTATTAATAGTTTCAATCATATGAACGGGAATTCTAATTGTTCTAGCCTGATCGGCAATAGATCTTGTTATTGCTTGTCTGATCCACCAAGTTGCATAAGTTGAAAATTTGTAACCTCTTCTATATTCAAACTTATCCACTGCTTTCATTAATCCAATATTGCCTTCTTGAATTAAATCAAGAAACTGAAGTCCTCTGTTAGTATATTTTTTTGCAATAGAAATAACTAATCTTAAGTTTGCTTCTACCATTTCTTTTTTTGCTATTCTCGATTCTTTTTCACCCTTTTGAACTCTACTTACCAACTTTTTGAAATCAGTTACTGACATTCCAAGTTTGTGACTCATTTCTACTAGCCTGTCTCTGATATTTTTAAATTCATCTTTATTTCTATTAAAAAACTGTTTCCAGGTTTCATTAGTATCCAAAAATTTTTTTAAATTAGGATTTATTTCATTGCCAATATAGAATTTAATAAATTCATTTCTTGGAATTTTTTGATTCATTGCCAGCCTTAACAAATTTCCCTCTAAGGATATAATTTTTTTATTTTCTATATAATGTTTCTGTACCAAATCCTCTAAAATTGATGGAGATAATTGAAGCGATTTAATATTTTCTAAAATTCCATTAACGATTTTTCCATAACTTTTTTCTTTAGTTGATGAAAAAATTTCTGATTTTAAAATACAATTTAATTTTTCTTTTTGATATTTGATTAGTTTATTATATTCTTTAGTAAGTGTATTAACCGTTTTAAGAACCTTAGGTTTTATTTCGGTCTCCATTGCAGCTAGTGTAGGATTAAATTCTTCATCCTCATTAACATTTGCACCGTCTTCACTTTCTGTTTCTCCAGCAATTTTTTGTTTTGCACTAGGGCCAGTTGATTCATCCTCCATATAATTAGTATCAATATCAATAATCTCTCTAACAAGAATTTCATCATTTTGTAATTTTTGGTCCCATTCAAAAAATTGTTGAGCAGTAATTGGGCTTTGAGTTAAAGCAATTAACATAATATCTTTGCCGGCTTCAATTCTTTTTGCTATTGCTATCTCTCCTTCTCTTGAAAGTAATTCGACACCTCCCATCTCTCTTAAATACATCCTGATTGGGTCGTCACTTTTTTCTATTGTTTTACCTTCTTCTTTTGAAGAACTATCTTTCTTTTTTAAAACTTTATAATCAGATTTTTTTTCTACTAATGTAATTTTTTCATCTAATATATGAATAAAAGCTTGAGCTAAATTTTCATCAGATAGATTTCGTTTTCCTAAAGATTTATTTAACTCCTCATAGGTTATGAACCCTCTATGAGTTCCTCGACCCATCAACCTAGCAAATGATTTTGTTATAATTCTTTCCACAGCAATAAATTTGAAGAGTCTTATATAATGGCTAATCCATAAAAATCCATTAATAATTTGGCTAGATTAGTTGAGATTCTGCTTTTTTTTGAGTTCTTTTAGCTCATTAAATGTAGTCTCACTCATGTCAACTGAGAACTTTGATTCTAATTCTTGAATTCTAAACTCAAGATCATAATTCATCAAATCTCTTGAAATATCTTCTAATAACTCGATAATTTTTTGTTCATTTCCGGCTTGGTTATTAAGTATATGTTTAATGGGAGCAAATTTATTTATTTTTTCTAACAATTGATCATCTAGGTTTAAATTTTCAATTGTAATTTGCTCACCAGATTTCAGCCTTTCAATAATTAGTTCAAATATCTTTTTGTTAACTTCTGTAAATAATTTAATATTTTCAATTAAATGTATGTTTGCTTGTAACAAATTTAAATTATTCATTACTAAATAGAGTAAAGAATACTCTTTAAGTTCCACGCCAGTTAGGGATTTACTATCATTAAAATGCTTCTTGGTTGTATCAAGAGATTTCGTTCTTTTAACAAAAAACTTTTTATTATTTTGATTAGAATGAGGTGTTAATTCTGCAATTTTTTCTAAAAAATATTCTAAAACGTATTTTTTAATAAAATCATCTTTTATTGTATAAGCAATGCTCCTTAATTTTTTTTCAAAAATTGCCAATGAAGAAGGATTATTTTCTGTTTGTTTTTTATAATGACTAAAAATAAATTGATGAATAGTTAACTTGCTTTGTTTGGTAAAATCAATGAAATTAGCTTTGCCATTTTTATTAACAAAGCTGTCTGGGTCTTCCTTGTCTGGTAAAAATAAGAATGAAATTTGTTTTTCAGGTTTTAATTCTTTAATAGAATTTTCTGCTGCTCTTAATGCTGCTTTATAACCACTTTCATCCCCATCAAAGCAGATAATGATATCATCAAAAAATTGGTTGAGAGTTAAAATTTGTTTATCTGTCAAAGAAGTTCCAAGGTTTGCAACTACATTGTCGACTCCATTTTTACTCAAACCAATCACATCCATATAACCTTCAACTAAATAAATGTGATCTATTTTGTTAGAAAGTTTTCGAGCTTTGTCTAAATTATATAAGTTGGATCCTTTTTTAAAAAAATTTGTTTCAGGTGAATTTATATATTTAGCTAAGTAGTCCTGATCTTCAATTATTCTTCCTCCTAATGCTATTGGTTGACCTGAAATATTATTGATTGGAAATATTAATCTACCTCTAAATCTTTCAACAAATATTTTCTTTTTTTCATCCAAGTAAAATAAACCAGTTTCAGCTAAAGTTTGCTCACTATAATTTTCTTTTAATTTTTCAAAAAAATTTGGATTTTTTTCTATGTATCCAATTTTAAATTTTTTGACTTCTTCTTTAGTTAAATGTCTATTCTTTAAATAATCTCTTGCGAGAGAGTAATTTTCATTTTTTAATAATTCATTATGGTAAAAATCTACATATTGACTAAAGATAGATTGATACTCTTTCCACTTTTTTTCTCTCTCTTCATCTTGTTTTGAAAACATATAAGGTTGCATTCCAGCTAATTGGGCTAAATGTTTAACTGCTTCTCCAAATTTTAAATTTTGAGTTTTCATTACAAAATCGAAAATATTTCCATGTTCTGATGTTGCAAAACAATGATAAAATTCTTTTTCATCATTTACTGTAAAAGAAGGTGTTTTCTCATTTTTAAATGGTGAAAGTCCCACATATTCTTTTCCTCTTTTTTTTAAACTAACAGTTTTAGAAACAACTGTTGAAACTTTTAATCTTGTTTTAATTTCATCTAAGTATTCTTTTGGATATTTCATTATTTGTTTAATAATTGTTTTAGAAAAGCTCCTGCTTTTGCAAAATCAATTTCATCAGCATATTGTTTTTTTAATTCACCCATGACCTTACCCATATCTTTAATTGAACCGGCACCTAATTTAGAAATAATTTCCTCACAAATTTTTTTTGTATCTTCGTCACTTAACTGCTTAGGTAAGAAACTAGATAAAATATCATATTCATTTTGCTCCACTTCTAAAAGATCAGTGCGATTATTTTTTTTATATATATCTATTGATTCGGCTCTTTGCTTAACCATTTTCTTAAATAGTTTCTTTATGTCCTCATCATCTGTTTCCTTCTTGTTTGCTCCAGACCTATTTGAAATCTCTAGATCCTTAATTGATGATAAAATTAACCTATAAGTTGAGATTTTGGATTTATCTTTTGATTTTAATGCATTTTTATATTCAGTTTCGATTGTTTCTTTTAATGACATAATTTTTAATCTACTTTAAAGAAAAAAATCTTCAAAAGAAAAATTGTTTTTTTACAATTTTATAATACATCTCTGTTGCGATAATAAACCATTTATTGTATTAACCTTTAACTTATGAGTTGTAATTGATCAAAAAAGCAAAAAAAACTAACTCAAAAAAAATCTCACAAATTCAAACAGGCGTTTTAGTTCTTGAAAATAAAAAGGTTTTTAAAGGGATTGGCATTGGCTATCAGGGAGAAGCAACTGGTGAGATTTGTTTTAATACATCTTTAACAGGTTACCAAGAAATTATTTCTGATCCTTCCTACGCAGGTCAGATTATTAATTTTACATTTCCACATATTGGGAATGTTGGAACTAATAAAGAGGATATTGAATCTGACAAAATCTGGACTAGGGGCGTAATTTTTAATTCTGAAATAACCTCTCCTTCAAATTATAGAGCGTTTTTGCATTTAGATGCATGGCTTAAAAAAAATAAAATTGTTGGCATTACAGGACTTGATACTAGAAGTTTAACAAACTTTATTAGAGACAAAGGAGCGCCTAAAGGAACAATTTCTAATTCAAAAAATGGAAAATTTAATATTAGTAAATTAACTAACTCGACAATTAAATGGAGTGGATTAAAAAATCTTGATCTTGCAGAGACCGTAACGACCCCTAAAAGCTATATTTGGAAAGGCCTTACAACCTGGAAGAAAGAAACAGGATACAAAAAAAATACAAAGAATCATTTTCATGTTGTTGCAATTGATTACGGAATAAAAAAAAATATTTTAAGATATTTTTCAGACTTTAAATGTAAAGTAACGGTCGTTTCATGTAAAACTACTGCAGAAGAAATATTAAACCTTAAACCACATGGAATATTTTTATCCAATGGTCCTGGTGATCCTGCAGCAACAGGAAAGTATGCTATTGATATAATTAATAAATTAATTAAAAAAAGTTTACCTATATTTGGAATTTGTTTAGGTCACCAAATTTTAGCTTTAGCTTTGGGTGGAAGAACAAAAAAAATGAAGTTAGGGCATAGAGGTGCAAACCATCCTGTCAAAAACTTAATCCAAGATAAAGTTGAAATCACTAGTCAAAATCATGGATTTGTAGTAGTTGAAGAAAATTTACCAAAAAAAATTGAAATTACTCATAAATCTCTTTTTGATAACACCATTGAAGGAATAAGATTTAAAAACAGGCCAATATTTTCAGTGCAATATCATCCAGAGTCAAATCCTGGGCCTCAGGATAGTGTTTACTTGTTTCAAGAATTTATTAACAACATGAAAAAAAATGCCAAAAAGAAAAGATATTAAAAAAATATTAGTTGTAGGAGCTGGACCCATTATCATTGGTCAAGCATGCGAGTTTGATTATTCAGGCACACAGGCTTGTAAGGCATTAAAAGACGAGGGTTATAAAGTAATTTTGATTAATTCAAACCCAGCTACGATCATGACCGACCCTGATATTGCTGATAAAACTTATATTGAACCAATAACTTTAGAGGTTTTAGAAAAAATTCTTAAAAAAGAGAAACCAGATGCAATTCTGCCAACTATGGGTGGTCAGACTGCGCTTAATCTTGCAATGGAAGCTGAGAAAAAAGGAATTTTAAAAAAATACAATATTGAACTTATAGGGGCAAACTCGAAAGCAATTGCCAATGCAGAGGATAGGAAAAAATTTAGAAAAAACATGATTGATATTGGCTTAGATTTGCCCAAATCTGAAATTGTAAACAATGTCAACCAAGCGTCTAAGGTTTTAAAAAAAATAGGCCTTCCTGCAATTATAAGGCCTGCATTTACTCTTGGAGGTCTTGGTGGTGGTATAGCTAAAAACCAAAAAGACTACCTTAAAATAGTTAAAAGTGGACTTCACGAGTCTCCGGTCAGTCAAGTATTGGTTGAAGAATGTTTAGAGGGTTGGAAAGAATTTGAAATGGAAGTTGTTAGGGATAAAAAAGACAACTGCATAATTATTTGTTCTATTGAAAATATTGATCCAATGGGAGTACATACTGGTGACTCAATTACAGTTGCCCCTGCACTAACTCTAACTGACAAAGAATACCAAGTGATGAGAAATGCTTCAATTGCATGTTTAAGAAAAATTGGAGTTGAAACAGGAGGATCAAATGTTCAATTTGCCATTAATCCAAAAAATGGCCGAATGGTTGTAATTGAAATGAACCCAAGGGTTTCAAGATCATCTGCGCTTGCTTCCAAGGCAACTGGATTTCCAATTGCTAAAGTTGCAGCAAAATTAGCGGTTGGTTATACTTTGGATGAGTTAAAAAATGAAATAACAAAAGTTACTCCAGCTTCATTTGAACCAAGCATTGATTATGTAGTTACTAAAATTCCAAGATTTACTTTCGAAAAATTTTCAACTTCTCCTGCAACACTAGGTACTTCAATGAAATCTGTGGGTGAAGCAATGGCAATCGGAAGAAACTTTAAAGAGTCACTTCAAAAGGCTTTGATTTCATTAGAAACTGGTTTTTCTGGTCTAGATAGAATTTTCAATTTGAACAAAAAACAAATTGAAAAAAAACTTAAAGAAAATATTCCAAATAAAATCTTATTAGTCGCTGAAGCAATTAGAAAAAAAATAAATATTAAAAGAATTTACAATTTTTCTAAAATTGATAGTTGGTTTTTAGAACAAATTAAAGAAATTATTGATGAGGAAATAAGAATTAAAAATAAGGGACTTCCTAAAAATTTTGTAGAATTTAATAGAATAAAATCAATTGGATTTTCAGATAAAAAATTGTCAGAATTATCTAATTTATCCGAAGATGTTATAAGAAGAAAAAGATCAGCGTTAAAAGTAGTGCCAGTATACAAAAAAGTAGACACTTGTGCTGCTGAATTTAAGTCTTTCACGCCATATATGTACTCAACTTATCAAAGAAACTTTTCAATTAATTCTGAATGCGAGGCTGAACCTTCAAATAAGAAAAAAATCATCATTCTTGGAGGAGGGCCAAATAGAATAGGTCAAGGTATTGAGTTTGATTATTGCTGTTGTCAAGCAAGTTTTGCTCTTAAAGATGCAGGTTTTGAAACTATAATGGTAAATTGTAATCCTGAAACTGTTTCAACAGATTATGATACAAGTAATCGATTATACTTTGAACCTCTTAAAGAAGAATATGTTTTCAATATAATTAAAAAAGAACAAGAAAAAGGAAATTTAATTGGAGTAATTGCGCAATTTGGTGGACAAACTCCAATTAAATTAGCAAAATTTTTACATGAAAATAAGTTACCAATACTAGGAACACAATACACCTCTATTGATCTGGCTGAAGATAGAGATCGATTTAGAAATTTATTAAATAAGTTAAAATTAAAACAAGCAGAAAGCGGTATAGCTAGAAATCTTAATCAAGCAATTAAAATTGCAGAGAAAATTGGCTTACCATTAATTGTAAGGCCTTCTTACGTTTTGGGTGGAAGAGCAATGGAAATCGTTCATGAAAAAAATAAATTAAAAAAATTTGTAATAGAAGCTTTTAAAGCTGCTGAAGAAAATTCAATACTTATAGATAAATTCATTAATCAGGCAATGGAAATTGATGTAGATGCATTGTCTGATGGAAAAGATGTTTATGTAGCAGGAATTATGCAACATATTGAAGAAGCTGGAATACATTCAGGAGACTCCGCTTGTTGTTTGCCCCCAATTTCAATTAAACCATATCTTATTAAAGAAATTGAAAATCAAACAAAAAAGTTAGCTCTAGCATTAAAAGTTAAAGGATTTATGAATATTCAATATGCCATTAAAAAGGATAAAATATATGTCATTGAGGTTAATCCAAGAGCAAGCAGGACTGTTCCTTTTGTTTCAAAAGCTAAGGGCTTGCCTCTTGCTAAAATTGCTTCAAGAATAATGGCTGGAGACAAACTATCAAAATTTAATTTAAAGGATAAATCAAAAGGCATGTATGCAGTGAAAGAGGCTGTTTTTCCTTTTAATAAATTTCCAAATAGCGATTTACTTTTAGGTCCTGAAATGAAATCTACTGGTGAGGTAATGGGATTTGATAAAGATTTTGGTATGGCTTTTGCCAAAAGTCAAATTGCAGCTGCAAACTCACTACCAAAAGAAGGATTAGCTTTTATATCTTTGAAAAATGCCCACAAAGATGAAGGAATTAGTTTAGCAAGAGAGCTTATAAGATTGAAATTTAAACTTTGTGCAACAAAAGGAACTGCGGAATATATAAGAAAATTTGGAATGAAATGTAAAATAATTAACAAAGTTAGTGGCGGTTCACCCCATATTGTTGATGTTTTAGATGCCAAAAAAATTGCTTTAGTAATTAACACTGGGGGTGGTAATAAAACTTTTCGTTTAAGTGATGCTATTGCTTTAAGACGAGCTACTTTAAAAAATAAAGTTCCTTATTGTACTAACATGTCGACTGCCTATGCTTGCTTAGAGGCAATTAAATCTCTGAAAACAAGAAAATTAGAAGTTACCTCTCTTCAAAATATAAATTAATATTAATTTCAATTTGAAGTTGATAAATATTATTCTCTTTGAAGTTGAATTTTATAAACCCAAAATGATTAGTAATTTTATTGTGATATTTTTCAAATTTTAATTAAATACAAAAATAAATATGAGTTCAGAACTTCACAAATATATTGAAAATGCAATTGACAAAAAAAGAAATTTATTTGATGCAGAAGTTTTAGATTTTCCAAATGAAAAAAAAAAGAATAATTCAAAAAAAATTGAATTACATAATAAAAACTATTGGAATATCAATGACAACTCCAATAATGACCAACAAAAAGCTGTCACAGGCATATGTTTAATGTTTGGTTTTTTGCTTGTAATAGGACTTATTGCAAATCTTACTTCAATATAATTTTCAACTTTGCTATATTATTCTACTTTCCAATCTGTAGGAAAAGTTACATAGTTAACTTGAATACAGCGTCTTTCTTTTATAATTTTTTTTTTTTCCATCCCATGCCAAGTATCAGGTCCGCTTGTAAATAAATAACCATAATTATGCTTATAAGGAACGGTTTTAACTTTTTTTAAATCTTTATTATAAAAATCGGTTCCTAAATCTTCAGATTCATTTGTTTTATTTACAAATATTAATCCCGACATTAATTTTTCTTTGATATCGCAATGAGGTTTCAACCAAAAACCCTCTCTGTCACAAATCACCTCAACTCTAACATATGAATTAGATAAATCTTTATTTATCATTTTGGAAATCGCTTTATATGTTTGCTTTGATTGTAGTTCTTTAATAAAATTTAATAAATTAGGAAACTGAGAGGCATTTTCTTTTGTGATGAAACATCTAAACTTTAAAGCTTTACCCCCTGATGCAATTCCTTTTCTAAATTCAGCTGCTCCTCCATCAATTGCTCTTGTACCGTCATAAGATAAGTTGTGCTTACTTACGTCTGGAATATCTGTGTTGATAATCTCTTTTATTTGCTCATCAGTTAAAGCACTATCATACTCCCAATGATCAAATGGAAATTCATGTTTTTTTGATTTATTTAAAATCGAATTAAGAAAATTCATAATTTTTCATTTTTTCTTTTATATATCTTGATATTCTATCTGTTTCATTAAGTTTCTCATAATTCCAATTTTCTATTGAATAACCTAAATCTTTTATAATGTTTAAAGATTTAAATAACTCAAAAAATTTTTCAAATCTCTTATTTTCTTTAATTGACGGCATTTGAGCTACATAAATTGGTTTTCCTGTTATAGCTGACTCAGAAATCATTGAAGTAGAATCACATGTAACTACTATATAGTCAGCGAGTTTTAATGATGAAAGGTAGGCTTTTTTATCAATTTCAGTAATAATAATTTGATTATTATCAAAATAACTCTTTGCTAAATCAATTATTCTTTTGGGTGTTCTCATTGACGGAATAAATATCAATTGAAAACCTTTTTTAATAAAATTTTCATTAATTTTGTTTAATATCTCTTTAATATTTTTTTCCTCATAATCGTAATATCTATTGGGTCCACCTACAATTAAAGTTACCACCTTTTCTTTATTTATTTTAGATTTTAAATAATTAACGTTTTGATCCAATTCCTCCTTCCTTAAATAGTGAATTGCTCCTTTACTATTTAAAACATTTTTGCCATTTAATCCGTCATGCTCAGGAATTACAACAAAATCAAAGTTATCTAATGAAACTTTTGGATCTTGGATATGAATGTTCATGATTTTTTTTCCGAATTTTTTCTTCAAAAAAATTGAAGGAATCACACTCTTTCTTCCACAAGAAATAACAATATCAAACTTTTCTTCAATCTTATTTTTAAACACAAAATTTTGCACTGGGGTTATTTTTGGAGGAATCAGTTTCCAAAAATTATTTAGTTCAATTTTTTCGTGTATAAAATTTAAGTCTAGTGCTTTTGCCAAACCCTCTGCTTGGCTGATCATGCCATGCATTCCCTCGGACAATAATAAACCTTTTAATTTAGACATTAATTACTATATAGCTTTCATATGAGTCAAAATCCAACTAAACACACAAAAGTGTTAATAATTGGGTCCGGTCCAGCTGGGTATACCGCTGCAGTTTATGCTGCAAGAGCAATGCTTAACCCTATTTTAGTTTATGGTTCAGCTCCCGGTGGACAATTAACAACTACAACTGATGTAGAAAATTACCCAGGATTTGCTGATGTTATACAAGGACCGTGGTTAATGGATCAAATGAAAGATCAAGCAAAAGCAGTGGGGACGGAGATGATTGAAGATCATATCTCATCGGTAAATTTAAAATCAAAACCATTTGAAGCAATTGGTGATAGTGGTCAGAAATATACCGCTGACAGTATAATCATTTCAACAGGCGCTCAAGCAAGGTGGTTAAATTTAAAATCAGAACAAGAATTTAGGGGTTTTGGTGTCTCAGCTTGTGCAACTTGTGACGGTTTCTTTTTTAAAAATAAAGAAGTTGCTGTTGTAGGTGGTGGTAATGCTGCTGTTGAAGAGGCTATGTTTCTTACAAAATTTGCATCTAAAGTAAAATTAATTCACAGAAGAGATTCTTTACGAGCTGAAAAAATGCTTCAGAAAAAGTTAATGGAAAATAAAAAAATAGAGATCATCTGGGATTCTATCGTTGAAGATGTAATTGGTGATAAAGAACCAAAAAATGTGAGAGGAATAAAAATAAAAAATGTTAAAACAAATAAAGTTGATGAACTAAAACTAGATGGATTATTCATTGCGATTGGTCATGATCCAGCTACACAATTATTTAAAGATCAAATAAATATGGATAAAGAAGGATATTTAATTACAAAACCTGACTCAACAGAAACAAATATACCTGGTGTATATGCTGCTGGAGATGTTAAGGATAAAACTTTTAGACAGGCAGTGACAGCGGCTGGTATGGGTTGCATGGCAGCACTAGAGGCAGAAAAATTTTTATCTAACTAATTTAAGCTCTCACAAAAAGATTTAATTCTTTCCATTGCTTTCTTTAAATTTTCCATTGATGTAGCATAAGAAATTCTAAAATATCCATTCAAACCAAAAGCAGAGCCCTGAACAACTGCAACATTTTTTTTTTCTAATAATTTTTGTACAAAATCAGTGTCTGTTTTAAGCTTTGTTTTTTTATTTAATAAACCTTTGCAACTTGGAAATACATAAAATGCACCATTGGGTGTAAGGCAACTTATTCCTTTTATTTCATTTAAACTTCGTACTACAAAATCTCGTCTCTCTTTAAATGCTCGAGCTCTTTCCTTTATAAAATCTTGCGAACCATTCAATGCTTCAACAGCCGCCGCCTGACTTACAGATGACGGATTTGATGTTGATTGAGATTGAATTTTACCTATTGCTTTGATGATGTTTTTTGGGCCAGCCGCATATCCTATCCTCCATCCAGTCATCGCATATGATTTACTTACTCCATTCATTGTTAATGTCCTATCTTTTAACTTTGAAATTTGAGCAATCGTAAAAAAATTGAAATTATCATATTTTATATGTTCATAAATATCATCGCTTAAAATATGAATTTTTTTATTTTTAACTAATACTCTTGCTAAATCTTCAATTTCTCTTCTAGTATAACCAGCTCCAGTTGGGTTTGATGGAGAATTTAAAATTAACCATTTTGTTTTTTTTGAAATTGCTTTTTGAAGATTTTTAGCAGTTAATTTGAAACCATCTTTTTCATCACATTTTACTATTTTTGGTTTTCCACCAGCCAATAAAACCATATCAGGATATGAAACCCAAAAAGGTGCTGGAATTATTACCTCATCACCTTTATTTAAAGTTGCCATAAAAGCATTATATAGAACTTGCTTACCACCAGTTCCAACTGTAATTTGATCAATATTAAAATCTAAATTGTTTTCTCTTTTAAACTTATCAACTATTGCTTTTTTTAAAGCAGGAGTTCCATCAACTGCAGTATATTTTGTATCACCATGTTTGATAGCCTGAATAGCTGCATCCTTAATATTATCAGGAGTATCAAAATCTGGCTCACCAGCTCCTAAGCCAATTACATCTTTTCCAGCCGCCCTCAGTTCCCTAGCCTTTTGAGTAACTGCTATAGTTGGGGATGGTTTAATTCTCTTTAAACTGTCTGATATTATGCTCATTGAAATATAAATTAATTCTACTACTTTCTTTAATATATGGAAAATACTTATCAAGATTTAATTACAGATATTCAGAGTAAAAATCCTAAAATTAGTGGAAAACTTGAGGGTGGAAAAAAATTCAAAATTAAATCTGATTTTAAACCAGCAGGGGATCAGCCAGAGGCCATTAAAAAATTAGTAAATGGCGCAAATAAAGAAGAATTTAATCAAGTATTGCTTGGTGTAACAGGCTCAGGAAAAACTTTCACAATGGCAAAAGTAATTGAAGCAACTAATAGACCAGCATTAATTTTGGCTCCAAACAAAACTTTAGCTGCTCAGCTTTATGGAGAAATGAAAACATTTTTTCCTGATAATGCTGTCGAGTACTTTGTGTCTTATTATGATTATTATACGCCTGAGGCCTATGTGCCAAGATCAGATACATATATTGAAAAAGAAGCTTCAATTAACGAACAAATTGATAGAATGAGACACTCAGCAACAAGATCACTTTTAGAGAGAGATGATGTATTAATTGTTGCAAGTGTATCATGTATCTATGGCTTAGGTTCAGTTGAAGCTTATAGTAAAATGACTTTAACTCTTCAAAAAAATTACAATTACAACAGGGAACAAATAATTAAATCTTTAGTGGCTCTACAATATAAGCGTAATGACCAAAATTTTTATAGAGGTACTTTTAGAGCTCGTGGAGAATATTTAGAAATTTTTCCATCTCATTTGGAAGATAGAGCTTGGAGATTAAGTTTATTTGGGGACAAATTAGAAAAAATTGAAGAATTTGATCCACTGACTGGTGATCAAGTAAGAGAATTAAGTTTAGTTAAAGTTTATGCAAATAGTCACTATATCACCCCAAAACCAACTGTAGAACAAGCAATCATAAACATAAGAAAAGAATTAGACACAACTCTTAAAAAACATAGAGCAGAAAATAAATTACTTGAAGCTCAGAGATTAGAAGAAAGAACCAAATTTGATCTTGAAATGATTGAAGCAACTGGTTCCTGTGCTGGTATTGAAAATTATTCTAGATTTTTATCTGGTAGAAAACCAGGAGAACCACCACCTACACTTTTTGAATATTTTCCAGATAACACTTTAATTTTTGTTGATGAATGTCATGTGACAGTTCCACAATTAAATGGGATGTATAAAGGAGATAGATCAAGAAAAAGTACTTTAGCTGAATATGGTTTTAGGCTTCCTTCTTGTATGGACAATAGACCACTAAAATTTGAAGAATGGGATTTAATGAGAACACAAACTGTATTTGTTTCAGCAACGCCCGGGCCTTGGGAATTGGAGCAAACAAAAGGTAAATTTATAGATCAAGTGATAAGACCTACAGGATTAATTGATCCACCAGTTGAAATAAGACCTGCAAAAAATCAAGTAGATGATCTAATGCATGAATGTAAAAAAGTTATTGAGAATAATCATAGAGTTTTAGTCACAACACTGACAAAAAAAATGGCTGAAGATTTAACAGAATACCTTCACGAAAATGGGATTAAAGTAAGGTATCTGCACTCTGACATTGATACTCTTGAGAGAATAGAAATTATGAGAGATTTAAGAATGGGAGTTTTTGATGTTCTTGTTGGTATCAATTTATTAAGAGAAGGTTTGGATATTCCAGAATGTGCCTTGGTTGGAATTTTAGATGCAGATAAGGAAGGTTTTCTGAGGTCTGAAACTTCCTTAATACAAACAATAGGAAGAGCTGCCAGAAATATTGATGGTAAAGTTATTTTGTATGCTGATAAAGAAACTAAAAGTATTAAAAAAGCTATGCAAGAAACTGACCGACGAAGGTCAATTCAACTTGCATATAATAAAAAACATAAAATAGATGCAAAAACTGTTAAAAAAGAAATTAGTGATATTTTAGAAAGTGTTTACGAAAAAGATTACGTAAAAATAAGTGAGGGATCAAATGTTGGTGGGAATCTAAAAAAACATCTAAAGGCTTTAGATAAAAAAATGAAAGAATCTGCTTCAAACCTTGAGTTTGAAGAGGCTGCCAAAATTAGAGATGAAATTAGGAAATTACAAAGCACTGAACTTGAAATAACTTTAAACCCCAAGATTAGACAGTATGATGTGAAAAATAAGATTTACCCCAAAGGTAGATCTACTCTAGGTATGCCTGGTACAAAAGTTACAAAAAAAAGGGATAAAAAGTGGAAGCACGGAAGATAATAATCACTGGTGGAGCTACAAGAATAGGGGCAGCAATTGCTGAAAAATTATCTGGTCCAAATAAAGAAATTACCATTCATTATAATAAATCAAAATCTAAAGCGGAAAATTTAAAGAAAAAATTGCAAAAATTTGGGACGGTAGTTCATTTAGTAAATGGTGATTTAAGTAAAGAAAGAGACATTCATAAAATAGTTAAGTTCTCAAAATCAAAAATGAAGTTTTTTGACTGTTTGATAAATAATGCCTCACTATTTGAAAATGATAAATTAGAAAATTTTAGTTCTAGTAGTTGGGAAAAACATATTTCGACAAATCTTAAGGCTCCTGCTCTATTGACAAAAGAATTTTCAAAAAATATTAGAGGCAAAAATTGCAATATTATCAACATAATTGATCAAAGAATATTTAAGCTTACTCCGTTTTTTTTTTCATACACATTGAGTAAAACTGGCCTTTATACTTTAACTAAAACAAGTGCCATGAGCCTTTCACCAAAAATTAGAGTTAACGGTATAGCACCGGGTCCAACTATTAAAAATCAGAGACAATCAGAAAAACATTTTAAAAAACAATATCTTGCAACCCCTTTAAAGAGACAGGTTGATGTACAAGAAATTTGTAATGCGGTTGACTTTTTCATTAAAAACCGATCTATTACCGGTCAAGTTATTGCAATAGATAGTGGCCAAAGCTTAAACTGGCAAACACCAGATATATTAAAAGGAAAAGAATGAGAAAAAATAATCTCAAAGTAATAAAAATTCATAAAAACAAAAGTTTATTTAATTATGAAAAAAAAATTCTCATAAATGAATTAATTCTTGATTTAAAGCTTGGATATTATGATTTTGAGAAAGAGAAAACACAAAAAGTAAAATTTAGTTTAGAAATTGATTATCAAGATAAAAAACCTTCAAATGATAAAGACCTTAGATCAATCGTAAATTATGCAACTATTGTTAAATTAATAAAAAAACTTATTAAAAAAAAACATTATAATTTTTTGGAAACTTTAGCTGAAGCTGTTTTTGATGAATTATTTAAAGATAAGAGAATTGGTAAAATAATGTTAAAAATTGAAAAGATGGAAATTTTAAAAGAATGTTCATCGGTTGGTATTCAAATTACCAAAAAGAGAAGTCATGATAAGTTCTGAGATTGGCAAAGAAGTAATTAAAAAAGAACTCTCTCTAATTCCTAAACTACCTGGTGTTTATAGGATGTTGAATGAAAAAGGAGATATTCTTTATGTTGGTAAAGCAAAAAATTTACCCAATAGACTTAAAAGCTATGTTGCTGAAAAAAATCACATCATTAGGACTGAAAGAATGCTGTCTCAAACTAGAAAACTTGAAATAACAACAACTTCAAATGAAAGCGAAGCTTTGCTTCTTGAGGCAAATTTAATTAAAAAATATAAACCAAAATTTAATATTTTATTGAGAGATGACAAATCTTTCCCGTCCATTTTTATTGGAAACAATGATAAATGGCCACAAATAAAAAGGCATAGAGGAAAAAAAATTAAAGAGGGTTTTTATTTTGGCCCCTTTGCTTCAGCAGGCTCAGCCAATTGGACAATAAAGATGATACAGAAAATTTTTCATTTGAGAGTTTGTGATGATACTGTTTTTAAGAACAGACAACGTCCTTGTATCTTATATCAGATTAAAAGATGCTCTGGACCATGTGTTGGATACATAAAAGAAAATGAATATAAAAGAACTGTCGAGGATGCTATTGAATTTGTTTCTGGAAAATCACGAAAGATACAGAAAAATCTTTCAGAACAAATGGAAAAAGCTAGTGATGATTTAGATTTTGAAAAAGCAGTTATTTTAAGAGATAGAATAAAATCTCTAAACATCATTCAATCATCTCAAAGAATTAATGAAGCAAATTTAATAGAGGCTGATGTAATTGCTGCTTATAAAGAGTCTGGTAAAACTTGTATTCAAGTTTTCTTTTATCGTTCAAAACAAAATTGGGGTAATCAAGCTTTTTTTCCAAAACACGATCCAGATGAAAAACTAGGTGATATATTGAATTCTTTTGTCTCTCAATTTTACGAGAACAAAAATGTTCCTTCATCAATTATATTATCCGAGGAAATTAGAGAAAAAATTTTAATTGAAAAAACTCTTTCTCAAAAAGAGGAAAAACAAATAAATATTTCTGTCGCTAAAAAAGGATCAAAATTAAAAGTAATTAATCAAGCAATTAAAAATGCAAAAGATAGTCTGAATAGAAAACTTTATGAAAGCCAAAATAATAAAGAACTATTTGATGCCGTTGCAAGTAAATTTAACTTGGAAATGAATATCAATTTGATAGAAGTTTACGACAATAGTCACATCCAAGGAACAAATAGTGTTGGAGCATTAATTGCTTATGGGGATGAAGGATTTATTAAAAAAAGATACAGAAAATTTAATATTAAAATACAAAAGAATAAACAAGATGACTATGGTATGATGAGTGAAGTGCTAAATCGAAGATTTAAAAGGGCTATTCAAGAAAAAGATAATTACCTTACTTTTCCGGATTTGATAATGATTGATGGTGGAAAAGGCCAATATTCCGCTGCTAGGGAAACTCTAAACGAATTAGGGCTTCACGATTTGCCTATAGTTGCAATAGCTAAAGGGAAGCAAAGGAATAGTGGTAATGAGACTTTTTTTCACAATGGTAAAGAATTCAAATTTACAAAAAATGACCCTACCCTGTTTTTTCTTCAAAGAATACGAGATGAGTCGCATAGATTTGCGATAAGCGCGCATAGAGCAAAAAGAAAAAAAGGAATAAGTAAATCTTTACTTGATCAAATTGAAGGTATTGGATCTATTAGAAAAAGAGCGTTATTAAATCATTTTGGCTCTGCGAGAGCAGTTGAATCTGCAAGCCTTGATGAGATAAAATCTGTCGACGGTGTAGAAGAAAAAGTAGCAAAAAAGATATATAATTTCTTTCACGAATAAAAAAAATGTTAAAAAAAATACCAAACATACTTACTGTAGGAAGAATTTTAATTGTTCCTTTTTTTGTTTTAGCATTTTACTTACCAGGTTTTTATGGAGACTTGACTGCTCTTATTTTATTTATCACTGCATCTTTTACTGATTTTTTAGATGGCATGTTAGCTAGGTTGCTTGGTGAAGAATCTAAACTTGGTGAATTACTAGATCCAATAGCAGATAAAATTATTGTTGCAACAGCGCTTATTCTTTTGGTTATGGATGGAACGATCCGAAATTATGAAGTAATTGCTGCAATAATTATTCTTACAAGAGAAATATTAATTTCTGGTTTAAGAGAATTTTTAGCGAAAGGTAAAATTAAACTTCCAGTATCCAACCTGGCAAAATTAAAAACTGTTTTACAAATGGTATCCATAGCTCTTTTATTATCAGGAGATACTGGAAATAAAATTATAAATTTTCAAGATTATAATGCTCAAACAATTGGGATTGTATTATTGTGGCTCTCTGCGGCTCTGACTCTTTTTACAGGTTACGAATACATGAGAAAAGGTATTGATCATGCAATTTCCGAAGACAATAAAAATTAAGCAGCTTTTTTCTTTTTTACTAAAGCTTGATAACTTTCATTTAAATCAATTATCATTTCACAAACTTTAAATTTATAATCAGCAATACAAGAAACTGGAGTGACTTCTGCTGCAGTACCTGTTAAAAAACATCCCACGAAATTTGATAATTCTTTAGGACTAATTTTTCTTTCATGAACTTTAATATTTTTAGATTTAGCTATTTCAATTACTGTTCTTCTTGTTATACCATCTAAAAATGAGTCCGGAACAGGTGTATGAAGTTCTCCATTCTTATCTTTAAAGAAAACATTAGCTCCAGTTGCTTCGGCAACATTTCCTTCATGATCAAGCATAAGTGAGTCAGTATAACCTTGTTTTTCTGCTTCATGCTTTGAAAGAGTACAAATCATATAAAGTCCTGATGCTTTTGTATCCCAGGGAATTGTGTTTGGAGCGGGTCTTCTCCAACTTGAAATATTTAATCTAATACCTTCTATTTTTAGTTTAGGATCAAAATAAGAACCCCATTCCCATGTTGCTATAGCCACATGTATTTTTGTTTGTTGAGCAGAAATCGCCATCATCTCACTTCCTCTCCAAGCAACTGGCCTTACATATCCATTTTCAACTTTTTGAGTAGATATTATTTTTTTACTAGCTGAATTAATTTCAGCTTCACTATATGGAATCTCAAATCCCATTCTTCGTGCAGAGTGAAATAATCTTGAAGTATGTTCTTCAAGTTTAAATATTGAACCATCATATACCCTTTCTCCCTCAAATACACAGCTTGCGTAATGTAAACCATGGCTTAAAACATGAACTTTCACATCTGACCAATCGACTAATTCGCCATTGTACCATATTTTTCCTGATCTCTTATCGTAGGGTATCATTTATGAAATATTAAAAAAAATTAATATTAAAAAATATCTTTGTATCTATAATATGTCAATATAACTTACCTATAATGAAAGAACTTTTATATCTAAAAGATGATCAATTAAAAGATTTGATTGAAAAATTGTTTATTGGTTACAGGGAATCATTTTCAGATTCAAAAAAAATTCTTAATAAATATGATATTGGATTGGCACACCAAAAAGTAATACATCTACTCTCAATGTATGAGGGAATATCAATATCTGAACTATTAAACAGACTTAAGGTGACAAAACAAAGCTTAAATAGAGTGCTTAAAGATTTAATTAGTTTAGAAATTATTTTTTTTAAAAAAGATGATCAAGACACAAGAATTAAACATGTATTTTTAAATGATAAAGGAAAAAAAATATTTAATGAAATTTTTGAGACACAAAAAAAAAGAATTTATAAAGCTTTACTTAATTCTAGTTCAGAGGAAGTAATTAATTTTGATAATGTATTAAAAAAAATAATTAATGGATAAATTTATTGCACATATATTAGTTGTTGATGACGATGATGGAATTAGATTACTGGTTAAAAAATATTTAAATGAAAATAATTATTTAGTAACTACTGCAATTAATGCTGAGGATGCAGCAGAAAAAATTAAGATTATCAAATTTGATTTAATTGTACTCGATATAATGATGCCTGGAAAAAGTGGATTGGAGTTTATTGAAGATAACAAGAAAAAATTGAACACTCCAATTATATTATTAACTGCAAAAGGAGAACCAAAAGAAAGAATAGAAGGATTAGAGACTGGTGCAGATGATTATCTACCAAAACCTTTTGAACCTAAGGAACTTATTTTGAGAATTCAAAATATAATAAACAAAATTAAAAAAGATATTCAAAAAAAAGTTCTTGTTTTTGAAAATATAAAAATTGATTTAAATAAACAAATAATTACAAAAGATAATATTAATAGTAAAATTAATAATACTGAAAAAACAATTTTAGAAAAAATGATTAATAATCCTGGCAAAGTTTTTTCAAGAGAAGAAATTGGTTCTTTAATTAATCTTGATAAAGAAAGGTCAATTGATGTAATTATCACAAGATTAAGAAAAAAAATTGAAATAGA
The DNA here is from genome assembly GCA_902631135.1 of uncultured Pelagibacteraceae bacterium. Taxonomy (GTDB): domain Bacteria; phylum Pseudomonadota; class Alphaproteobacteria; order Pelagibacterales; family Pelagibacteraceae; genus Pelagibacter. The sequence continues at coordinate 24,361 of CACOXL010000008.1, forward strand.
TCCAAAAAATCCAAAATTTTTACAAACAATTAGAGGAGCCGGATATGTTTTATGGATTGAATAAATTTGTAAAAAATATTTTACCAAAAAGACTATTCTATAGAGCATTATTAATCGTTGCAGTTCCTGTTATCGTTTTGCAGCTTGTAATAACAACTGTTTTTTTTGATAGTCTCTGGATTAAAACTAATAAAGGTATGACAAAAGCACTTATTAATGAAATTAACACTTTCATTGTAGTATATGATGATGAAGTTTATGATAAAGATGAAATAGTTAATCTTTTTTCAATTTATCAAGACTTAAATATTGAATTAGTGGAAGAAATTAATTTTAATTTTAACTATGACGAAAGATGGTTTAGTCCAATCGATAGAACATTAAGACGAGAATTAAAGTCAAAATTTGGAACAAATAAATATTGGTTTGATACAACATCATATAAAGAATTAATTGATATAAGAGTCAAATACCAAAATGGATATTTTAAATTTTTAATTCCACGAGACAGGATAACTACTTCATCAGCTAGAATATTCGCATTATGGATAACTGTGCCTGCAATTATAATGATATTTATTTCTTTAATATTTTTAAAAAATCAAACAAGACCTATTACAAACTTAGCAAAAGCAGCAGAGAAATTTGGCAGAGGTGAAGAAATAGAAGAGTTCAAACCATCTGGAGCTTCTGAAATTCGCCAAGCAGGTTATGAATTTGATCGGATGAGGAAAAGAATTTTAAGACATCTTAATCAAAGATCAGAAATGCTATCGGGAATAAGTCATGACTTAAGAACACCTCTTACAAGAATGAAATTACAAATAGCTTTTATAAAAGATAAGGAATTGGAGAAGAAACTATCAGATGACATTAATGAAATGGAAAAAATGTTAAATGAATATCTCCAATTTACAAGTTCATCTTTTTTAGAGAAAGATGAGAAATTTAACATTAGTAGCTTAATGGGTGAAATAACAACAGGCTATAACAACAAGAATATTATCTCAAAAATACAGCCTGAAATTTACCTAAATGGAAGAAAAAACCTGATCAAAAGATGTGTAAATAACCTTATAGATAATTCAATTAAATACGCAAACAAAGTTAGCGTAGAACTTTCAGAAAAAAATAAAAACATCTTTATTAAATTTGAGGATGATGGCCCAGGTATTCCAGAGAAAGAATATGAAAATGTTTTTAAGCCTTTCTATAAAATCGATAAGGGTAGAGCAGACTCCAAATCTAGCGTTGGTCTTGGATTGTCAATTGCTTCAGATATAATTAGATCCCATGGAGGAAATATTAAATTAAATAAATCAAGCATGGGAGGACTTGGGGTTAAGATTTTTTTACCCGTTTAACTTTCGTTTTTTTTTTAATATTTATCTTATCTATTTTTTTTTCTAAATTTTCTACTCTTTTTAACAAAATATCAAACTCTTCTTTACTAGTTAATTTCATTCTAAAAACTATTTCATCTCTTTTAGATTTTAAAATTGTTAGTATTTCATTCCCAAGATCCTTTGATGTTAATAGACCTTGTTCAAATAACTTTGTTAGTTTATCTAAGACAAATTTTGAATTATTCATAAATATATTTAAGTTATATCATTTATAATTTATAATTATTATTTAAAATGTTCATTAATAATTTTGACCCAGTTGCAATACAAATTTTCTCCTTAGAATTAAGATGGTATTCCCTAGCATATATTGGCGGGATAGTATTCGGTTGGATCCTAGGTAAAAAATTTCTCTCAAAAGATCGTGAATTAAATGAAAAATTTGATGATTATTTAACCTATTTAATTATTGGAATTATTGTTGGTGGAAGATTGGGCTATATTTTATTTTATAATTTCAGTTATTATTTAGATAATCCATTTGAAACATTAAAAATTTGGCAAGGTGGAATGTCATTTCATGGAGGTTTGCTTGGAGTTATTGCCGCAAGTCTAATTTTTGCAAAAAAAAATAAAATAAACCCATTTCAATTTTTGGATATAGTTTCAATTGTTGCGCCTATTGGAATTTTTTTTGGAAGAATTGCAAATTTTATAAATTCTGAACTTTATGGAATAGAGACAAACTTACCTTGGGGAGTAAAATTTATTAAAATAGATGATTTATACAGACATCCCTCACAATTATATGAAGCAATTTTTGAGGGTTTAATAATATTTATAATTTTACTTTATTTAAAAAAGAAAGATTTTTTAAAATTACCAGGTTTAATTTCAGGTTTATTTTTGGTTTTATATTCATTTTTTAGATTTTTTATAGAATTTTTTAGGTTGCCGGATGAACAATTAGGTTATCTATTTTTTAATTTAACTATGGGGCAAATAATAAGTTTATTATTTTTTTTAGTTGGTTTTTGTTTAGTTTTTAAAAAATATGAAGAAGTTAAAAGAAAAGCATAAATTATCTTTAGACAAATTTATCAATTTATCTCTTTATGATAAAAAGTTTGGATACTATATGAATAAAAATCCATTTGGAAAAAAGGGAGATTTTATAACTGCACCAAATATATCGAGACTTTTTTCTGAAATGATTGCGATTTGGATAATTAGCTTTTGGCAAAGTTTAGGGAGTCCCAAAAAAGTTAATTTAATCGAGCTTGGTGCAGGTAATGGTGAAATGATGAAAGTTTTGATTGAAAGTTTTAAAAATTTTCCTTTTTTTTTAGCATCATGTAAATTTATTATTTATGAAAAAAGTCCTAAACTTATTTTAGAACAAAAAAAACAATTAAAAGATTTAAAGATTAGTTGGATTAAAAAACTTAAAAGAATAAATAAAGATCCCACTATATTTATTGCGAATGAGTTTTTTGATGCCCATGCTATCAAGCAATTCATAAAAAGAAATAAGTTATGGTATGAAAAATTTGTTTATTTCAATAATAAAAATAATGCTTATATATTCGAAAAAAAAACCGATATAAAAAAACTTGAAAAAAAAATAAATTATAAAATTTCTAAAAATGAAGATTTTATAGAATATTCTAAAATTGGTATAAATTATTTAACAAATATTTCTAAAATGATTAAAAAAAATTCAGGAGGCTTGCTGTTAATTGATTATGGATATTCTGGAAAAAAAATGAAAAATACTCTTCAAGCTGTATCCAATCATAAATATTCAAATTTTTTAAAAAATATTGGCAAGAATGATATTACCCATCATATTAATTTTTCTCTATTTGGCGAAATTATAAAAAATTTAGGAAACTTAAAATATAACTATACTACACAAAAAGAATTTTTAATTAAAATGGGCATTAAGAAACGTGCAGAGGTAATATCTGAAAATCTCTCTTTTTTAAAAAAAACAGATATTTACTATAGGCTCAATAGACTTATAGGTGACAGACAAATGGGAAATTTGTTTAAAGTTATGCTAATTAAAAATAAAGAAAATAAATTTAAGCTAGGATTTTAGATTTGATTAAGTCACAAAAACTATCAAAATTTAAAAAAATAAAACACGGTTTTTTTAATAGAAATAATGGATATTCAAAAGGAATTTATAAGAGTTTAAATTGTGGCCCCGGATCAAAAGATAAGAAAAACAATATAAAAAAAAATTTAAAAATTGTTAGAGAAAAGATTGGTAAAAATTCAAAAAAAATTTTTTTAGCTCGTCAAATTCATAGCAATAATTTTATCTATATTGATGAAAATTTTAAATTTCAAAAAAAAAAAATTAAAGCTGATGCTATAATCACTAATCAAAAAAATATCCCTATAGCCGTATTAACAGCAGATTGTGTTCCATTATTAATGTATGATAATAAAAAAAGTGCTATTGCAGCCGTCCATGCTGGATGGAAAGGTGCCTTTAAAGGCATAATTAAAAAAGTAATCAATTTTATGGTTAAGTTGGGCAGTAAAAAATCTAATATCACTGTTGCTATAGGTCCATGTATTTCACAAAAAAATTATGAAGTTAAAGAAGATTTTAAAAAAA
>CACOXL010000009.1 GCA_902631135.1 uncultured Pelagibacteraceae bacterium
GCTGTTGGTATATTTCCATATCCTGTTAACATAATTATTCTACTTGAAGCATTTGTTGATTGAATTTGTTTAACAACCTCTAGCCCATTTCCATCAGCTAGCCTTAAGTCAACAACAGCAAAACCTGGTTTACTGGTTTTTACCGATTCGATACCTTTTTGTACACTTTCAGCTTGTAAAACGGTAAATCCCTTTTTTTCCATAGCCCTAGCTAATCGCTCTCTAAAAGGATTATCATCATCTACAATAAGTAGAGATTTATTATCAAAATCGCTTAAATTTTGCAATGTTCCTTCAATTTTCATGGTTTTGATATAGTAATTTTTTTCCACAATTCAATAGACAATTATTTACTTTACAATGAATAACTATTGAATTAATTGCTCGAAATTATAAAGTTTTTTTAAATAAAAAGCTTTTTTTTGTTAAATTTTTTTTGGGGGGCACCAGATGCAAAAATTTAAATCAGTTGAAGATTTAGTAAATCAACTGAGACCTGATAAACCGGTATATTGTATCAGAAAGAAATCTATTCTTTCTGCCTCAAGATTTTTTCAAAAAAAGTTTCCAGGTAAAATTCTTTACGCTGTAAAGACCAATCCACATCCAGAAGTGATAAAAACTCTTATTAAAAGTGGAATAGAACAGTTTGATGTTGCTTCAATTGAAGAGATTAAATCTGTAAGAAAATTTAGTGATTCTGCGAAATGTTCATTTATGCATACAGTTAAAAGTCGAGAAAGTATAAGTGATGCTTATTTTAAGTATGGAATCAAAACATTTGCGTTAGATACAAAAGATGAATTAATTAAAATAATCGAAAGTACAAGTGGTGCAAAAGATCTAGAGCTTTTTGTAAGAGTTGCAGTTTCAAATGAACATGCTGAAATAGATTTATCAAAAAAATTTGGTGCACTAAATTCAGAAGCTGCTGGCTTATTAAGACTAGTTAAACAATATGCAAATAAAATTGGCCTAAGTTTTCATGTTGGGTCTCAGTGTATGCATCCAATTTCTTATGCCAAAGGAATTACAGAAATTGGAAATATAATTAAAAGGACAAAAATAATTCCTAATTTCATAAACGTTGGAGGAGGATTTCCTACAATATACCCTGACTTAGTACCGCAATCCTTAGATAGCTATTTTGAGGAAATATCAAAAGGATTAGATAATTTAAGATTAGAAAATTTACCAGAAATTATCTGTGAACCAGGAAGAGCTTTAGTTGCTGAGAGTGGTTCGACAATTGTGAGAGTTAATTTAAGAAAAAAACAAAAACTTTATATTAATGATGGAACTTATGGCACACTTTTCGATGCAGGAACACCAAATATAGTTTATCCATCCAAAATGATTAAAGAAAGTTCTAACAAAATTATTTCGAAAAAATTGACTGCTTTCGATTTTTATGGTCCTACTTGTGATAGCATGGATTATATGAAAGGTCCTTTTTTATTACCAAACAATATTAAACAAAATGACTACATCGAACTTGGCCAGCTAGGTGCGTATGGATTAACATTTAGAACAGAATTTAACGGTTTCTATTCTAATGAAATTTATGAAGTTGAAGATAATCCAATCATGAGCCTTTATGATAAAGACATTAATAAAGCCACTCTCGTTGCTTAATGTCTGATAAAAAAAACCTTGGACACAACAGTAAAAAAGATTTTCTTAAAAATCCAGTTGAACATATTGACATTACTTCATTTGACTCAAGGAAAATAATATCCTCTATGGAAAAAATGTCTTTTGTTTCTCGAGAAACTGCAAATGCAGCGAAAATTTATAATGATATGCTCAAGGATAAAGATTGTACAATTTTTTTAACATTAGCAGGTTCTACTTCTGCCGCCGGATGTATGAATATTTACAAAGATTTAGTTAAATTTAATATGGTAGATGCTATTGTTGCAACTGGTGCTTCTGTAATTGATATGGATTTTTTTGAAGCTCTTGGTTTTAGGCATTATCAAGGTTCACAATTTCAAGATGATACAGAACTGAGAAAAAATTACATAGATAGAATTTATGACACTTATATTGATGAAGATGAATTACAAATTTGTGATAAAAAGATTTGTGAAATAGCAGACTCATTAGAACCAAGGAGCTATACTTCTCGAGAATTTATTCATGAAATGGGCAAATTTCTTAAAAAAAATTCAGTAAAAAAAGACTCATTAATTGAAACTGCATTTGATAATAATGTTCCGATTTTTTGTCCTGCTTTTACTGACTCTAGTGCTGGATTTGGTCTAGTTATTCATCAAGAAAAAAATCCAAAAAAACACATTACCATAGATTCGATAAGAGAGTTTCGTGAGTTAACGGAAATTAAAATTCAATCAAAAGGCTCTGGACTTTTTATGATTGGTGGTGGAGTACCGAAAAATTTTATACAAGATACTGTCATATGTGCCGAGCTGTTAGGAAAAGATGTAGAAATGCATAAATACGCTGTTCAAATTACAGTAGCGGACTCCAGAGATGGTGCTTGCAGTAGTTCAACTTTAAAAGAAGCAAGTTCATGGGGTAAAGTCGATGTAACAAAAGAGCAAATGGTCTTTGCAGAAGCGACTAGTGTATTACCCCTTATAGCTAGTGATGCTTATCATAAGGGTGAATGGAAAAATAGAGAGAGAAAAAATTTTTCAAAAATTTTTGGATAAATAAATTGGAATATCTATCAAACAAAAACGGTTTTCTTGGAATTGACAATAAATTTAATTTTAAAGAGAAGGTAGTTATTGTTCCTTTTGGTCTAGAAAAAACCGTAAGTTATGGTGGTGGAACAAAAAATGGTCCTAAAGAAATAATAAAAGCATCACATCAAGTTGAGCTGTATGATGAAGAATTAAATTGTGAACCATATAAAAAAATAGGTATCAAAACTCTAAAACCTTTCAAGATAGATAAAAATATTAATAAAGCTCTAAAAAAAATGAGTGAAGTTAATAAAAAGATTATAGATAAAAAACTTTTTCCTATGACTTTCGGAGGAGAGCACTCAATAACACCAGGATGTATAAATCCTTTTGTTAAAAAATATAAAAAAATTTGTCTTTTACATTTTGATGCGCATGCTGATTTAAGAGAAAGCTATAATGGTGAAAAATTCTCTCATGCCTCGGCAATAAGAAGATGTTTAGACCACAAAAATGTCTCAGTAATATCTTTCGGAATAAGAAATATATCACAAAGTGAAATTCCATTCTTAAAAAAAAACTTTTCCAGAATTAAAATTTTCTGGGCCAAAGATAAAGCAAGATGGGATCTTCAAAAGTTTAAAAAACTTATAAAAGATAAAATTGTATATCTAACATTTGATGTTGATGGGTTGGATTCTAGTATTATGCCTGCGACTGGCACACCAGAACCAGGCGGTCTATTGTGGGATGAAACTTTAGATATAATCAAAATAGCCTTTAAAAATTCAAATATTGTTGGTGCTGATATTAATGAACTTTCACCAATTAAAGGATTTAACTCCTACAATTTTCTTGTAGCAAAATTAGCATATAAAATTCTTTCATACAAATTTTTATACTAAATTATATTGGCTTAAATGTTTTTAGCAAAATCCTAAAAGGTATTAACATGATTAAAGCGACAAAAATTTTAACTATCAGATCACCCATTGATAAAGTAATCCAAGAAACTCCTGTTCCATAAAAAGAAATCGAAAAAAATAAAAAAGTATCAACCGCTGAACCCATTAATGAAGAAGTTAAAGGTGCAACAAACCACTTTTTTTTTCGAAGATAATCAAAAATCTGCACATCTAGTATTTGTGCTACTAGAAAGGCTATTCCTGAGCCTATAGCAATTCTAATTGATATATAGTCTGCAAAATTTGTTGAAAATAAAACTGTGAAACTTATTCCTAAAAAAAAGCCGAGATAAACTATTTTTCTCGCAATTTTCTTTCCATAAGAACGATTTGCTAGATCTGTAATTAAAAATGCTATTGGGTAACTAAATGCTCCATAGGTTAATATTTCATTTAAACCATAATAGTTTACTGGAAATTGAACAAGATAATTAGACGATAATACTACAGCTCCCATCAAAAATGATAGAAGAGATAATGATTTACTCATTAAGCAGATTTAGATTGGATAGATTTTTTTTGATATGGAGACTTAATTAATAAAGTTTTCTTAAGTTTTTTCAATCTCGGTGACAAGTTTTTGTTCTTAACAGTTTTTAAAAATTCATCAAAGCTGCCTCTTTTGTCAACAGATCTTACTCCAGCATTGCTGACTGTTAATTTTAAGCTTCTTTTTAATAATTCACTTGTGAATTTTACTTTCTTTAAATTTGGTAGAAATCTTCTTTTAGTCTTATTATTAGCATGACTAACGTTATGCCCCTTCATAGGAATTTTTCCAGTTAGTTCACATTTTTTTGACATAATAAGAGGACTATATAAGGTTAGATATTAACCACGTCAAGTTTAATACAATTAAGTGATTGTTTTATTTCCCACTATTTCACTAAAATTTTTAACCCCATCTTTAATTAATATTTCTTTGAGCTCTTTTTTAATCATGGCAACTATATTTGGCCCCCTATAAACCATGCCCGTATAAAGTTGAACATAATTTGCTCCAGACAAGAGTTTTTCATAAGCGCTTTCGCCAGAATCTACACCACCAACACCTATAATTTTTATTCTTCCTTTAAGTAAATTATAAAATTTGCTTATCAAAATTGTAGATTTTTTTTTTATTGGTTTGCCAGATAAGCCCCCTTTTTGATGTTTTTGAATATTTATCAATTTGTCTCTTGTTGAGTCTGAAGTGTTTGAAATAATTACTCCCTTAATATCATTGCTTAAAAGAACTTCTGAAATTTTGTTAATTTCTTTATCATTAATATCTGGTGATACCTTAACAACAATGGGAATATTTGAATTTAAATTTTTTTTCTCTTTTTCAATTGTTTCTAATAAATCATTTAGTTTTGACTGATCATGTAAATTTCTTAAATTTTCTGTATTTGGAGATGAAATATTAATAGTTATATAATCAGCTACATCACAAAAAGTTTTAAAACATTCAATGTAATCAGCTTTTCTGTCACTGGTATCTTTATTGGGCCCTATATTAATTCCAAGTAAACCTATTTGTTGATTAGATTTTATTCTCTTAACTATATTTTTTGCACCGTGATTATTAAATCCAAGTCTGTTAATTAAAGCTTCATCCTCCACTAACCTAAAAACTCTGGGTTTTGGATTTCCATATTGTTTTAATGGAGTAATTGTTCCAACTTCGACAAATCCAAAACCTAATTTAAATAAAGAATTATATACTTCTGCATTCTTATCAAAGCCTGCAGCCATACCTATTGGATTCTCTATATTTTTTCCAAATAAATCATTTTTAAACATTGGATCATTTTTATTCTCATCAAATAGGTTTTGTACAAAGTTAAATTTCAATGACTTAATTGCTAAATTATGTGCAGTTTCAGGGTCAAGCTTAAAAATTAATGATCTAATATTTGAAAACATTACTTAATTTTATTTTTTATAAGATCTTTTGTCTCATTAACACCAAAAAAACTTATAAAAAATCCCATTCGAGGTCCATTTTCATCACCAAATACAACTTGATAAATTAATTTGAACCAATCTCTCAAATTTTCAGAATAACCATTTTCTTTACCTGTTGAATAAATCAAAGTTTGAATTTCTTCTGGAGACATTTCATCATTACATTTATCAAGTAATTTAGCTAAAGCCTCTAAAGCCTTTTTTTCTTTCTCATTTGGAATCTTATATTTTTTTTGTGTCTTTATTACCTCATCAAAATATTTGATTGCATATCCAACTAGTTCATCAAAAATAGGATGATCTTTTTCTAAAATATTTCTTTTATATTTTTTTACAAATTTCCATAAAAGTTCTTTACTATTAGCATTACTTGTTTCAACAAGATTAAGTAACATTGAAAAAGACATTATTGAATTTTCTTTTGGAAGATTACTATCATGGACATGCCATAAAGGATTCATTAAAAGTTGTAGCTCATTTTGACTCTTGGCTTTTTCAATTAAATCTAAGTACTCATCAACAGTTTTAGGAACTATTTCTTTATAAAGTTTCTTTGCTCTCTTGGGATTTTGATACATATATAAAGATAAACTTTCAGGAGAAGCATAATTCAACCATTGATCAATTGTTATTCCATTTCCTTTTGATTTTGAAATTTTTTCACCTTTTTCATCTAAAAATAATTCATAAGCAAATCCAGATGGTTCTTTTTTACCAATTAATTTAATTATTTTTGTTGATAAGATCGCACTTTCAATTAAATCTTTTCCATACATCTCAAAATCTACATCAAGCGCATACCATCGCATTGCCCAATCAACTTTCCATTGCAACTTACAATTTCCATTTAAAATACTTACTTCTAGATCCTTACCTTTATTATTAAAAATTATTTTTGATTTTTCTTTATTTAATTCTTTAACAGGGATTTCTAAAACATGGCCAGTTTCAGGACATATTGGCAAAAAAGGACTATAAGTTTTTTGCCTTTCTTTACCTAATGTTGGCAATATTATCTTCATAATACCATCATAATTTTCTAAAATTATTTGGAGTGTTGAATTAAAAAAACCTGATTTATATAATTCAGTTGAACTTTTAAAATTATATTTAAATTTAAATTTATTTAAAAAATTTTTTAACATTTCATTATTATGTTCACCAAAGCTCTTAAATTTTTTGAATGGATCTGGAACTTGTGTAAGAGGTTTATGAAGATTCTTTTCTAGTAATTCTTTTTCGGGCACATTGTCTGGTACTTTTCTTAAACCATCAAGATCGTCAGAAAAGGTAATTATTTCAGTAGGATAATCTGTTAATTGTTTTAGAGCATTTACGATCATTGAAGTTCTTGCAACTTCACCAAAGGTACCAATATGAGGCAATCCACTTGGACCATATCCTGTTTGAAGAGTAATTTTTCCCTTTTTTTCTATATATGTTTTTCTCTCTCGAAGCATTTTTTTCGCTTCAACAAAAGGCCATGCACTTGTTTTATCTAAATTTTCTTTTTTAATCATGAATATTTCTTATAAAAACTTAATTTTTTGGTTAAGTTAAATTCTTATAGAGTTGAAATTTATTTACCATAAAATAATGTTCTTTCAAAATGTCTAATTATAAAACAGTTTTTTTTACTCTAGGAATTCTTCAAATAATCCTAGGTGTTTTTATGTTCATTCCTATAATTGCTCAATTTATTTATAATCAAATAGATTCATCTTTTTTTGGAGCTTCAATTGTAACGATTGTTTTCGGTACTTTATTTTTTTTATCTAACTTAGATCACGAAAAAAAGCTTAACTTACAGCAGGCATTTCTATTAACTGCATTATCTTGGTTAAGTATAGCCCTTTTTGGTTCGCTTCCATTTATATTCTCTGGTTTGGGATTTTCAATTACTAATGCTTTTTTTGAGAGCATGTCAGGAATAACAACTACTGGCTCAACTATTATCTCAGATTTGGAAGGTATGCCTAAAGGTATATTGCTATGGAGAGCTATCCTTCAATGGTTGGGGGGAATCGGAATAATTGTGATGGCTATTACATTAATGCCAATAATGAATGTAGGTGGAATGCAACTTTTTAAAATATCAAATAATGATTCATCCGAAAAAATTCTTCCAAAATCAAAAGAGATTGCAATTAGATTGATCTATATCTACTTAGGTTTAACAACACTTTGTGCAACTACTTATAGTATATTTGGAATGAATATTTTCGATAGCATAACTCATTCTATGACAACTATAGCAACTGGTGGCTTCTCTAATTATAATGAATCTATTGGTTTTTTTAATAGTTTAGCTATTGAAACTTCAGCAATGTTTTTTATAATTTTAGGTAGCTTACCTTTTATTGTTTACATAAAGTTTTTAAACGGGAATAAATCTATTTTTACCTCAGACAGTCAAATAAAAACTTTTTTTAAAATTATATTCTTATCAATTTTGATATTATCTATGTACCTTATTTTTAATAATTCAAACTCGTTAAATCTGAGATCGATTTTTTTTAATGTTATTTCAATTTTAACAGGAACGGGATATGTGAATGCTCAATTTGATGATTGGGGAAATTTTCCATTAGTTCTATTTTTAATTTTAATGTTTATAGGTGGTTGCGCTGGTTCAACAACATGTGGGATTAAGATATTTCGTTTTCAAATTCTTTACTCTTTTGTAATCAATCAATTAAAAAAAATTATTTATCCTAAGGGTATTTTTGTATTAAAATATGAAAAAAACCAAATTGATGATAAATTTATAGCATCTATAATTTCATTTATTTACATGTATTTAATTATATTTTTTTTCATATCTGCTTTATTATCTTTATCAGGCCTTGATTTTATTACTTCAATCTCTGGAGCAGCAACTTCTATTTCAAATGTAGGTCCAGGTCTTGGTTCAATAATTGGGCCTAATGGAAACTTTTCATCTTTACCTGATGTTTCAAAATGGATTTTAGCTGTTGGTATGATATTAGGAAGGCTTGAATTATTTGCAATACTTGTATTATTTTTACCATCATTTTGGAGAAATTAAAAATGTTAGAAATTAAAAAACAATCTTTGTCACAAACATTTTCAATTTATTTTGATAGTAGAATGTTAAAGATATTATTATTGGGAGCAATCTCAGGTTTCCCATGGGTATTGATCGGAAGCAGCCTTAGTTTATGGTTAAAAGAAGATGGATTAAGCAGATCAACAGTTGGCTGGGCAGGACTTATATTTGCAGTTTATGCATTTAATTATTTATGGGCTCCACTAATAGATCGTATTCAAATACCGTATTTAGCTAAAAAAATTGGTCATAGAAGAGCTTGGATTGTTCTGATGCAAATATTAATTTTATTTTCACTTTTTTTATGGAGTTTAATTAATCCATCAGAAAATTTAGCACTAGTCATTTCAGTAGGTCTATTGATTGCAATATCATCTGCAACACAAGACATAACAGTCGATGCATTAAGGATTGAACAAATTGGTGAGAACGAAAGCAGGTCAATGGCTGCTGGTGCAGCAATGGCAGTTGTTGGATGGTGGAGTGGATATAAATTAGGAGGTGTATTATCGTTATTTTCAGCTGAAATTTTAGAAAAAGCAGGTTTTCAAAACTACTGGCAACTAACCTTTTTAATTTTAGGTGTTTTAATTATTTTAATGAACATTGGTCTTATGTTTATTCATGAAACAAATGACTCAAATAGACAAAAAATACAAAAAGAAAATGATAGATTTATCTCTGATAAATTTAATAAAATAAATCTTTTCACAAAGATAATAACTTGGATAAGTGGAACCGTTAGTGGTCCAATAGTTAGTTTTTTTAAAAAAAATGGATTTCAAATTGCTCTTGGAATCTTGGGATTTGTATTTTTATTTAAAGTTGGGGAAGCTTTTTTAGGGCGTATGTCGATTATCTTTTATAAAGAAATAGGCTTTAGTAAATCAGACATCGCAATTTATTCTAAAACTTTGGGATGGATAACCACTGTCATTTTTACGCTTTTAGGTGGTCTTTTTGTAATTAGATCTGGAGTTCTTAAAGCAATGTTTTTAGCAGGAATTTTAATGGCAAGCACGAATCTTTTATTTAGTCTGTTAGCATGGAGTGATAAATCTGAAATTCTCTTTGCTATTGCGGTTATTTTTGATGACATTGCAGCAGCATTTGCAACTGTTGCATTTGTAGCTTTTATTTCATTATTAGTTGATAGAACTTACACTGCTACGCAATATGCTCTTTTAGCCTCTATTGGTACTGCTGGGCGAACTACTTTAGCATCATCCTCTGGAGCTCTAGTTGATTGGCTAAATGGAGATTGGGGAATCTTTTTTATTCTAACTGCACTGATGGTAATTCCTTCATTAATAATATTATGGATTTTGAAAAATAAAATAAAAATACATGAAAAGTAATTTTTTAAACTCATCTTTCTCAAATATTAATTCAGAACCATATTCGGGCTCTGAAGTTCTATCCCAAATTTTGTATGGAGAAAAATTTAAAATTTTAAATAATAAAAAAAAATGGGTCAAAATTAAAACAACTTATGATAATTATATTGGTTATATTAAAAAAGATAAGTTTTACAAAAACTTTAAACCAGAACGGAAAATTTTTAAGTTAAAATCAAGGATATTTAAGAAAAAAAATGGAAAATTTTTTCCTTTAAAAAAATATTTATATTTTGCATCAGGAATATCTATTTTAAACAAAGATAAAAATTTTATCGAGTTCAAAAAAAACTATTGGATAAAAAAAAAGGATACAAAAGAGATTTCTCATCATGAAAAAAATTTTATGAAAATTGTAAAGCTATTTTTGAATTGTAAATATTTATGGGGTGGTAAAACTGGAGATGGTATTGATTGTTCAGCTCTAATACAAATTTATTTTTACTATAATAGAATTTTTTTTCCGAGAGACTCAAAAGATCAAATTAAATATTGTAAAAAAAAAAGAATTAAAAAGTTGGATAAAGGTGATATAATTTTTTGGAAAGGACATGTTGGTGTTTGTTTAAATCAATCCAAATTTATCCATGCGTACGGTCCTAAGAAGAAAGTATTGATAATGCCTACTGACTTAACAATAGAATTAATTAAAAAAACAGCCAAATTAAAAGTTAAAAAGATAAGTAATATAAAAAATTATTAATTTCTTCCAAAATCGGGTTTATTTGTATCCTGCTTTAATTTAACTATCTTGGATCTTACTCTCTTAGTTTGTGTCAATTTTTTTAAAATTGATCTATTGTTTTTCGCATTAATATCTTTTTTAAAAGAATTCAAATTTTTCATAAATATATTAATAGCCTTTGTAACGTTTTTTCTATTATCGAAAAAAATATCACGCCACATTATTTCATTTGATGCAGCTATACGTGAAAAGTCTCTTAGACCGCCAGCACTATATTTTATCAAATCATATTTTTGTTTTTTCTCAAAATCTTGAGCTGATTTGACTAAATTATAAGCAATCAAGTGTGGTAAATGACTTGTAATTGAAAAAATTTTATCATGTTTTTCTGAAGTCATCATAACAGTTTTAGAACCTATTTTTTTCCAAAAAGAATTTAAAAAATTTAGATGTTTTAAATTTGTTTTTTTATCTTTTATTAAGATACACCACTTATCCTCAAACATGCTGTCTTTACCATGCTCTGGTCCGCTTACTTCTGATCCTGTGATTGGGTGGCTTTGAATCCAATATACATCATTCCTCAGAAATTTTTTGATAATTTTAGATGACTCAATTTTTGAAGAACCAATATCTGTAATTAATGATTTTGGTTTAATATGTTTATTAATCTTTGAAATTATCCCTTTATATTCACTCATTGGTGTACAAAGAATAATCAGATCTGAGTTAACAACTCCATCTTTTAATGATTTCACAATTCTTCCAGATAATTTTAGTTTTTTAATTTTAACTATATTTAATTTCGACTTTTCATAAATATATAGTTTTTTCGCAATTTTTTTTTTAGAGATTTTTCTAACTAAAGATGATCCTAATAAGCCACATCCAATGATTAATATATTTTTCATTTTTTAAATATACTTTTTACAGATTTCATAAATCTTAAATTTTCATTTTTAGATCCAATAGTTAATCGCAACATATTCTTAATCTTATAACCGTTTTCAGTCGATCTTAAAATAATTCCTTTTGCTTTTAATTTTTCATAAAAATATTTGGCTTTAAATTTACATTTTGCAAAATCTAATAATAAGAAATTAGCAGAAACTTTATTTGAACTAATATCATACTTTTCTAAAAAATCTTTCAATTTTGTAGCATAAAAAATATTATGTTTAATTGATCGAGAAATAAATTTATTATCTTTAAGAGACTCCACAGCTGCTTTTTGAGCAACTTCATTAACATTAAACGGGGGCTTGATAATATTCATAGCCTTTATTATTTGTTTTGAACCATACCCCCATCCAATTCGTAATGATGACAAACCATAAATTTTTGAAAATGTTCTTAATATAAAAACATTTTGTTTATTTTTAAATAAATCTAAACCGGAGTCATAATCTTTATTTTTCATGTATTCCGCATAAGCATCATCTACAACTAATAAAATATTTTTTTTTAATTTTCTTCTTAAATCAATTAGCTCATTCTTTGTTAAGTAAGTCCCTGTAGGATTATTTGGATTAGCTATAAAAACAATCTTAGTTTTTTTAGAAACCTTTTTTATTATCTCTTTTATAGATATTTTAAATTTTTTTTCTCTAGCAAAGATAACTTTAGCTCCAACAATTTTTGAATAAATTCTATACATCAAAAAACTAAATTGAGGAATAATTACCTCATCTCTAGGTTTTAAAAATAATTGGCACAACATTTGAATAACTTCATCGGAACCAGCACCACAAATAATTTTTTCTTTGTTGCATTTAAATTTCTTTGAGATTTGGCTTCTCAACACTTTTGACTTTCCATCTGGATATTTAGAAAAATTTAAATTTTTGTTAGTCACAATCCTCTTTACCCTTGGACTCATCCCCAGGGCAGATTCGTTAGCAGAAAGCTTGATAACTTTTTTTAATTTCTTAAAACCAGATTTTCCAGGTTTATAAGCCTCTATATTAAATTTTTTAAAACTTATAGTAGTCATCTTTTTAGATTTTAAGCCCTTTATAAATAAAAAAACATTTTTTTATATAGTTTATGTGCAAATATTTTAAAAATTGACATACTAAATAACATCTTGTACAAAATTTATGCGCTGATTTAACTGAATTGCGAGCGCTTTAAAAAAACCGCTAAAAAAGTTTTTTTTCTCTCAATTCACCATTCAGCCTTTATTTATGAATATTAAAGAAAATATTAAAACGTTAATAATAAGTAAACCACTTAAGCTGGACTGTGGTCAAACTATAAATAATTTTCCTTTAGCGTATGAAACTTATGGTACGCTAAATGAGAAAAAAGATAATGCTATTTTAATTTTTCATGCCTTAACCGGCGACCAATTTGTGACTGGTATAAATCCAATAACCAAAAAAGATGGATGGTGGTCTTACGCTGTTGGTCCTAACAAATCAATTGATACAAATAAATATTTTATAATCTGTGCTAATGTGATTGGTGGTTGTATGGGATCATTTGGTCCAAGTCATGAAAATCCAAAAACAAAAAAAATGTATGGTACAGATTTTCCAGTAATTACGATTAACGACATGGTTAATGCTCAAATAAATTTATTAGATTTTTTTGGTATTAAAAAACTTTTTTCAATCGTAGGTGGATCTATGGGTGGAATGCAAGTTTTACAATTTATTAGTAATTTTCCAGATAAAGCTAAAACAGTAATACCTATTGCGTGTACATCTAGCCACTCAGCACAAAATATTGCTTTCAATGAACTTGGTAGACAAGCTATTGCTGCAGATCACAACTGGCAAGATGGAAAATATATTTCACAAAATACAGTTCCAGATAAAGGATTAGCTGTTGCAAGAATGGCTGCACATATTACTTATCTATCCAAAAAAGGACTTCAAGAAAAATTTGGAAGAAAACTGCAAGAAAGAGACGATCTTAAATTTGGTTTTGACGCTGATTTTCAAATTGAAAGTTATTTAAGATATCAAGGTTCAGTATTTGTAGATCGATTTGATGCCAATAGTTATTTGTATATCACAAGAGCTATGGATTATTTTGATTTAGTAAAACAAAACAACGGCAATCTATCAAGCGCATTTCAAAATACTAAAGCTAAATTTTTTGTAATATCATTTACTTCTGATTGGCTTTATCCAACTCAGGAAAATAAAGATATAGTAATTGCTTTAAATGCTATTGGTGCAGATGTTGGATTTGCTGAAATAAAATCAGACAAAGGACATGACTCCTTTTTGCTAGATGTACCAGATTTTTTAAAAGCTCTTAAAAACTTTTTAGATAAATCATACCTAGAAGAATAAATATGAAGCCAGAATTTAAAATTATATCTGATTTAATAGATAAAAACTCTCATGTACTTGATGTTGGATGTGGCGATGGTATTTTAATGCAATTTTTGATTAAAGAAAAAAAAGTAAATATAAGAGGAATAGAAATTTCAAAAACTAAAGTTCAAAATTGTATTGCAAAAGGATTGACTATAATTGAGGGTAATGCTGAAGAAGATTTAAGACAATTTCCAGATAAGTCATTTGATTATGTTATTTTAAGTCAAACTCTTCAAGCTTTTCTTGATCCAGAAAAAGTTATCAATGAACTTTTAAGAATAGGTAAACAGGCTGTTGTAACGATACCAAATTTTGGTTATTGGAAAATAAGATTACACCTTTTATTAAAAGGCACAATGCCTGTAACAAGAACTTTGCCTGATGAATGGTATAATACTCCAAATATTCACCTTTGTACAATTAAAGACTTTGTTTTTTTTAGTAAAGAAAAAAATTTTAAACTATCCAAATCCATTGCGCTAAAAAATAATAAGCCTTCGTATATAAAAGACACTAATCTAAATATGAAAAATTTGAGTTCAAATCTTGGTATATTTTTAATAGAAAGATAAAATGGAAGTTAAAATAATCCCATGTTTAAATGATAATTATTCTTATCTAATATTTGATAAAAATAAAAAAAATGCATGTGTCATCGATCCAAGTGAGTCAAAACCAATTATTGAAATAATTGAAAAAAATAAAATAAACTTAAGATATATCTTAAACACTCATCATCATTATGACCATGTGGGTGGTAATAAAGAATTAAAAAAAAGATATAATTCAAAAATAATTGGTTTCAAAGATGATAAAGATCGAATTCCTGAAATTGATATACTTGTAGAAAATAATCAAATTTGGAGAGAAGAAAATTTTGAAGCAAAAATCTATCATATACCTGGTCACACATCAGGTCACATAGCTTTTCATTTTTTTAAAGAAAAAAAAATTTTTACTGGTGATACCTTATTTTCACTAGGATGTGGTAGAATTTTTGAGGGTACATATGAACAAATGTTCAATTCATTAAAAAAGATTAAAGAGCTTCCAAAAGATACGGAAATTTATTGTGGTCATGAATATACATTACAAAATTTAAAATTTTGTATAGCTAATGATCCCCGAAATATTAAACTTAATAAAAAAAATGTAGAAATTAAGAAAAAACTTAAAAATAATTTACCTACTATACCAAGTATTCTGAGAGATGAATTGGAGTGCAATATATTTCTTAAAGCTAAAGATGTAAAAAGTTTTTCAAAATTGAGAGATTTAAAGGATAATTTTTAGTTTATAAGCTTGACTAAAAGTTAGCTCAGACTATATTGCGATAATTAAAAAATACAAAACATTATGTCATTCGCAGTTATACAAACAGGTGGGAAACAGTATAAAGTGAAATCTGGAGAAATTTTAAAAATTGAAAAACTACCAGACTCTAAAGACAATACTAAAATAGAATTTAAAGAAATCTTAGCCTATGGAGATAACAAAAAAATAGAAATTGGATCGCCAATTGTTCAAGGCGCAAAGGTAGAAGCAAATTTAATAAAGAATAGTAAAAATAGAACAATTTTAATTTTTAAAAAAAGAAGAAGACAAAATTCAAGAAGAAAAAATGGTCATAGGCAGGAATACTCGATGATAAGAATTAATAAAATTTTTTCAAAAGATGGTAAAGTTTTATCTGAAGCTGAAAAAATCTCGAAACCTTCGAAAAAAGAAATATCTAAAAAGGAAGTGAGTAAATAAATAGGAATAACTTATGGCAACAAAAAAAGCAGGTGGATCATCAAGAAACGGAAGAGATAGCGCCGGAAGAAGACTTGGTGTAAAAAAATACGGTGGAGAAACTGTAATACCTGGCAACATAATTGTTAGACAAAGAGGTACAAAAATATTTCCTGGTGAAAATGTTGGAATAGGTAAAGATCACTCAATTTTCTCAGTTGTAAAAGGTAAAGTAGTTTTTAAAAAAACTAAATCAGATAGAACTTTTGTTTCAGTAAAACCCAATTAATAGTACAACTTAACAAGAGCGTTGTATTATGAAATTCTTAGATCAAGTCAAAATTTATATAAAAGCCGGAAATGGTGGTGATGGATCCCCAAGTTTTAGGAGAGAGAAATTTATTGAATATGGTGGACCAGATGGAGGTGATGGTGGAAATGGAGGCTCGATAATATTAAGAGCGGAAAGAAATCTTAACACTTTGATTGATTATAGATATCAACAACACCATAAAGCAAAAAGAGGTGATAATGGTTCAGGTCAAAATCGAACAGGAAAAAGTGGAGATAATTTAATTCTTAGAGTTCCTTTAGGAACCCAAGTTTTCGAAGAAGACAATAAAACTTTAATTTTTGATTTTATAAAAATAGGTGAAGAATTTGTAGCAGCTACTGGAGGAAAAGGCGGACTTGGAAATACAAGATTTAAAAGTTCTACTAATCGAGCTCCAAAAAAGTTTACTAAAGGTACTCCTGGTGAAGAATTTACTATCTGGCTTCAACTTAAAACAATTGCTGATATTGGAATAATTGGATTACCAAATGCTGGAAAATCAAGTTTGCTTGCAGCAATAACTAATGCAAATCCAAAAATTGCAAATTATCAATTTACAACTTTGAATCCTAATCTTGGTGTAACAAGTTATGATGATAAAGAAATTACTATTGCAGACATCCCTGGTTTAATAGAAGGAGCACATAAGGGAACCGGTCTTGGTATACAATTTTTAAAACATGTTGAGAGATGTAAATCTCTTTTACATATGATTGATATTACTAATGATGACATTGAAAAGAGCTATAATCAGGTTAAAAGAGAATTAAAAAATTACAGCAATAAATTATCTAAAAAAAAAGAACTGATAGTTTTGAATAAAATAGATTTAATTGATAAAAAAAAAGTAAAAGATATTGTTAATAGTTTCTCGAAGAATACTAAATCTGAAGTAATTACAATGTCAACATTAGAAAAAAAGACTATATCTAAAATAAAAGCAAAATTAATATCTTATGCATCTTAAAAATTCCAAAATAATTGTAATAAAAATTGGATCTTCATTACTAGTTGATAACGATAGGGAAATTAGAAAAAAATGGTTATCAAGTTTTGCAAAAGATATTAAAAAACTAAAGACTAAGAGGAAGAAAATTATTATTGTTAGTTCGGGTGCAATAGCTCTCGGTTGCAAAAAAATGAATTATAGAAAAACAAATCTGAAATTAGATAAAAGTCAAGCTATAGCATCAATTGGCCAAATAGAATTAATGAATTTATTTTCTCAAACATTTTCAAAATTTAAATTAAATATTTCTCAAATTTTATTAACTTTAGAAGATACTGAAGAAAGAAGAAGGTCAATAAATGCAAGAAGAACTTTTGAAAATTTATTTGAACTTGATTATATACCTATCGTAAATGAAAATGACACTATAGCTACCTCAGAAATCAAATATGGTGATAATGATAGATTGGCATCGCGAGTCGCACAAATAACAAATGCTGATACTCTAATTTTGCTATCCGATGTTGATGGATTATTCACTAAAAACCCAAAATTATATAAAGATGCGAAACTAATTAAAAAAGTAAATAATTTTAATACAGATATTAAGAATATTAACATCAAAGGTATAACAGAGTTTGGTAGGGGAGGGATGAACACAAAGATTGAAGCAGCAAAAATTTGTAACTTGGCTGGATGTAATATGATTATTGCTAATGGGTTATATCTGAATCCTATTGATCAAATTGAAAAAAAAAATAATTTCACTTTATTTGTTTCAAAAATACCTAAACTACAAGCTAGAAAAAAATGGATAATAAGCTCCATTTCGCCCAAAGGAGAACTTGTAATTGATGATGGTGCTAGAAAAGCTCTTTTAAATGGAAAAAGTTTGTTGGCTGCCGGGATTAAAAAAGTTTCAGGAAAATTTAGTAAGGGCGATCATATAAAAATTGTAGATATAAAAAGAAACGAATTTGCTCGAGGTTTAAGCTCTTTTTCATCTGAAGAAATAATTAAAATTATTGGGTGTCATTCAAATGAAATTGAGAAAATACTTGGTTATATTTCAAAATCTGAGGTGGTACATAAGGATGATATGGTAAGGATTTAATGAAAAATTTATTAATAAGAATAGGTAAAAAATCAAAAAAAGCTTTTATTAATAAATTAAGCTCAAAGAAGAAGGATAAGGTTTTAAAAAATTATTATCATCTAATTGATAAAAATAGAAAACTAATAATTAATGAAAATAAGAAAGATATAAAAAATGCTATAAAAAAAAGAATAAAAGAAAATTTAATAAAAAGACTTATCTTAGATGATAAGAAGATTTCAAATATAATCAGCTCAATAAAAAAAATTATAAAATTAAAAGATCCTACTAATGTAACATTAGAAAAATGGAAAAGACCAAATGGTTTAAATATTTCAAAAATTTCAATTCCTATTGGTGTTATAGGAGTGATCTATGAAAGTAGACCTAATGTTACATCAGATGTGGCTTCACTATGTTTTAAATCTGGAAATACAGTGATATTAAGAGGTGGGTCTGAAGGATTTTATTCAAATTATATACTTTCAAAGTTATTTAGGAAATCTTTACAAAAAAATGGCTTAGATGAAAATTTTGTTCAATTTATAAATATAAAAAATAGAAAAGTAGTTGATTTCATGTTAACTAAAATGAATAAATTTATCGATGTAATCATCCCAAGAGGTGGAAAAAATTTAGTAAAAAAGGTTCAAGATCTTTCAACAATACCAACAATTGGTCATTTGGAAGGAGTTTGCCATTCTTACGTTGATAAAGATGCAAATCTTAAGATCGCAACGAAAATTATCCATAATGCTAAATTAAGAAATACCGCAATTTGTGGTGCGACTGAAACAATTCTATTACATGAGAAAATAATTAAAAAGATCGGAAACCAAATTTTAAAAAATCTAGAAAAAAGTGGATGTAAAATTATTGGTGATAATAAAATTAGGAGAGCCTATAGTCAAAAAATTAAAAAAGCTTCGGTAAGAGATTGGTCAAAAGAATATTTAGCTCCGATCGTTTCAGTAAAATCAGTAAGAAATCTTGATGAAGCAATACAACACGTAAATAGATATGGAACTATGCACACAGATTGCATTATTACACAAAACAAAAAATCTGCAAAAAAATTTTTAGATGAGGTGAAAAGTTCAATCGCAATGCATAATACATCAACACAGTTTGCTGATGGAGGTGAGTTTGGTTTTGGTGGAGAGGTTGGAATTTCTACAAATACACTTCCACCAAGGGGACCTGTTGGCCTAAATCAGTTGGTTTCTTATAAATATAAAATTACAAGTAAAGGTGTGGTAAGGAAATAAATTGAATTTAAAAAAAAATAAAATTGGAATTTTAGGTGGTTCATTTGATCCAGCTCATAAAGGCCACCTAGCAATATCCAAAGAAACAATTAAAAGATTTAAACTTAAAAAAGTTGTTTGGGCGATAACTAAAAAAAATCCATTTAAGAAAAAAAGTAGTCTTAACCTTAAGAATAGAATTAAGATTTGTAAAATAATTTTAAAAAAAATAAAAAATATAGAAGTAAAGTTTTATGAAGATAAGATTAAATCAAATAAAACCATAAACCTTATAAATTATTTAACTAAAAATAAAAAAAATGAAATCTATTTTATAATGGGAGCTGATAATTTAATTAATTTTCACAAATGGCATAAATGGAAAACAATTACAAAAAAATGCAATATTATTGTATATGACCGTCACGGGTACAAAAAAAAATCGCTTAATTCAAAGACATATAAAAGCTTAAATAGAGAAAAATTGAAATTTATAATCTTTAATAAAGTCAATATTTCTTCTTCTCAATTGAGAAAAATTTGATAATCTTTTACTAATTAATGGACAAAATTTCAGATCTAAAAAAAATTGTAATAAAAACTTTAGACATTAATAAAGCTCAAGACATTGTAAGTATAGATTTAAAAGACAAAAGTTCCATGGCTGATTATATGATTATAGCTAGTGGAACATCCTCGAGACATATTCAAGCTTTATCTGAACAAGTTTTAGAAAAACTTAAAGATAATGGTATCGAAAATTCTAAAATTGAGGGAAAAGACAGCACTGAATGGAAATTAGTTGATGGTATTGATCTAATAGTTCATATTTTTCATCCAGAAAAGAGAAAATTTTATGAACTTGAGAAAATGTGGTCTGAACTAATTCCCAAAGAAAAATTGATAATATGAAAAATAAATCATTAAGTTTTTTAATTTTATTTTTCCTTTTTTTCATAAATAATACTCATTCCTCAGAAAAAGAGATTTACGAAAAAATTGACTTATTTGGAGAAGTTTTAGAAAAAATCAACAAAGAATATGTAGATGAAATAAATCAATCAGAAAGTATGGACTACGCAATAGATGGTCTTCTTCAGTCCTTGGATCCATATTCCAGCTATATGTCTCCAGAAATTTTTAATGAAATGCAGACTGAAACCAGCGGTGAATTTGGTGGTTTAGGTATAGAAGTAACAATGGAGTCTGGTGTTGTAAAAGTTATTTCTCCAATAGATGATACTCCAGCTTCTAGAGCAGGTATAAGGGCTGGAGATTACATTGTAAAAATTGATAATAAACAAGTCCAAGGTAAATCTTTAAGTGAAGCCGTTGATCTAATGAGAGGACCTGTGGGTTCAGGTATAGAACTAACAGTTAGAAGAAGAGGAGAGAAGAAAGCTCTTACTTTTTATCTTGTAAGAGAAATTATTGAGATAAAATCTGTTAAAGCAGATCTTATAGATGAAAATATTGGTTACATTAGATTAACATCATTTAATGAAAACAGTGGAAATCAAATTGAAAAAGAGATTAAAAAATTAGAAAAAAATAAAGATTTAAAAGCTTACATCTTAGATTTGAGAAATAATCCTGGAGGTTTACTATCACAAGCCATAAAAATTTCAGATTTTTTTTTAGATAGTGGAGAAATTGTATCTACAAAAAGTAGAAAGGTCTCAGAAAATAGAAAATGGTTTGCAAAAAACGGAGATCTTACTAATGGAAAAACTTTAGTTGTTTTAATAAATTATGGTTCAGCTTCAGCCTCAGAAATTGTTGCAGGTGCTTTGAAAGATCACAAAAGAGCAATTTTATTAGGTGAAAATAGTTTTGGAAAAGGGTCGGTCCAATCAATTATCCCTTTAAAAAATAAGGGAGCAATCAGATTAACTGTAGCCAAATATTATCTTCCATCAGGAAAATCAATATCGGAAGTTGGTGTGTCACCAGATATTGAAATCGATGAAGACTCTGATGAATTTAGAATTAAAACAGAAACAGATAATCAATTAAATTACGCTATCAAACTTCTTAACGGTTAAAAATGAATGAAAAATATAAGAACTTACCTCTTAGAATTGGTGTTGGTATAGTTGTTTTAAATAAAAACAATAAAGTTTTCGTAGCACGAAGGATTGATAATCCAAAAAACTTTTGGCAAATGCCTCAAGGCGGAGTAGATAAAGAGGAAGATTTTTTATCTGCAGCCTATAGGGAATTAGATGAAGAGACGAGTATAAAAAATGTTGAATTAATAAAAGAATTAGAAGGTGAAATTTCATATGAACTTCCAAAACATTTATTAGGCATAATATGGAAAGGTCAATATAGAGGTCAAAAACAAAAATGGTTTGTGATGAGATTTTTAGGTAATGATAAAGAAATTAATTTAAAAACAGATAAACCTGAATTCTTAGAATGGAAATGGGTCGAATTAGATATGATTACAGAGTTAGTCGTTGACTTTAAGCTTAATGTTTACAAAGTGCTTAAAGAAAAAATCAAAAAAATTATTAACTAAGAGTCTTTAAAACTTCAATTTTTTGATCTGCTAAATATTTAGATTGATCGCTAATATCTGATTGATTAGAATCTTCTTCAGCAGACTTGATCAATTCTTGTAATTTATTTTTTTCAATTTCTTTAAGACTAAATATAGAACTTGTTAGAACAGATAAATTATTATCTTTAAATTCAACTATTCCATCTTCTACATAAAACTTTTCCTCACCAGACTTTGACTGAATTGTTATTATCCCTGGCTTTAAAAAAGAAATTATTGAAATATGGTCTTTAAGAATACCCATTTCTCCTTCAAAAGCGGGAACAACTACCTCTGTAGCATCTTCTTTTGTAAGAAAAGATTTTTCTGGGTTAACTATTTCAATCTTAAATTCTTCACTCATTATGCAGCTGCATCTTTTGCCATTTTTTCAGCTTTTTCTATAGCTTCTTCAATTGTTCCAACCATATAAAATGCTGCCTCTGGCAAATGGTCATATTCACCCTTACAAATTGCATCAAAACCTTTGATTGTTGAGTCTAAATCAACAAGTTTTCCTGGTGAACCAGTAAATACTTCGGCAACGAAGAATGGTTGAGATAAAAACCTCTGGATCTTTCTTGCTCTTGCTACAACTAATTTATCCTCCTCAGATAATTCATCCATACCTAAAATCGCAATAATGTCTTGCAGAGACTTGTAAGTTTGTAAAATCTTTTGAACTTCACGTGCAACTCTATAATGTTCATCTCCCACAATTCTTGGATCAAGAATTCTTGAAGTAGAGTCTAATGGGTCGACAGCAGGATAAATACCAATTTCTGCAATTTGTCTCGAAAGCACGGTTGTTGCATCTAAATGAGCAAAAGACGTAGCAGGTGCTGGATCAGTTAAATCATCTGCGGGAACATAAATTGCTTGCACTGATGTAATTGAACCTTTGTTAGTTGTTGTAATTCTTTCCTGTAAATTTCCCATATCCGTAGCTAGTGTAGGTTGATATCCAACTGCTGAAGGTATTCTTCCCAAAAGAGCCGATACCTCTGAACCAGCTTGAGTAAACCTAAAAATATTATCAACAAAAAATAAAACATCCTGACCCTCTTGATCTCTAAAATATTCAGCAACTGTTAAACCAGTCAGTGCAACTCTGGCTCTTGCTCCCGGAGGCTCATTCATTTGTCCATAAACTAGAGCAGCTTTAGAACCTGGTCCCTCAGGTTTAATTACACCTGACTCTATCATTTCATGATAAAGATCATTACCTTCTCTTGTTCTTTCTCCAACTCCCGCAAAAACTGAAAATCCACCATGCGCTTTTGCAACATTGTTAATAAGCTCCATAATTAGAACTGTTTTTCCAACACCAGCACCTCCAAATAGACCAATTTTTCCACCTTTTGCGTATGGTGCTAATAAATCGATTACTTTAATACCAGTAACAAGTATTTCTGTTTCAGTAGATTGATCATTAAACTCAGGTGCAGGTCTATGAATAGGCCAGCTTTCTTTTGTTGTAACTTCACCTCTTTCATCTATTGGTTCACCAACAACGTTAATAATTCTTCCCAGCGTTTCTGGACCCACAGGCACTTTAATTGGAGCTTTCGTGTTTATTACTTCATCGCCTCTTTTCAATCCTTCTGTAGCATCCATTGCTATAGTTCTTGCCGTAGACTCTCCTAAATGTTGCGCAACTTCTAAAACGAGTCTATTCTCACCATTCTTACACTCTAGTGCTGTTAAAATTTCTGGTAGCTCTCCATCAAATTTTACGTCTACTACTGCTCCAATAACTTGTGTTATTATTCCTTTACTCATAATTATAAACTTTCTGCTCCTGATATAATTTCTATTAATTCTTTAGTAATTGCTGCCTGACGACTTCTATTATACTCAATAGTGAGTTTGTCAACCATTTCGCCTGCGTTTCTAGTTGCATTATCCATTGCACTCATTCTTGCACCTTGTTCGCTAGCTGAATTCTCTAACATTGCCTTAAAAATTTGTGTTGAAATATTTTTAGGTAATAAATTACTTAGAATTTCATCCTCATCTGGCTCAAACTCATAACTATCTTCAGTTTTATTTTCGCCATTATCTTCTGTATTTAACGGTATTATTTGTTGAGCTTGCGGTATTTGAGTGATTACATTCTTAAATTGGTTATAAAAAATTGTACATATATCAAACTCATCTTTTTCAAATTTTTCAATTATAATTTTACCAACCTTTTCAGCATCAAAATAATTAGTATTTTTTGAATTTTTAAATGAAATATTTTCAATAATTTTATCACCAAATGCTCTTTTTAATTGATCATTACCTTTGGAGCCTACGGTAATAATCTTTAATTCTTTTCCCTCATTGATAATCTTTGAAAAGTAACTTTTAGCTTTCTTTATTATATTTGCGTTAAATCCACCACACAATCCTCTATCAGAAGTTATGACAACACAAAGATGAATATTTTCCTTTCCGGTGCCAGATAATAGCTTAGGTGAGCTGTCTTTGTCAGATATACTGCCTGACAAATTTAGAATTATATTGCTCATTTTTTTAGAATATGGTCTTCCTTTCTCAGCATTGTCTTGTGCTCTTTTAAGCTTTGCTGCTGCCACCATCTTCATAGCTTTTGTGATTTTCTGTGTAGATTTCACACTTGTTATTCTCTTTTTAAGATCGTCTAGACTGGCCATAAAATGATTAAGATTTAAAAGTTTTTTTTAGACTCATGATTACTTCAATTAATTTTTTTTCAGTATCTTCCTCTAGTTTTCCTGAACTCAAAATAGACTCAATAATTTCAGGTTTATCAGATTTACATCTCTCAATTATTTTATTTTCAAAATCAGAAATATCTTTCAATTCAATATCATCTAGATAACCTTTAACCCCACAAAATACTGAGATTACTTGTTCTGCAACTGTCATTGGAGAATATTGTTTTTGTTTCAAAAGTTCTGTTAATTTAGATCCTCTATTCAAAAGTTGCTGCGTTGATGCATCTAAATCAGAGCCAAACTGAGCAAAAGCTGCCATTTCTCTATATTGAGCTAGCTCCAGTTTCATTGAACCTGAGACTTTTTTCATCGCTTTAGTTTGTGCTGCAGAACCGACTCTAGATACCGACAACCCAACGTTAATTGCTGGTCTAATACCTTGGTTAAATAATTCTGTTTCCAAAAATATTTGTCCATCAGTAATTGAGATTACATTCGTTGGAATATAAGCAGATACGTCTCCACCTTGAGTTTCAATAATTGGAAGTGCTGTTAAAGATCCTCCACCGTGTTCATCACTTAATTTTGCAGCTCTCTCGAGTAATCTACTATGTAAATAAAATACATCCCCTGGATATGCTTCCCTTCCTGGAGGTCTTCTTAAAATTAAAGACATTTGTCTATAAGCTACTGCTTGCTTCGAAAGATCATCATAAATAATTAATGCGTGCATTCCATTATCTCTAAAAAATTCTCCCATAGCACATCCGGTATAGGGAGCTAAAAATTGTAAAGGAGCAGAATCCGATGCTGTTGCAGCAACTATCGTTGTATAATCCATTGCTCCAGCTTCTTCTAAAGTTTTTTGAATCTGTCTGACTGTTGATCTTTTTTGCCCTACTGCTACATAAATACAATAAAGTTTTTGTTTTTCATCATCTGACTCATTTATTTTTTTTTGATTGATAATTGCATCTATTGCAACCGCTGTTTTACCAGTTTGTCTATCCCCAATAATTAATTCACGTTGTCCTCTTCCGATTGGAACTAGACTATCAATTGATTTTAAGCCAGTTTGCATTGGTTCACTTACAGATTGTCTTGGAATAATTCCAGGAGCTTTAACTTCTACTCTACTTTTTTTTACTTTTTTATCTAATGGACCTTTTCCATCTATTGGATTTCCAAGCCCGTCTACGACTCTTCCCAATAATTCTTTTCCAACCGGTGTATCTACAATACTTCCCGTTCTTTTTACAATATCACCTTCTTTTATATTTCGATCATCTCCAAAAATTACAACTCCTACATTTTCACTTTCTAGGTTAAGAGCCATGCCTTTTGAACCATCTGAAAATTCAACCATCTCTCCAGCCTGAACATTATCTAAACCATAAATTCTAGCTATTCCATCACCAACTGACAATACTTGTCCTACCTCAGAAACTTCAGCTTTTTCCCCAAAGTTTTTTATTTGCTCTTTTAAAATTTTTGTAACTTCTGAAGGATTTATTTCCATATTACGCCCCTATCATTTTATTTTCAATTTGTTGTAATTTATTTTTAATAGAAGTATCAATCATTGTACTCCCAACTTGTACAACTAAACCTCCAATTAAACTTTCATCATAATTATAGTTTAATTTTATTTTTGACCTAAAACTATTTGATAGTTCTTCTGTAATTTTATTTATTTCTTCCTGAGATAATTCTCTTGCAGATTTAATTTCTGCTTTCAACTCTCCTCTTTTTTCTGAACAAATTTCATTAAAACTTTTAAGTATTTGTTCTATATAAAAAAATCTTCGTTTAACTATTAAAAAATTTAAAAAATTTTTGAATAAAACTTCTAATTTAGAATTTTCAGATATCTTATTGATGATATTCATCAAAACATCCTGACTTACAGTTGGATCTTTTATTAATTTATTAAAATCTTTATTATTTAGTGTTAGATTTAAAAATGCAGTAGAATTTCCCTCAATTGAAGCAAGCACATTAGACTCATTAGCTAGCTCAAATAATGCTAAAGAGTATCTATTAGCTGAAGTATCAGAAAATCCCTTATTTTTACTCAACTTTTTACCTTAAAATGTTAGTGATTATTTTTTAAAATCAGGCCTTAATTAACATATGACCATATAGTCTTCAAGTAACACATTGATAAAAAACTGTTTTTTTTGGGCATTAATTAAAGCTTATTGGATCAACATCAACTGAAAGTTTTATTCCTGATAAAAATTTATACTTTGGAATTATTTCTGCTAATGAATTCTGTAATTTTAAAGTTTTTGGACCTCTAACTAACAATCTAATACGATATTTTTTTTTAATTTTAAAAATAGGAGCACTTACTGGACCCATGATTTTTCCATTAATCTTATTTTCTAAAAATGACCTAAACTTAATTGCTTCTTTGTCAAGATTAGCTTCATTTTCCCCTGTTAAAATCAAAGAAATAAATCTTTGAAAAGGTGGAAGATTATTTTTTTTTCTTATTTCAATTTCTTTTTCTAAAAAGATCTCAGGATTTTTATTCGTAATATCTAAAATCATTTTAGAATTAAAATTATAAGTTTGAAAATAAACAGTTGAAGGTTGTCCAGTTCGTCCAGCTCTACCAGAAAGTTGATGATATAATTGTAAATTTTTTTCAGCACATCTTAAATCATGACCTTGTGAAGATAAATCAATATCAACCACAACAATACAATTTAAATTTGGAAAATGGAAACCTTTAGAAATCAACTGAGTTCCAACTAAAATTTGAATTTCATTATTTACTATTTTTTCCAATTTTTCTTTTGAATTTTTTTTGTTCATTGTGTCGCTTGAAAAAATTTCAACATTTTTTAATGGAAATTTTTTTTTTATTTCTTCTGAAATTCTCTCAACACCTGGACCACTAAAAATAAAATCACACTCACCTTCTTTTTGACAATCTCTTTTTAAAAAAGCTTTGAAACCACAATAATGACATAATAAATTATTCTTATTTTTATGATAAACTAAATTAATAGAACAATTCGGACATGAAAAACTATTAAAACATTTCTTACACAAAACATTTGGTGAAAATCCTCGTCTATTCAAAAAAAATAAAACTTGATCTTTTTTTTCTAAATGAAAATTAACTTTTTGAATTACTTCTTTTGAAAGCCATGATTGTTTTTCTAACTTAGTATTATTTAAATCAATTATTTTGTAATTTGGTAGAGAAGCGTTTTGATATCTTTGTTCAAGTTTTGAAACACTGTATTTCTTTTTTTTTATATTTTCATATGTTTCGATTGATGGAACAGCAGTAATTAAGTTAACAGGTATATTTTCAAACGATGCTCTTGATATCGCCATATCTCTTGCATTATATATTACTCCCTCATCTTGCTTATAGGATTGATCATGTTCCTCATCAACTATGATTAGCCCTAGTTTTTTAAATGGTAAAAATAAAGATGATCGTGCTCCAATAACAACTTTTATTTCCTCTGAAATTATTCCGCTCCAAATAATCTCTTTATTTTTTTTTGTTATACCTGAGTGCCAAACAGCAGGGCTAAAACCAAAAAATTCAAAAAATTTTTTTTCAAATTGGTTGGTTAAACCAATTTCAGGTAACATTATTAAACCTTGCTTACCTTTTTTCAGAATATTCTTCAAAGCTT
>CACOXL010000010.1 GCA_902631135.1 uncultured Pelagibacteraceae bacterium
TCTTAATGGTTGAGCAAAATGCAAAACAAGCATTAAATATTTCTGATAGAGGATATGTTTTAGTTACAGGTGAAAATCGTTACTCTGGAACTGGAAAAGAATTATTAAATGATCCAAGAGTAAGAAGCTCTTTTTTAGGTGGTTAATATGGATTTTTTAAATGCAATTATTCTTTTATTGAACTACATCTTTGTGCCAGCTCTTGCTTATGGATCTCAACTAGCTTTAGGTGCAATCTTCGTAACATTGATTTATGGAATTTTAAGGTTTGCGAACTTTGCTACAGGAGACATGATGTCTTTTGGAACCATGTTTACAATTTTATTCACTTGGTATTTCCAATCGGTTGGTATTGGTCTTGGAGTATTACCTACAGCATTGTTAGCGATTCCATTCGCAGTAATCTTTATGATTGGATATATGCTTCTA
Organism: uncultured Pelagibacteraceae bacterium; assembly: GCA_902631135.1. Taxonomy (GTDB): domain Bacteria; phylum Pseudomonadota; class Alphaproteobacteria; order Pelagibacterales; family Pelagibacteraceae; genus Pelagibacter. The sequence goes on from CACOXL010000010.1 coordinate 430, forward strand.
ATAGATAAATTTGTTTTCAAATATTATAGAGTAAATAAAAGTCCACCAGTTCAGTTAGCGATGGTTAGTATTGGTGTTATGTTTGTGACACAAGCTGTAGTGAGAATAATAATAGGGCCATCTGATAGAAGATTTTTTGACGGTGAAAAATTCTTGATTAGAGCAGGAGAGTTTAAAGATATGACTGGCTTGAATGAAGGGTTAGCTATCAAATCAACTCAAGTTATTACAATTTTGGTTACTGTTATTCTTGTTTCAACTCTTTTTTGGTTTTTGAACAAGACTAAAACTGGGAAAAGTATGAGAGCTTATTCTGATAATGAGGATTTAGCATTACTTTCAGGCATTGATCCAAAAAAAATAGTAATGATAACTTGGATTATAGCTGGAATTTTAGCGACTATTGGAGGAGCACTTTATGGTTTAGACAAAAGTTTCAAGCCTTTTACCTATTTTAACAATATGCTTCCAATATTTGCTGCTGCGATCGTTGGAGGAATTGGTAATCCTTTTGGAGCTTTTTTGGGAGGCTATGTAATTGCCTTTTCAGAAATACTTTTAACATATGCCTATAAGAAATTTTTTATGTATGTTTTGCCAGAAAGTATGGAACCAGATGGTTTAGTTCAATTACTTTCAACTGATTATAAATTTGCAGTATCATTCTCTATATTGGTAATTGTATTGCTATATCGTCCATCTGGAATATTTAAAGGAAAGGTTCTGTGAGAAAAAATTTTAATGTAATTGCTGCCTACAGTATAATGATGGGACTAATAATCCTTGTCGGTATATTTCAATCTTGGAATATTGCTCTATCAATATTTAATCTTTGTTTAATTTCAGCTGTTATGACAATGGGCGCAAATATTCAATGGGGTTATGCTGGTCTTATTAACTTTGGAATAATGGGTTATACAGCATTGGGTGGTTTAGCAGCAGTTTTGATTTCCGTTAACCCAGTTCAAGAGGCCTGGAGTGCAGGTGGTTTGAATATTTTATTTAGTCTATTCTTTATTATAGGAATGGTATTAGCAGTTAGATATGTTTTAAAGAAATATGAAAAATCAAAAAAAAGAACTTATATTATTGCAACAATTATTGTTGCTGGAATAATTATAATAAGATTTGTATCTGAACCTGGAATTGAGGCAATTGAAGAAGTAGATCCTGCAAAAACTGGTTTCCTAGGAGGTTTTGGTTTACCAATTATTTTTTCTTGGGTAGTAGGAGCCTTATTTGCTGGCGGGTTAGCATTTGTAATAGGTAAAGTAGCCCTAGGTTTAAGAGCTGATTATTTAGCGATAGCTACACTACTTATATCAGAGATCGTAATTGCAATTATAAAACATGAAGATTGGCTAACAAGAGGAGTTAAAAATGTAATTGGACTAAAACGTCCTGCACCTTATGAGGTAAATTTACAACAAACAGACTGGTTCATAAATTTAGTTGAAAAATTTAATTCCGGTAAATTAAGTTTGATTTCGGATTTTACTGAAAGACAATCTGCTCTTAATCAATTAGTTATTGAAGGATCTTCAGTTTTTGTAAAACTTTGTTATTCAGGTTTATTTTTAGTTGTTGTAATCATCCTTTTAATTTTAACTCAGAAAGCTCTCTACTCTCCTTGGGGAAGAATGATGAGAGCTATAAGAGATAATGAAGAAGCTGCTAATGCTATGGGCAAAAATGTTGTAAAACAACATTTATTAATTTTTGTTCTAGGTTCAGCGATAGTTGGAATTGCTGGTGCTATGTTGGTGACACAAGATGGATTGTTCACTCCAGGGAGTTATAGACCAATGAGATATACTTTTTTAATTTGGGTTATGGTTATTGTGGGGGGTAGTGGTAATAATTTTGGTGCAATCCTTGGTGGTTTCGTAGTTTGGTTTTTATGGATCGAGGCAGCACCAATTGGATTATATTTAGTTAATTTAACAACAGCAGGTTTAGATGACACTCATTTCTTAAAAGTTCATTTAATTGAAAGTGTTCCTTATTTTAGATTTTTAATGATGGGTATAGGTCTTTTACTAATCATGAGATACAGACCAAAAGGTATACTTCCTGAAAAAATAGAAATAAAATAAAATTATGAAATATATTATTACAGGTGCAGCAATAGCTTGGGCCTTATATATGGCTGATAAATATTTGTTTTTTTAAAAAAAACCCCCAACAAATTAATGCCGGGGGTTTTAATTTTAAGATAAATTATCTTTGTTTTTTAGTTTTGAATTTTCCGCCTTTAACTTCTTGTTCTAAGAAAGAACCTTCAGCTTCACCGACGCTAGTAAAAGTAACTCCAGTTGCACCTTCGTAGTCAACTTTCTTACCTTTAGCTAATAAATCTAAACCTTTTTTAAGTTCACCTGGATAAATTTTTGTTCCAGGGCCGTTAGCAACATCCATTACATTTTTTGCAATCGACGCTCTATCAGCTGATCCACCTGCTTGCATTGCTAAAACAATTAAAGCGGCTGCATCATACGATTCACCTGTGTAAGGACCTGAGCTATCGATACCAGCAGCTTTTGCTACATTAGCAAATACGCCAGCTCCTTTTCCTGTTGATCCAGGCATTGATCCAAAAGATTTTTTCAAATCTTTTCCAAATGCATCAACTAATGACTGACCGATCATACCATCAGATAAAATGAATCTATCAAATGCACCAGAGTCTAAAGAAGCCTGAATAATTCCTTTACCACCTTGGTCTAAGTAACCGATTACTGCAACTGCATCACCACCCGCTGAAGCAAGAGTTGCCACTTCAGAAGAGTAATCTGCTTTCCCATCTTCATGAGCGTTAACAGTTGTTACTTTGATGCCATGAGCCTCAACAGCTGCTTTATAAACATCTGCTAAACCTTTTCCGTAGTCGTTATTGGTATAAGTGATTGCAACACTTTTAACTTTTCTATCTTTGGTAATATCAGCTAAAATCTGACCACCTCTAGCATCTGATGGTGCAGTTCTGAAGAAATAACCTTTGTCATCAAGAGTTGTTAAACCTGGTGACGTAGCTGATGGTGAAATCATTACAACACCATTCGGCACTGCAACGTTTGAAGCAATAGCTCCAGTTACACCTGAACAGTCAGCTCCCATAATAGCTGCTACTCCTTGTGCTATGACACCTTCAGCTGCAGCTGTTGCTGCTGCTGAGTCTACGCAAGTAGAGTCTGCTCTTACTGGTTCAATATATTTTCCACCTAATAGCGAACCTGAGTCTGAGGCTTCTTTAAAAGCAAGTTCTGCAGATGCAGCCATAGCAGGGGTAAGAGATTCTATAGGACCAGTAAACCCTAGGATAATCCCCATCTTAATCGAGTGTCCATCTGCCATTACATTTGTTCCAAAACTAGACACAAACATAAATGCAGCAATAAATAGTTTTTTCATTATTTTCCTCTATTTGTTAACAATTTATAAAAATCAAATTAAATCTCATTTATGAGAAGATTCAACAAGCAATTTATCTTATTTAATGGGCTATTTCTGAGTTATTAAAAATATTTTCTAAACTCTTCATTAATTGACAAGATATCGAGGTCCACTAATCCTCCAATCACAAGTTGTAATGCTACTAATAAGATAAAAACTAAACCAACATAAGCTATCCATAAATGTTTTTGAATATAACTTGCAAGATATGTTGCTAAAGCTCCTGTTAGGACAACAGAAAGTACAAGTCCAAAGATCATAAAACCAAAATTTCCTTTAGCTGCCCCAACCACCCCAATCACATTATCAAAACTTATCATTATATCTGCAAATAAAACTTTATATACACTTTGTATAAAAGATGGTTCTTTAGATTTTTTTGTTGGTGATTTTATCTTTTTAATTTCAAAGAGGTCTTTTCTCAAATCATTTACTATCCAAATTAAAAGTAGACCACCTAATATTTTTATAAAGTAGAATTTAAATAAATAAGTAGCAAAAAGTGCAAATATAACTTTAAAAATTAAAGCACCAGCAACACCCCAATAAATTATTTGTTTTTTATTTTTTGGAATAAAATTAGCTGAAATTACACCAATGATTATTGCATTATCTGCTGTTAAGATAATCGTAATAAAAATAATTTGAGCTAATATAAGTAATTCTTGTAACAAAGTAGAAACATAATATTCGATATCTAAAATAATTCAATTAAAAGTAGTATAATTTTTTTATTGATAATTTATTTAATACAATATGAAATGAGATAAAAAAAAATGGAGGATACATGAAATTTGTAAAATATTTTTTTACTACTTTGGTTTCATTAATTTTGACAATTAATGTTGCTATTGCTGAGAAATGGGACATGGCCCTAGCTTATGGAGCGGGCAATTTTCATTCTGCAAATGCAGCTGAATTTGCAAAAAATGTAACTGAAAAAAGTGGTGGCAAATTAACAATAGTTACTCACCCAGGAGGTTCATTATTTAAAGGTGGAGAAATTTTTAGAGCAGTAAGAACTGGTCAAGCTCAAATTGGTGAAAGATTTATGTCTGCTCTAGGAAAAGAAGATCCTTTATTGGAAGTAGACTCGCAACCGTTTTTAGCTACATCTTATTCTGATGCTATGAAATTGTATAAAGCTTCTAAAGATGAAATTATTAAAGGTTTAGATGAAAAGGGTTTAGTATTTTTATATGCTGTACCATGGCCAGCGCAGGGCTTGTACAGTAAAAAAGAAATTAACTCTGTTGATGATCTAAAGGGACTAAAATTTAGAGCATATAATTCTGCAACAATCAGAATAGCTGAGCTTACAGGAATGGCTCCAACTAAAATTGAGGCCGCCGAAATAAGTCAAGCTTTTTCAACAGGAGCTGTTGAAAGCATGATCACTTCACCTACAACTGGAAAAAATTCTAAAATCTGGGAAAATGGAGTGAAGTATTTTTATGACATTGCAGCTTGGTTTCCAAAAAATATGATCATTGTAAACAAAGATGCATGGAATAAATTAGATAGCGCAACACAAGACATAGTTATGAAGCAAGCAGCGCTAGCAGAAAGAAAAGGTTGGCAGTTATCAAAACAAGGAAATGTTGCCGATAAAAAAGCTTTGGCGAATGCTGGAATGGTAGTTGGAAAAGTAAATGCAACTTTAAAATCTCATTTTGAAAAAGTTGGAGAAACCATGGCAAAAGAATGGACTCAAAAAGCTGGATCAAGAGGAGCTGCTGTTTTATCAGCTTATAAATAATTAAATCAATTATTTAAAGGCCACTTAAATTATTAAGTGGCCTTAAATTATTATGTCAGAATTTTTGAATCAAAATTTAAATAAGCTTTATAAATTTTCTGGTTATATTGCTGCTTTTTTTTTAATTTTAGTAGCAGTCTTTATTTTAATTGGTATTTCATCTAGAATATTTGGGTTTTACATCAGAGGTCTCGCAGAATATTCAGGATATTGTATGGCTGCAGCATCTTTTTTTGCTTTAGCATATACATTTGTTGAAGATGGCCACATAAGAATAACGCTCTTTTTAGAGAAATTTTCCGGACTTAAAAAAAGATTAATAGAGATTTGGTGTTTAAGTATAGCTAGTTTTTTTTCAGGATATTTAGCTTTTTATTTTATTAAAATGCTAATCATTTCCTATAAATTTCAGGAACGTAGTGAAGGTGCTGATGAAATACTTATTTGGATACCCCAAACTAGTGTTGCTATTGGATCAACCATTTTTTTTATCAGTGTTTTTCACAAATTTATTTTAATGATAAAAAAATAATTAAATGACAGAAATATTTCTAACAGTATTTTTTATTAGTGTTTTATTATTTTTTTTAGGATCTGGTATATGGGTAGCAATTAGCATGATTGGTGTATCAGCAATAGGAATGATGTTATTTACCTCGAGACCGGTTGGTGATGCTATGGCAACAACAATTTGGGGCACATCATCATCGTGGACATTAACTGCTTTACCTTTATTTGTTTGGATGGGAGAAATTCTTTTTAGAACAAAACTTTCAGAAAATTTATTTAAAGGTTTATCTCCTTGGATGCAAAAATTACCTGGTGGTTTAATTCATGTAAATGTTGTTGGTTGTGCTTTATTTGCTGCGATATCTGGATCATCTGCAGCAACAGTTGCAACTGTGGGCAAGATGTCAATTCCTGAATTGAGAAAAAGGAATTATCCTGAAAAAATTTTATTAGGAAGTTTAGCTGGATCAGGAACTTTAGGGTTGTTAATACCACCTTCAATTATATTAATAATTTATGGAGTTGCTGTTCAAGAGTCTATAGCAAAATTGTTTATCGCAGGGATTGTTCCGGGAATAATGATTGCTCTAATATTCATGTCTTATGTAGTAATTTGGTCTTTAATTCACAAAAAAGAAATGCCAGAAATTCTTGAGGAATATTCATTTTTTGAGAAAATTAGAAGATCCAAGCAGCTTTTACCAGTCATACTTTTAATTTTAGCAGTAATTGGATCAATTTATACAGGAATAGCAACGGCCACTGAAGCTGCTTCACTGGGAGTTGTTGGAGCATTAATTTTGTCTTTTTTTCAAAAAAGTTTGAATTTAGATACATTTAAATCATCATTATTAGGTGCAACAAAAACTTCATGTATGATTGCTTTTATATTGGCAGGTTCAACATTTTTATCTCTAGCTATGGGCTTTACTGGCTTACCAAGAAATTTAGCTATTTGGATACAGAACATGAATCTTTCACCTTATTTATTAATTTTTGTTTTAATGATTTTTTATATTATTTTAGGAATGTTTCTTGATGGTATTTCAGCAGTAGTTCTTACTATGGCTATAATTGAGCCTATGATTAGACAAGCAGGGTTTGATATGATTTGGTTTGGAATATTTTTAGTTATTGTAGTTGAGATGGCTCAAATTACACCTCCAGTAGGATTTAATTTATTTGTTCTTCAAGGAATGGCAAATAAAGACATGGGGTATATAGCAAGAAGTGCATTCCCGTTGTTCTTGCTAATGGTTTTAGCAGTAATTCTTGTTGTTATTTTTCCAGAGATAGCTCTATGGATGCCAGAACAAATGGTTAAAAATATAAATTAATATTTAGAGGCTTCGCCAGCTATAACAGCTTTTAATTGATCATACTCTTCACAATTACAACCTTTTAAAACTTCTAATCTTTCAACTGCAAGATTATGTCTATTTGTATAAACATAAAGTTCACCTAGGTATTCATTAATGCCTTTATGTTTTGGATCTATTTCTAAACCCATTAAATAGTAAATTTCTGCATCTTTAATGTTATCAATTTTTCTATTTGCAAATCCTAAATAATTTAAAGTATCTGGATCAAAAGGTTTTTCTTTATTTGCTTTGTAAAGATATTTTAAAGCTTCATTATATAATTTTTTAGCTTTTTTTTCTTTACCTTTTTTTTCAGCTTTTTTTGCCTTATCAATTCTTTTTACCGCAGAGTCGTATGAAGTTAATTTCTTTACTTTATTTCCATCTCCACCACTGCTTCCAGCACTATAAACACTTGTTGTTAAGACGATATAGGTAAAAAGTAATAAAAATATTTTTTTAATCATTGTTCAAATTTTTTCATTTTATTTAGTTTTTTTAACACTAAGCCGTTTTCAACTAAATTTTTTTTTATTGACTTAGCAGTTTCTAACGAACTTAGATTATCTCCATGTATACAAACAGAGTCAATTTCACAAGGTATTTGTTTTCCACTGTGACAATTAATCGACTGAGTTTGAACCATTTTTAAAACGTGTTTTTTTGCTATTTCAGGATCCGTAATAAGTGCATGCGATTTTTTTCTAGATACAAGGTTTCCATCATCCTCGTAATTTCTATCTGCAAATATTTCGCATGCAATTTTCATATCTAATTTTTTTGCTGCCTCTTGCATTTTAGAACCAGTTGGGACCAAGTATATTAACTCTTTATCTATAGACTTTATAGTTTTTGCTAATGTTATAGCTAAATCAATATCTTCACATGCCATATTATTAAGAGCTCCATGAGGTTTAATATGGGAGACCACTTCTCCATGTTGTAAGGCTATATTTTGTAAAATATTATATTGGTCAATTATTAACTTTTTTATTTCTTCATTTGATAAATTCATTCTTTCTCTGCCAAAATTTTCAGGATCGTTAAATGATGGATGTGCACCTATACTTACACCATTTTTCTTAGAAATTTCAATTATGTGATTCATAGTTTCTTCATCACCAGCGTGATAACCGCAAGCCACATTAGCAGAATTTACAATTTTTAATAAATCAGGATCGTGTTTATTAGAGTGATGTTTTGATTTTTCACCTAAATCGCAATTTATATTAATTTCCATAGTTATAATAGTTAAGTATAACATGGCATGATAAAAAATATATTAAATCTTGGTGACGCAGCTTTATATTGTGATTTTGGAAATGAGGTAAATAAAGACACTAATACTCAAGTAATTAAATATTTTAAAAGTATTCAAAATGAAAAAATTGAAGGAATAAATAATCTTACTCCATCTTATAACAAGTTGATCGTATCATTTGATCTAAAAAAAACGAATTATAAAAATTTAAAAAAAAAATTAGAAAATCTTAATACTAATATTAATGATAACTTTAAAAGTAAGAGAATTGAAATTCCAGCTTGCAGTGATCAAAATTTCTCTTTAGATATAAAAAGATTGGAGGATAAACTCAAGTTAAGTGCTGAAAAAATATATGAAAATTTTTATAACAAAGAATTTTTTTGTTATATGACTGGTTTTATTGCGGGTATGCCATTTCTTGGTGATCTCGATAAAAATATGAGAACAGAACGACTTGAAACACCAAGAGTTAAAGTACCAAGAGGATCTATTGGTTTAACACAACAATTTGCAAATATTTATACCTTCGAAAGCCCAGGTGGATGGAATATAATTGGTAACACGCCTATAAATATTTTTGATAGCTCTAATGAAAAAAATCCTAATCTCATTAATCCAGGTGACACAATAGTTTTTAAAAGAATAACAAAAGATCAATATCAAAATTATAATGAATAAAAATTTTTTTAAAATTTTAAGAGCAGGGGTCAATACAACTTTTCAAGATCTTGGGAGAGACAATCTTTATCATATTGGGATTCCTTTTAGTGGTGCTATGGATAATAGGAATTACTTACTGGCAAATAAATTAGTAGGAAATAAAACTGAATTACCGGTAATTGAATTTGCTTATCAAGGTCCTTTATTAGAATATTCAGGAGAAAGAATTAACATTGCTATTACAGGTGATGTAAATTTTATAATCAAAAGAAATAATAAAGAGATTAAAGGAGTCTGTTATCAAGTTTTTGAATTAGGGAATGAAGATAAATTAGATATCATATCAACAAATAAATCTGTTTATGGTTATTTAGCTGTAAGTGGTGAATTTGATTTAAAATATCAATGGTCAAGTTGCTCAACTAATACAAAAGCAAACATAGGGGCTAATGAAGGTAAAAAATTAGAAGTGGGCCAAAAAATGAATCTTTTAAAAATTAATGAAAATTTAAATATGAAAAAATTAGATTATGTAAATACAAGAATAGAAAATCTTCGAGTTATAAAAGGAACTAATTTTGATTATTTTTCTGAGCAAGGAAAAAAAATTTTTTTTGAAAAAGAATTTATAATTTCCAAGTTATCCGATCGAATGGGAATGAGATTAGAAGGACCAAAAATAGAAAATAAAGTTGATACTAATATTAAATCTGAAGGGTTAATAAAAGGTGTTATTCAAGTCCCAGCAGATGGCAATCCTATTATCATGCTTTCAGATCATGGCACAATAGGAGGATATCCAAAAATAGGAGTTGTGATAAGTGCTGATTATGACAAACTAGTACAATTAACTCCTGGAACAAAAATAAAATTTAAAGAGTGTGATTTATCTAGTGCAGAGTCTTTATTTAAATTGTATGAATTAGAGACTCAAAATTTAATTTCTCAAATTTAAATGAATTTAATTAAGAACTTACCTGGTCCTTTTTTAGTTTTTTTAGGAGCTGTAAGTCTAAGTTTTGGGGGTTTGATAGTCAAATCTTTTGAAGGTGCTAATTTATGGCAAATTTTATTTTGGAGGTCAGCTTTTTTTTCAGTAACAGTCTTATTATTCTTATTAATAACTTATAAAAAAAAATTTTTTAACTCATTTTATTTGTCTGGTTTACCAGGATTTGTTGCAGGAACTATTTTGTCTTTAGGCTTCTGCGGCTATGTAATTGCCATGTATAGTACAACTGTAGCTAACACTAATTTTATAATTTCACTACAAATTTTATTTTTAGCAATTTTTGGATATTTTTTTTTAAAGGAAAAAATTTCTTCAATTACCTTATTTTCTATAGTTTTAGCTGTTGTAGGGGTTTTAATTATGGTTGGAAATTCTTTATCTCCTGGAGAACTTACAGGTAACTTAGCAGCATTTTCAATGCCCATCACATTTGCTGTTCTGATAATAATTGTAAGAAAGTATCCATCCATTGATATGGTTCCAGCTCAATTTGTTGCAGGTATTTGCTGTTGTTTGATTGGGTATTTTTTTTCAAGCAAAATTATGATTTCGTATCATGATATTTTTTTAGGTTTCTTAGCTGGATTTTTTCAAATTGGATTTGGATTTATATTTATCACAATTGGTGCAAGAACAACTCCTTCAGCTATGGTTGGTATAATAATGTTGTCCGAATCTGTTCTTGGACCTTTGTGGGCTTTTCTGTTTGTTAGCGAACGGCCTTCAATATTCAGTTTTATTGGAGGAGCAATAATTCTTTTTGCTGTTTTAATACAGTTTTATACGCTTTTAAAAAAAGATAAAAAAACTATTTCTCATTGACATCCCTCTCTAGTTATTAGATTATAGAGGCACGGGAGAGACTACAGAATACCGTAGCGCCGAAGGAGCAACCACCCAGGAATCTCTCAGGCAAAAAGGACCGTTACATATTAACTCTGGAAAGAGATTAAATTCTCGCCGAAGGAGTAATACTCTCAGGCAAATATACAGATGGGTAACAAGAGTTAATATGGAAACAAAAAAAACATCTTTATATAAATTACATCAAAATAGTAAGGCAAAGTTTGTCGAATTTGCAGGCTATCAAATGCCTATTCAATATTCAGATGGAATAGTTGAAGAGCATAAATTTACAAGAAATTGTTCGGGTATCTTTGACGTATCCCATATGGGTCAATTATTTATTTATGGTGATGATAATTTGATAGATGATTTAGAAAAGATTTTTCCATTAGACTTAAAAAATTTAAAATTAAATCATTCAAAATATAGTTTTTTAATGAATGATGATGCAGGGATCTATGATGATTTAATTATTACAAAAATTGATAATGGTTTTTTAATTGTTTTAAATGCCGCTTGTAAAGAAAATGATTATAAGATTTTAAGTGAACTTTTAAATGGTAAGTACAAAATGGTTTTAGATGAAAAAAGATCTTTAATTGCAATTCAAGGACCAAAATCAGTACAAATATTAAATGATATTATTGATGGAGTAAGAGATCTAAGTTTTATGTCTGGAAATTGGTTTTTATTTGAAGAGCAAAAGATTTATATTACTCGCTCTGGTTATACTGGAGAGGATGGATTTGAAATTTCTATATCTAACGAAAAAGCAGAGAGCTTCACAAAAAAATTGATTGAAAAAGGGGCAAAATTAATTGGACTTGGTGCAAGAGATACTCTTAGACTAGAAGCAGGTTTGTGTCTATATGGTCATGAATTAGACAAAAATAAAACACCAGTAGAGGCAAATTTAAAATGGGCAATTTCAAAAGAGAGAATTTCAAAAGGAAATTTTATTGGATCAGAAAGAATTAATAAACAACTTAATGATGGTGTAAGCAAAATCAGAGTTGGTATAAAGCCAGAGGGAAGAGTAATTGCAAGAGAAAAAACTAAAATATACAATCAGTCTGATTTACATATAGGTGAGATAACAAGTGGAACATTTGGCCCAAGTGTAAATGGACCAGTGGCAATGGGTTATGTTGAAAATGAATTTTCTAAAAAAGATACTAAAGTTTTTTTAGAGGTAAGAGGAAAAAGGCATCCAGCAAATATTTGTGGATTACCATTTTATAAAAAAAGTTATGTGAAAGGAGCAAATTAATGAGTGAAGTTAAATATTCGAAAGAACATGAATGGATTAAATTAGAAGGGGATACTGCTACCATTGGTATTACAAAACATGCAGCAGAAATGTTAGGAGATATAGTTTTTACAGAGCTTCCAGAAAAAGGTTCTAACGTAGATAAAGATGGAACAGCAGGAGTTGTTGAATCTACAAAGGCTGCAAGCGATGTATATACACCAGTGAGTGGCGAGGTATTAGATACTAATCAGGCTATTGTAGATGATCCATCAAAAATTAACGAAGATCCTGAAAATACCGCATGGTTCTTTAAGTTAAAGATTAAGGATAAATCGGAAATGGATTCTTTAATGAATAAAGATGAATATGATAAATTTGCAAAAGAGAGCTCATCATAATGTTACATAATTCCCAAAAAGATTTTTTAAAAAGACATATTGGTCCATCTGAAGAGGACCAATTAAAGATGTTAAAAAAACTAAATTATAAATCACTGGATGATTTAATAGATAATACTGTTCCAGAAAAAATACAGTTTCGAGGTGAATTAAACATTGGTGAATCGAATTCAGAGTATGAAGCATTAAGAAAATTAAAAGCAATCTCAAAACAAAATCAAGTTTACTCAAATTTTATTGGTATGGGTTATTATGGAACTTATACACCATATGTAATTTTAAGAAATATTTTAGAAAATCCTGGTTGGTATACTTCCTACACACCTTATCAGCCAGAGGTAGCACAAGGAAGATTGGAAATGTTGTTAAACTTTCAACAAATGATTGTTGATTTCACAGGAATGGATATCGCAAATGCATCTTTACTAGACGAAGGTACAGCAGCAGCAGAAGCTATGGGCTTGAGTCACAGACTTAATAAAAGTGATAGCAATTTAGTTTTTGTTTCAGAAAATTGTCATCCACAAACTATTAACGTAATACAAACTAGGGCAGAGCCTATGGGTCTAAAAGTTCTTGTTGGGAATGAGGAAAAAGTTTTAGAGCAGTTAAAAGAAGATATTGTTTGTGGAATTTTACAGTATCCTGGAACTTTAGGTGATATTAAAAATCCTAGTGAGGCAATAAGTAAAATTCATAAAAAAAACGGTAAAGCAATTTTAGCATGCGATCTGCTAGCACTTGCAAAGCTAAAAACACCAAGAGAGTTAGGAGCCGATATTGCAGTTGGTAGTTCTCAAAGATTTGGTATCCCAATGGGTTATGGAGGACCCCATGCAGCATTTTTTGCAACAAAAGATGAGTATAAAAGATCTATGCCAGGAAGAATTGTTGGTGTGTCGGTTGATAGACATGGAAATAAAGCTTACAGATTATCTTTACAAACTAGAGAACAGCACATTAGAAGAGATAAGGCGACTAGCAATATTTGCACTGCACAAGCTTTATTAGCAATAGTTTCAGCAGCATATGCAGTTTATCATGGACCTGATGGAATTAAAAGTATCTCTGAAAGAGTTTCTCAATTAGCAAAAAACTTTGCCGATAAGATAAAACAATCTGGATACGAACTATATTCAGATTATTTTTTTGATACTGTAACAATTGTTACTAAAGAAAAAACTGATCAAATTTTCAAAAATGCTTTGGCTCAAAAAGTTAATATAAGAAAAGTAAATTCAGAAATGCTTGCTGTTTCTTTTGATGAAAAGAAAAATGTTTATAGAGTAAATCAACTATTAAAAATTTTTAATGCAGCTGAGTCAATCAAAAAAGAAGATCCGACAGTAAGTTTACCTAATCTACCAAAAAATTTATTAAGAACTTCAAAATATTTAGAGCATCCTGTTTTTAATTCTTATCATTCAGAAACAGAAATGCTTAGATACCTTAAAAAGTTAGAGGACAAGGACATAGCTCTTAACAGAACAATGATTGCGCTAGGCTCATGTACTATGAAATTAAATGCCACTGCAGAAATGATACCTATTTCATGGAGAGAACTAGCAGAGCCTCATCCGTTTGTGCCCATTGAACAGATGGAAGGATACAGAACAATGTTCACAGACCTTAAAAATTGGCTAAGATCAATTACTGGTTTTTCAGGAGTTTCACTTCAGCCAAATGCAGGTGCTCAAGGTGAGTATGCAGGATTAATGGTAATTAGAAAATATCATTTAGATAGAGGTGATAAAAATAGAAATATATGTCTAATACCAAGCTCAGCACATGGAACTAATCCAGCAAGTGCCCAGATGGTTGGAATGAAAGTTGTTGTTGTTAATTGTGATAAAGAGGGAAACGTTGATTTTGAGGATTTAAAGAAAAAAGCAGAAACTCACTCTGAAAATCTTGGAGCATTGATGGTAACTTACCCATCAACTCATGGAGTTTTTGAAGAAAAAATATCGGATATCTGTGATTTAATTCATAAACATGGAGGTCAAGTTTATATGGATGGAGCAAATTTAAATGCCTTAGTTGGAATTGCAAAACCTGGAAATTTTGGTCCAGATGTTTGTCATATAAACTTACACAAAACATTCTGTATTCCACATGGTGGCGGAGGACCTGGAATGGGACCTATTGCATGTAAAAGACATTTACAAGTTTATCTGCCTAATCATCCGGTTGTTAAAGACTGTGGACCTTCATCAGGAATTGGTGCTGTTTCAGCAGCTCCTTGGGGCAGTTCAAGTATTTTATCAATTTCTTGGATGTATATTAAAATGATGGGGTCTGAAGGATTAAAATTTGCTACTCAAGTTGCAATCTTAAACGCTAATTATATTGCAAATAGACTTAAAGATCATTTTCCAATTTTATACAAAGGTTCTAAAGGCAACGTTGCTCATGAGTGCATTATTGATATCAGAACAATAAAATCAGAAACAGGTATTACAGAAGAAGATATTGCTAAAAGATTAATTGATTTTGGTTTTCATGCTCCAACGATGTCATGGCCAGTAGCCGGTACTATGATGATTGAACCCACAGAAAGTGAAAGCTTATCTGAATTGGATAGATTTTGTGACACTTTGATAAAGATAAAAGAGGAAATAGATCAAATAAAATCTGGTAAGTTTGATAAAGTTGATAATCCAATAAAGAATGCACCTCACACTGATACCGAATTAGCATCAGATGAATGGACACATAAATACACTCGAGAAGAAGCTGCTTACCCGGCTAAATTTTTAAGAGCAAATAAATTTTGGCCTCCAGTAGCTAGAGTAGACAATGTATACGGAGACAAGAATATCTTTTGCACATGTCCAAGTATGGATGAATTCAAAGAAGATGCAGCATAAAGTTTAATGAAAATTGCTGTTGTTGGTTCAGGAATTTCAGGTTTAAGTGCAGCTTATTATTTGTCAAAAAAACACCATGTAGATTTATTTGAAAAAGAAGATCATTTTGGAGGGCATTCTCATACAATAGATTTAACATTTGGAAATAAAAAAGTATCGGTAGATATTGGTTTTATAGTATTTAATTTTAAAACATATCCCAATTTAATTAAGTTCTTTAATGAAAATAAAATTGAAATTGAAAAAAGCGATATGTCCTTCTCAGTTTGTGTTAATGACTCACCTTTTGAGTATTGTGGCAGAGGATTAAATGGAATTTTTTCTAATAGATCTAATTTGTTAAATTTAAAATTTTTAAGAATGTTTTTTGACATTATTAGGTTTTACAAAAAGTTTGATAACTTTTATGAGCTTAATGAAGAAATAACACTTGGTGATTATTTAAATAAAGAAAAGGTTTCAAAAGAATTTATAGATTATCATTTAATACCTATGGTTTCTGCTATTTGGTCTATGCCGCCTTATGAAGCAAACCAAATGCCATTAAAATTTTTTTTAAAATTTTTTCAAAATCATGGTTTATTCAAATTAAAAAATAGACCTCAATGGTATACAGTTTCAAATCGAAGCAGAACTTATGTTGAAAATATTCTGTCTAAAATAAGTGGTGAACATTTTAAGAATTATAAAGTTAGCAAAATTAAATGTAATACTAGTGGAATTGATTTGTATTATGGTGGAGAAAGTGAATTTTTTAACTATGACAAAGTTATTTTAGCTACTCATGCTGATGAAGCGCTTTCAATAATTGAAGATCCCTCAGAAAATGAAAAGAAAATTTTATCTAACTTTAGTTATAAAGAGAATATTGCTTATATTCATACCGATGAAAAAGTTATGCCAAAAAATAAAAAAGCATGGTCCTCATGGAATTCTTTAATTAACAAAGACGATCTTGAAAAGAATTCAATTACATATTGGTTAAATTTATTACAAAATTTAAAATGTAAAGAAAATATTTTTTTAACCTTAAATCCTTGTTTCGAAATAGATACATCAAAGATTTTAAAAAAAGTAAAATTTACCCATCCATATTTTGATCAGTCAGCACTTACATATCAAAATGAGCTTAAAAAATTACAAAATAAAAGAAATATTCTTTTTTGTGGCAGTTATTTTGGTTATGGTTTTCATGAAGATGGAATAAAATCATCTATTGAAATGTTAAAAAACCTTAATGACTAGTGCAATTTATAATGGAACAGTAATTCATAAAAGATTTAAACCGAAGTTACATTTTTTTAAATATAAAGTATTTTCACTTTTAATTGACTTATCAGAACTAGATATTTTAAGTAAAAATATAAGTTTTTTTTCACACAATAGATTTAACTTAATTAGTTTTTTTGACAAAGATCATGGTGCGAGAGATGGAACATCATTAGTTGAATGGGTTAAAAAAAATTTGAATGAAAATAAAATAGATCATGAAAATATTAAGATAAAACTTTTGTGTTATCCAAGGATTTTAGGTTATGTTTTTAATCCTTTAAGTGTTTTTTATGTTTATAATAAAAAAGAGGAATTAATTTCGATATTATATGAGGTTAAAAATACATTTGGTGAACAGCATACTTATATCTTTAAAGTAGAAAATAATAATCTTTTACAACATAATTGTGAAAAAAAATTTCATGTATCACCGTTTATTGATATGAACTGTAATTATTTTTTTAGAATTTTAAAACCTGCACAAAAGATATCAGTCATAATTGATCAATATCAATTAAATGAAAAAATATTATACGCCTCTCAAGATGGAACAAGAGCAGATCTCACAAGTTCAGAATTAATAAAATCATATCTAAAACACCCGTTAATGACCTTTAAAATTATTTCAGCGATACATTTTGAAGCGTTTAAATTGTGGACTAAAGGAATAAAATTAATAAAAAAAAAATTAAAAGTTAAAAATAATATAACGTTTGAAAACTAATGAACTTACATAGATTTGCAGATAAAATTGTTTTTAAGATTTTACAGGATATTGAATTTGGTTATTTGGAAATAATAAGTTTTGATGGCAAGTTGATGAAATTTGGTAATCCTGAAGATTCCTTGAAAGCTAATATAAGAATAAAAAAACCGAATTTTACATTTAGTTTGATTAAAGGTGGTAGCATTGGCTTTGCCGAGTCTTATATGAGAGATGAATTTGAGACAGATAATCTATCAAACTTAATTGAGATTACAGCTCGAAACATAAAAACTATTCACAAATTTTCTGGATCATTAGATTTACCATTTGTAAATTTTTTAAAGAAAATTTTTATTAAAAATACAAAAAGTAGAAGCAAAGAAAATATTGCTAAACATTATGATTTAGGAAATGAATTTTTTTCACTTTGGCTTGATAAAACTCTTACATATTCAAGTGCTATCTTTGAGGAAAAAAATCAAGATTTATCTGAGGCCCAAAATAATAAATATCAAAAGTTAATTAATTTAATTAAACCAAAAAATGGAGATAAAGTTTTAGAGATAGGATGTGGTTGGGGAGGATTTGCAGAATATTTAGGAAAAAAATACGATGTAAAACTAGATTGTATTACAATTTCTAAAAATCAGTACGAATTTGCAAAAGAAAGAATTCATAAATGCGGTTTAAATGAAAAAGTTAATATTCAAATTAAAGATTATAGAGATTTAAAAGACAAGTATAATTCAATAGCATCAATTGAAATGATCGAAGCAGTTGGGCAGAATTATTTACAAAGCTATTTTAAAACGATTAAAGAAAATTTAGCAAACGGTGGTACAGCAGCAATCCAAGCAATTACAATAGATGACAATTTATTTGATAGATATAAAAATAAACAAGATTTCATTCAAAAATATATTTTTCCTGGAGGATTTCTTCCAAGTAAAAACAGTTTAAATAAACATGTTTCAGAAAATGATTTGACTATAAAATCATATGATTCTTATGCTGATCATTATTCTAGTACATTGGCATTATGGAGAAATGAATTTAATAAAAAATGGGATTTAATTAAAAATCAAGGTTTTGACTCTACATTTAAAAGAATGTGGGAATTTTACCTTTCATATTGTGAGGCTGGATTTAAGTCAAAAAATATTGACCTAATTCAATTTTCACTACAAAATAAATAACTTAAAGGAGTGATGTGAGAAAAATTATAAACTTTAAAGCAATTTTATTGATAATTTCTTTATTCTTATTTACAAACTGTTCAAATAATAGTGCTATGAAACCAGAAGATTTTAAAGGTAAAGAACCAAGATTAATTATAGAGGAGTACTTATCAGGCAATGTTAAAGCTTGGGGAGTTCTTCAAAATAGATCTGGCAAAGTTACAAGACAGTTTTCGGCTGATCTCAATGGACAATGGGACGGAAATCAATTGATACTTGATGAAAAATTCAATTGGGATGATGGTGAAATTCAAAATAGACAATGGCAAATAACTAAAATTGATGAAAACAATTATGAGGGTACAGCAGGAGATGTTGTCGGAAAAGCAAAAGGTTATTCTTATGGCCCAGCATTTAAATTTGAATATGTTCTTTTAGTACCAGTAAAAGGTAAAGAAATGAAAATTACTTTTGATGATTGGATATTTAAACAAGATGAACGTGTAGCCATTAATAGAGCAACTATGACTAAGTTTGGTATAAAAGTTGCGGAATTGACAGTTGTTTTTGTCAAAGATTAATTTTACTTAATTATAAAAGTTAATAATAATCATTCTAAAAAAAAGTTTGAGATTAGTTATCATTCGCTGACAATTATATTGTATCTAATTTTTAAAGAAATATGATCTTATAATGGAAACTCAAAACTATAGTTGTAAAAAGTGTGGACTGACTGTTACATCTGTTTGCTCTAAATGTGATAGAGTTGTAGATGTAAAAGTTCTTGATAATGGATGCATTGTTCAGCAGACTAAATGTGGTGACTGTGCAAATGTTCCTGTTATCAAAGATGTTTGTGCTCAACAAAAAGCTTAAAAAAATATTTATTATTTTTTTTGATATTTGGTCATTTTACCAACTAAACTGAAATAAATTTTATTTGGTAAGAAGCTTAAAATTTTAAGTATTAGTGTTAATGATTTTGGAAAATGAATTTCAAATACATTTTTATTTATTAATCCATCATAAATTTTTTCAGCAGCATATTCTGTAGTTTTTAAAAATGGCATTTTAAAATCGTTTTTATCTGTCATAGGCGTTTTTATAAATCCAGGAGATACTAAGCAAACACGTACATTGGATCTTTTAAAATCAAAATATAAACTTTCTGCTAAATTATTAAGAGCAGATTTAGATGGTCCATAACCAGTGGAATTTGGTAACCCTCTATATCCAGCTATAGATGAAACAATAGTGATAATACCTTCTTTTTTATTTTTAAAATATTCTTCTACAGCTTTAATAGTATTTACTGTGCCAAAAAAATTTACCTTGAACACATCTTCTATTTGCTCAACATCAATGTCTTTTTCCTTTTTTGGATTCCAAGTCCCAGTTGAAAAAAAACAAATATCAACACTTTGAAACTTATTCTTAATTTGGTTAAAAACTTCTTTACATTTTGACTTATCTGTTACATCTAGGGGAAATCCATATATATTTTCATTATTATCTGAAATTTCTTTAAGTAGATTTTCACGTCTTGCTGAAATTGCTACATTCCAACCTTTGCTAGCAAATTTTAATGCTAATGCTTTACCAATACCAGTACTTCCACCAGTTATCCAAATTGTTTTTTTATTCATAATATAAAGATGTATAATACTTATATGCTAAAAAATAAATTTTTTTCGTTTATACTTTTTTTTGTAAT
This sequence comes from uncultured Pelagibacteraceae bacterium, assembly GCA_902631135.1. GTDB lineage: Bacteria > Pseudomonadota > Alphaproteobacteria > Pelagibacterales > Pelagibacteraceae > Pelagibacter. Next base: position 20,685 of record CACOXL010000010.1, read on the forward strand.
TACTTTTTCTGCCTCATTTATTGGGGGTTTGGCATCAATAAGCTTAAAGGAACCCTGGTATTCACAGCTTATTAAATCAAATTATAACCCTCCAGATTGGATTTTTGCACCCGTATGGACAACTTTATATCTTATGATGACTTTAGCTATCTGGTTTTTTTGGCACACAAAGAATCGTGATATGAATACAGTTTATATTTATTTTATTCATATAATATTTAATACAACTTGGAGTATTGTTTTTTTTGGTTTCCACCAAATATTTTTAGCACTAATTGTTTTAATAATTCTAATTTTATTGATAATTATTCTTATTATAAGATTTAAACGTGTCAATTTTGTAAGTTATTATTTAATGATTCCCTATTTACTTTGGTGTTGCTATGCACTATTTCTGAATTTTAACCTATTAATATTAAATTAAATGGATGATGTTGTTATAGTTGGTGGTGGAATAATTGGTGCAGCCACAGCATATTTTTTATCAAAAGAAGGTAGAAAAGTTAAAGTAATAGAGAGAGATCCAACTTATAAAACTGCTTCCTTTCCACTTTCACTAGGTGGTTTTAGAAGACAATTTTTTCAAAAAGAAAATATTTTACTTGGTAAATTTGCAAGAGAATTTATATTTCAGATTCCAGAACTACTAAAAACAGAGAAAAATCCAAAACCAACTGCAAGCATGGTTACAAATGGATATTTACTGATGTTTGGCGCAGAACATGCAGAAGAACAATATAAAGCTTTAGAAAATCATAAAGCGTGTGAAGCTGGAACAAAAAATATTAAGGGTTCCGAATTAACGAAGTTTTTTCCATATATAAATAATGAGGGAATTGAGACTGCAACATTTACAGATAATCAAAGTGAAGGTTGGATTGATCCCTTTATGTTTCATAGTGCATTAAAAAGTAAAGCTACAGAACTTGGCGCAGAGTTTACAAAAGGTGAAGTTAAATCTCTTTCAGAAATAAAAGCGAAAACAATTATTTCAGCAGCTGGCTGTTGGACTAAAGAGCTTTTAGAAGATATACCTGTTGAACCACAAAAACACACAGTGTTTAGAGTTAAATGTCCAAAACATATCCCTGAAATGCCCTTAACAGGAGATTTAACAACAGGAGTTTACTGGCGACCAGAAGGAAAAGAATATTTGGCAGGATCACCTAAATCAGTATTTGATGCAAAAGATCTTGAACCAGCATGGGATGATTTTGAAGAACTCGTATGGCCTGCATTAGCTCATAGAATACCTGCTATGGAAGAATTAAAATTGACTGGAGGATGGGCAGGATACTATGATTGCAACAGATTAGATAATAATGCTGTTGTGGGAAAACATCCTAAATTTGATAATGTTTATCTAGCAACAGGTTTTACAGGGAGAGGTTTGATGCAAGCTCCTGGAATAGGTAGAGCACTTACAGAATTAATTACAACTGGTTCATATCAATCAATCGATATATCAAACATGGCAGTTGAAAGAGTTTTAGGGAAAAAAGCTAGACCAGAACCTTATGTTCTTTAATTAAGTTCCACAAAAAGTTTTATATTTTTCGTTAGAAGAAGAGGGTAATTGAAAATTCGTTATATCTTTTTGTTCTGAATAAGGTTTAGCTAAAATTTCTAAAAATTTGTTTAAAGGCTCTAAGTTATCATTGTTTGCCTCATCTAAAACTTCTTCTACTTTATGATTTCTTGGTATGACGAGTGGATTAACACTTCTCATTAACTTTGTATATTTTTCAGGACTGTTACTGTTAATCTTCAATCTTTCATGCCATCTTTTTTTCCAATTTTGAAAATCATTATCTTCAAAATTTTTTTTACCTTTAATTTCAAAATTCATTAAATGACAAAAAGTATTTGTGTAATCTACTTTTTTTTGATGCATCCAAGTTAATAAATCTAGTATCAAAAATTTATCTTTATCTTCAACTCCAAATAAACCTAATTTATCTCTCATCATATTAAGCCATTTTTCTTCATATTTTTTTTCAAAAGAATTAATCATTTCAGTAGCTAGTTCGATTGCCTTGTTTTGATCTTTGTCGATTAATGGTATCAGACATTCTGCAAATCTTGAGAGGTTCCATTTTGCAATAACAGGTTGATTACAATAAGCATACCTTCCCATTTCATCAATCGAACTGTATACAGTTTTTGGATCATAAACATCCATAAATGCACATGGACCATAATCAATAGTTTCACCAGATATACTCATATTATCTGTATTCATAACTCCATGTATAAAACCAACTCTCATCCAATTAATGATTAGATCAATTTGTTTTTCTAAAACTACATTTAAAAGATCTAATGCTTTTTCTTTTGAATTTTGAATATTTGGATAATGTCTTTGAATTACATAATTTAGCAATATTTCTAATTCATCATTTTTTTCTCTTGCAGCAATATATTGAAAAGTTCCAACTCTTATGTGACTTAAAGCCACTCTCGTAAGTATAGCTCCTTGTAAGGATGTTTCTCTAATTACATTCTCACCTGTTTTAACAACAGCTAAACTTCTTGTTGTAGGAATATTTAGATTGTGCATCGCCTCACTGATTATGTATTCTCTTAGCATCGGGCCTAGTGCAGCTCTTCCATCGCCATTTCTTGAAAATGTCGTTTTTCCAGATCCCTTAAATTGAATATCGTATCTCTCTTTTTTTGATAAATGTTCTCCAATTAAGACAGCTCTTCCATCACCTAGCATAGTAAAATGACCAAACTGATGACCTGCATAAGCTTGGGCAATGCTACTACTTCCTGATGGAAGCGAATTACCTGAAAATAATTCAGAAATCTTTTTATTATCTAAATTTGAAAAATTTAAATTAAGTTCTTTCGAAAGACTCTTATTTAAAATAACTAACTCAGGTTTCTTAACTGGGACAGGGCTTATTTTTTCCCTAAATGAATCTGGTAATTTAGAATAAGTATTGTCAAAGCACCATCCAATGGTCATTAGATTTAACTTACTTCTGCTTGATGTTCTTTAGGTTTTACTTCAGTTTTGAATTGATTTGATATTTTTTGAACCTGGACTGATGAAACTTTATATTCAGCACACATTGTTTCCTCATCTTTTCCATGTCCTGTTACCATATTCACCATGTGCTCTGGGAAATGGAATGTTGTAAAGACGATTCCCTCTTTTACTTTATCTGTTACCTCTACTTTAAGAGCAACTTCGCCTCTACCTGAATACAAACGGCCAATATCCCCAGTATTTAGATCTCTATCAGCTGCATCCTTAGGATGAACTAACAGTACATCTTCATCAACAATGTTAATATTATTAGTTCTTCTAGTCATTGTAGCAGCATTGTAATGCTGTAAAACACGGCTAGTAGTTAGTATTAATGGATAGTCTTTTTGATTATTTGTAATTTCTGTAGACTCTTTCCAATCAAAGCTTTTTAGACGACCTTTTCCTAATTTAAATTCCTCTGTATGTAAAATTTGAGTATCAGTTCCATCCTCTTTTACAGGCCATTGTAATCCAAATTTTCCTAATCTTTCTCTAGTTATACCTTTGAAAAAAGGGACTATATCAGCAATCTCTGCTAGCACTTGATCAGCATCATAGTCTGGTTGATTAAATCCAAGTTTTTGCATCATATCAGTTACTATAACTCCATCAGGTTTCGTTCCTGGTAATGGTGGAACAGCCCTGTTAACTCTTTGTACTCTTCTTTCAGTATTAGTAAATGTTCCATCTTTTTCTAAAAATGTAGTTCCAGGTAAAACAACCGTAGCAAGTTTTGCTGTTTCACTCATAAATATTTCTTGTACAACTAATAGTTCTAATGAGTTCATTGCATCAACTACATGAGCACTGTTAGGATCCGTTTGAACAATATCCTCTCCAATAATCCAAATTCCTTTAATATCTTTTTTAATTGCTGCATCAAACATTTGAGGAATTTTTAATCCTGCTTTTGTTGGATGAGTAACACCGTATTTTTCAGAATAAAATTTTTGATTTTTTTTATCTGAAACTTCAAAATAACCAGCACCTTGATGTGGTTGACAACCCATATCAGCTGCACCTTGAACATTATTCTGACCTCTTAATGGATTTACCCCAACTCCTTTTCTTCCAATATTTCCAGTGATCATAGCTAGGTCAGCTATAAGCATTACAGTTTTAGAACCTTGCTCATGTTCTGTAACTCCCAAACCATGAAACTCCATTGAATTTTTGGCAGTTGCATATGCAATAGCTGCTTCTTTTACTAATTGTTTATCTACACCAGCAACTTTTGCTAAATGATCAACATCTTGTCTTTCAATTTCTTTTAAAAAATTATCAAATCCCTCTGTTCTGTCTCTTACAAAATCAGCATTATATAATTTTGATTTAATAATGAAATGCAGCATCATATTGAGTACTGCAACATTTGTTCCAGGTCTTAGCTTAATATGGTAGTCAGCTAATTTTGCTAACTCAGTTGTAATTGGATCTAAAACAATAAGTTTTTTTCCTTTCATAACTTGTTGTTTAATTTTGGCTCCTGTTACAGGGTGTGCATTAGTTGGATTTGCTCCAATTACTAAAAATAAGTCAGCATGATAAATATCTTCAGTAGAATTAGTCGCAGCACCCGTTCCAAAAGTTTGCTGCATTCCCCAAGCAGTAGGTGAGTGACAGATTCTTGCACAACAATCTACACTGTTTGTTCCAACGGCTGCTCTTATCATCTTTTGGAAAACATAATTTTCTTCATTCGTACATCTCGCTGAAGAAATTCCAGCAAATGCATCAGGGCCGTGATCTTTAACAATTCTTAGCATTTCTTTTTTGATAAAATCATATGCTTCATCCCATGAAGCCTCCTCAAACTTACCATTTCTTTTTATCAAAGGCGTTTTTAATCTATCTGGATGATCGTAAAAACCGAATGCATATCTTCCTTTGATACAAGTATGTCCAGCATTCACCTCAGTTTGTTTTGGAGTATCAATAGCCACAACTTTATCATTTTTAATTGATGCTTCTAAATTACACCCAACACCACAATACGAACATGTTGTTCTTACTTTTTTATCTACTGCAGCTGATTTTGATTGGAAAACATCAGAAATTGCATCAGTAGGACAAGTGTGTGCACAAGCTCCACAAGATACACATGATGAGTCTCCAAACATCATATCATTGTCAGTAGTAATTCTAGACTCAAATCCTCTGCCAGACATTGTTAAAACAAATGAACCTTGAATTTCATCACAAGCTCTCACACATCTTCCACAATTTATACAGTTATCTAAATTCATTCTCATGTAGTCATGAGATGTATCTCTTGGAATTCCTTTGTGTTGTTTTGGACTATTATATCTATGTTCAGAAATACCTAAATCATTTGCAACAGTTTGAAGTTCACAGTTATTATTTACTTCACAACTTGCACATTCCATTGGATGGTCAGTAAGAACCAGTTCAACAATATTTTTTCTTAAATTTTGTAGATTTTCATTTGATGTAAAAATGTGCTGATTTTCAGCTACAGGTGTATGACATGAAGCAACTACTTTAGTCGGACCATCTTTTTCTAATGCTACTTCAACAGAGCAAACTCTACATGCTCCATATGGCGCAAGATTTGGATCATCACAAAGAGTTGGAACTTTTTTTTCTCCAACATAACTTTTAACAAATTTTAAAATAGATGTATGATTAGCACCAATTTCATATGGTTTGCCATCTATATATGCAATTTTTCTTTTTTCTGAGCTCATTAATTATCTTTTACCATATCATTTTTCATTTCATCACCAAAATACTTTAAGATGTTCATAATGGGAGTTGGTATTGCACCACAAAGAGCACATAAACAGCCTTTTTTCATTGTTACCAATAATTCATTAAGTAATTTAAGTGGAATTTTAGCAGTTTTTTTCTTGGCTTGATCAAACATTTCTTTTCCTCGATAAGATCCAAGTCTTCCAGGAAAACATTTGCCACATGATTCTTCTGCTGAGAATTCAAACAAATGATGAATATATTCAGTCATTGGGAAATCTTTAGGGATACTAACAACACTTGCATGCCCTAACATAAATCCTTTTGAAGTAAATTCTTGAAAGTCCAAATTTAAATTGTAAATTTCATTCATAGGCACAACTCCGCCTAAAGGACCACCTATTTGAAATGCTTTAATTTCATCTTTAAAACCACCACCAATTTCATTGAAAATTTTTTTCATAGGTGTACCCATATCAATCTCATAAACACCTGGATTATTAAAAAAACTGTCCAAACAAACTAACTTTGTGCCTGCTGATTTTTTATTTCCAATTGATGAAAATTTATCTGCTCCATTAATTAATATTCCAGTTGCAGCTGCTAAAGTTTCTACATTATTTACAACTGTTGGTTTTTTGTATAACCCTTCAGTTACAGGAAAGGGTGGCCTTACATCTACCTCAGCTCTTCTTCCTTCTATAGATGCAATTAATGCTGTTTCCTCTCCACATATATATGCTCCTTGTCCGATACAAATACCTAGATCAAATG
>CACOXL010000011.1 GCA_902631135.1 uncultured Pelagibacteraceae bacterium
AAGATTTATTAGAATTCTCACAAAAAATTGAGAGTATTCCTGGTGTTGAAATTCTTTCTATGGGCAAATCTTTAGAAGTAATAAAAGATCTTGGAAATGCTAAAATGGTTTGTGACAGATATAATTTAGATAAACTTGTTGGTACTCATGCAATTGGTCATGCTAGAATGGCAACTGAGTCTGGAGTAGACATTAAATCAGCTCACCCTTTTTGGGGTTACCCATTTAGTGATGTGTCTGTAGTTCATAACGGTCAATTAACAAATTACTGGAACAATAGAAGAGCTTTAGAAAATAAAGGAATGAGATTTATGTCTGAATGTGATTCAGAACTTATCGCTGTTTATATTGCTCAAAAAATGAGAGAAGGTGCTTCTTTAGAAGAAGGAATGAAAGAATCCCTAGTTGGTTTAGATGGTGTTTTTACTTATTTTGTTGCTACAAAAGACTCTTTGGGGATGGCAAAAGATACAATGGCAGCTAAACCATTAGTCCTTTATGAGTCGGATGACTTAGTTGCAATGGGTTCAGAGGAAATAGCAATTAGATCAATCTTACCACAAGAAATTGATACTTATGATCCATTCGATGGGGAGGTTAAAGTATGGCAAATATAAAAAGTGTTACAAAAAAAACTAAAGCCCAAGCAATGGGTATGCATACAGAGGTTCTTACCGGTAGAACACAACAGAAGTTTTTTAATCCTGATGAAGCAGAAAATTTTTATTACTTTGGAACTTACGACGTAGATTTCAACAAAAGAACTGATTTAGATGTTAAAGACATGACAGCAGCAGACGCAAATAAAGAGATAGATAATTTAATGAGCCAAGGTTATGGAACTATAGTTATTAAAAATCCTCAAGGTAAACACAGTATAGGTGTTGGAATTTTAAATAAATTAAATTTGATTTTCGAGGGTAGCTTGGGATATTTTGGAATAGGTTCTTGTGATGGACCAACAGTTCGAATCAATGGGAGAGTTGGTTGGTCTTGTGCTGAAAATTTAATGGCTGGTAAAGTGGTAATAGAAAAAAATGCAGGATCATGTTTTGGAGCTGCAATTAGAGGTGGAGACCTAATTTGCAAAGGTAGTGTTGGTGCCAGAACTGGTATTGATATGAAAGGTGGAACCATAATTATTGGTGGAGATGCTGGTGCTTTTACTGGTTTTATGATGCAAAGAGGTAGAATAATAATATTAGGAGACGTTGGGATTAATTTAGGTGACTCTATGTATGATGGGACAATTTTCGTAGGTGGAGAAATTGGCTCTTATGGTAGTGATGCTGTAGACGCCGAATTAACAAAAAGCGATCAAGATTGGTTAAAACGAAAATTAAAGGTTGCTGAAATCGGTGAAAACTTTGACGTGAGTAAAATGAAAAAAATAGTAGCTGGTAAAAAACTTTGGAATTACGATAATTTAGAACCTACTGAGAAAAAAGGAGCAATTTAATGCCTAAGAAAAAAAAGAAAAAAAATGGTAAAATAAAAAAAAATGGTAATGTTGGTGGAAAAGCTGACGTTCACTTAAGTTCAAATGGTGGAAGAAATAAAAGCCTTTTAGGACACAATGCTATTTTTACTCCTGATGTAATTGATGACATTCACATAAAATCACAATTAGGAAGATACAGAATGCGTGGAATGGCATTAATGAAGAAAATTCCAACTTTTGATGATTTAGTTTTCTTACCTGGAACTCTTACGAGATTTGTAATCGAAGGATACAGAGAAAAATGTGAAACAAAAACTGTAATTGGTCCAAGATGTGAAAATCCGATTGAATTAGATATACCGGTTTATATTACTGGTATGAGTTTTGGAGCATTATCTTACGAAGCTAAAACTGCTCTTGCAAGAGGAGCAACGATGGCTGGTAGTGCAACATGTTCAGGTGAAGGTGGAATGATACCTGATGAAAGAAGATATTCAGAAAAATGGTTTTACCAATGTATTCAATCAAGATACGGATTTAACCCACATCATGCACAACTTGCAGATGGAATAGAAGTATTTATTGGACAAGGACAAAAAGTTGGAATGGGTGGCCACTTAATGGGTCAAAAAGTTACTGATCAAGTTGCTGAAATGAGATCATTACCATCAGGTATTGACCAAAGATCTCCTGCAAGACATCCTGATTGGTTAGGTCCAGATGATTTAGCTTTAAAAGTAGAGGAGTTAAGACAATTAACAAAAAATAAAGTTCCAATTCAATTAAAATTAGGTGCATCAAAAGTTTACGATGATGTACGTATGGCAGCTAAATGTGATCCAGATTCAATTTACCTTGATGGTATGGAAGGATCAACAGGAGCTGGACCACACATTGCAGCAGCAAACACTGGTATACCTGGAATTGCTGCTATAAGAGAAGCTAGAAGAGCATTAGATGATGTAGGTAAAACTGGAAAAGTAACTTTAATTTATGCAGGTGGTGTTAGAGATGGTGCTGACATGGCAAAAGCATTAGCTTTAGGTGCTGATGCAATTGCAATAGGAACAGGTTCTATGATTGCACTTAACTGTAATAAAGATATTCCTGAAGCAAATTTTGAAAAAGAAATGGGTGTAAAAGCAGGTGAATGTTACCATTGCCACACTGGAAGATGTCCAGTTGGTGTTGCAACTCAAGATCCTAAGCTTAGAGCTAGATTAAACCCTGATGATGCTGCTTTGAGAGTTTATAACTATCTTCATTCAATGACTCTTGAAGCTCAATTATTAGCTAGAGCATGTGGAAAAACAAATATTCACTCTCTAGAGCCTGAAGATTTAGCTGCACTAACATCTGAAGCTTCAGCTTTAGCAAAAGTGCCTTTAGCAGGAACTAATTATACCGTCGGAGTAGATAACTTTCATAAAATTTAAAGTTAATTATGGCTAATAAAAAAAATAAAAAGAAAGTTTCAAAATCAGTTGCTGTTAAAGACCAACAGTTAGGAAAGAAAAAAGAAACAGCTAGAGAAAAAATGATTGGTCAGTCTATTGGTTATAGATATGACGTTAATCTTCTTCCAGACTACAGTAAAATAACTCCTTTTCTAAAAAAATATATTGAAGCAATGGGATGGGATGATCTAAATTGGTTGGAGGATGTGCATATGGGATACGAAGAAGGAAGACCTGCTGTATTTTGTAGAAACGCAAATGGATGGGTTACAATTCCTAAATCTATTAAACTACCTAATAATCAACAAGATAGAGATATGATAGCTAGAGAACTTTTAGTTAAATTCCAAATGTCTCCAAAACATCCTCTTGTTGATTTAAAAAAAGCATACTTAAAATTCTAATTACACAATCTAAAGTTGATTTTTTTTTTAAAACCTTGTGTAAATATTAGGTTTTAGAAGATTGTTTTGTTTGTCACACCTTTCTAAATTTTATAGGGTTTCATAAACAAATATGGAGAGAGGATATGACTGATCAGTTAGGCGCTCTTACTACTATATTTACAGAATTCTACTACTGGGTAACAGTGGTACTGATGTTTTTAATTCACGTCGGTTTCTGTATGTATGAAGTTGGAGCTTCTCGATACAAACATCACCAACATACTCTTATGAAAAACACAATGCTGATACCTTTGGTAACAGTAACTTGGTTTTTATTTGGTTGGTGGATTTACTGGGCTTTCCCAACAGGACCGGGACTAGCTCCGTCAATTATGAATGAAAGCACTGCATTAATTACCGATGACTCGGCATTCAGTGCCAAATTCTATACAGCTACAAGTCAATTGATGGCTGTAAACTTAGGTGACCACATTTCAGGTGTTTTTTGGGCTGCATTCTTATTATTTTCATGGACTGCTGCTTCAATCGTTTCTGGAGCAATCATTGAACGAATTACAACTTTTGCATTTGGAATTCTTGCAATTGCAATAGGATCTGTATTTTGGGTTATTGATGCTGCTTGGGGATGGCACTTTGATGGATGGATGCTTAAATTATTAGGGTACCATGATGCTTATGCATCAGGAGTAATTCACGCGATTGCGGGTGGATTTGCTTTAGGTGTTCTTATGGTTTTAGGACCAAGAATTGGAAAATTTACATCTAGCGGTGAACCAAGAAACATTGGACCAAGAAATCCTTGGTTAGTTACAATTGGATTATTTCTAATTTATACTGGTTTCTGGGGCTTCTACGCAGCATGTAATATACCAATTTTTGATCTTGGACCTGAGTACGGTATGGAAGGCATAAGTTATTGGACAGCTACAAACATATACGTAACCCCTACTACACTTAGTGGTATTACTTTTAACTTCTTGATGTCATTATCAGGAGGATTATTAGCCGGTTATTGGATTGCAAAAGGTGATCCTTTCTGGACATACTCAAGTGGACTAGCAGGTATCATATGTGCTTCAGCTGGAAATGATTTATATCATCCAATTCAAGCAATGATCATAGGTATGATCGGTGTTGTAATTTCATACAAACTACATTATTGGGTTGAGCGTAAGTTCAAAATTGATGATGCAGTTGGTGCAGTTGCAGTACATGGTTATGCTGGATTTATTGGTCTAATAATATGTGGTTTTGTTCTTAATGGTTATCCAGCATCTGGTTACAGTGTTGGTGCTATGTGGGATGGAACAACTTATGCTTCAATTAACCCTTTAGGACAATTCCTAGGAGCATTAATTATGTTCGTAGTTCTTGGACTAATACCAGGTTATGTTATTGCAAAAGTTCTTCATGGAATGGGTAAATTAAGAATACCTCGTGATGTGGAGATTGCAGGACTTGACTATGAAATAATGGAAACTGCTAAAAAAGACGAGAGAGCTGTTTCGTCTGCAACCAGGTAAAGGAGAAACAATATGGCAACAGTCACAAATTGGATCGATCACCTGAACAAACCTGCAGAAGAAGTTGCAGGAGCTGTTTATCCTGGTGCTGGATCCTCAGAAGGATTGCTAGTAATTTTAGCAATTATTTTATGGGTTGGTTGGCATGTTTTAACTGCAAAGTCTGAAAGTGATGAGCTTGATAGACTTTCTAGAAAAAGACATGGTCCAAATGATCATAAAAGCAATATTACCGACTGGTAATTTTTAGATAAAATTTGGGCGCTACTTAATTGTAGCGCCCTTTTTTTACTCTATCAAAAAATGTCAGAAGAAAAAAATAATGAAGAATTAAGACCAAGCAAAATGCGTGGAGTTGCTTTTCCAAAAGCAAAATATGGAGTCATACTTGCAGTAATAGTAATAATTGTAGTAAACCTAATTTATTACAAAGAAACAATTTTTTCTTTTTTTAAATAACTATGTTAACCTAATCCATGTCAAAAAATTTATTCAAAATAGCTAAAGAAAAAAAAATTAAATATTTCTTAATTAGTTTTGTCGATTTATTTGGAGTACTAAGATCAAAACTAGTGCCTGCACGAGCAATTAAAGAAATGCAGGAAGCTGGAGCTGGATTTGCTGGGTTTGCGGCATGGCTAGACATGTCTCCTGCAGACTCTGATATGTTTGGTATTCCCGATCCTGATAGTCTTATTCAGTTGCCTTGGAATAAGGAAGTTGGTTGGTTAGCATCAGATCTTTGGATGAATGGAAAACCAGTCGAGGCATCTCCGAGAGTAATGCTTAAAAATCAAATTAAAAAACTTAAAAAAAAAAGTCTAACAATGAAGTCTGGAGTTGAGTGTGAATACTTTCTTATTTCAGCAGATGGCAATTCAATAGCAGATTCTAGAGATACTCAATCAAAGCCCTGTTATGATCAATCTGCTTTAATGAGAAGATATGATTTAATTAAAGAAATTTGTGATTGTATGATTGAAATGGGATGGGGTCCTTATCAAAATGATCATGAAGATGCTAACGGTCAGTTTGAAATGAACTGGGATTATGATGATTGTTTAGTAACTGCGGATAGACACACTTTCTTTAAATTCATGGTCAAAACTATTGCTGAAAAACATGGTTTGAGAGCCACATTTATGCCTAAACCGTTTGAAAATTTAACTGGTAATGGATGTCATGCGCATATTTCTGTCTGGGATGGAAATAAAAATAAGTTTTTAGATAAATCAAATAGCCTAGGGTTAAGTAAGATGGCCTACAATTTTTTAGGTGGGGTAATTAAAAATGCATCCTCTCTATCAGCTTTTTTTAATCCAACAATAAACAGTTATAGAAGAATTAATGCACCTCCAACAAAATCAGGGGCGTCATGGTCACCTAGCAGCATTTCATATACTGGAAATAATAGAACTCATATGATTAGAATTCCTGATCCAGGTAGATTTGAGTTAAGACTGATGGATGGTTCAGCAAACCCTTATTTATTACAGGCAAGTGTATTAGCTGCGGGTTTAGATGGATTAAAAAATAAGATTGATCCAGGAAAACCATTAAATTGTAATATGTACGAAGATTATAAAAATTATCCTGATCTTCAAAAACTTCCAGATGAATTAGAACAGTCCCTCAAAAAATTAGCAAACAATAAAAGTATGAATGAAGCTTTTGGAGAAGAAACAATAAATAGTTACATTAAATTAAGAAGTTCTGAGATAGATGAATTCAAACAGCAAGAGAGTTTCGATAAAACAAAAGCTATCACTAGATGGGAAAGAGATAATACACTAGACTGTTAGAATATGAAAATTTTATCTAACGGTCATTTGTGGAAACACAGTGAATTTATTGAAAATAAAAATTTTTCTTTTGATAAAAATAAAATTTTAAACTCACTATCTGCTAAAGATATTGATGAAGCCTATTCAAGTATTTCTAATTGGCAAGGCTATTCTCCAACACCTTTAATTGAGCTTAATAAACTTTCAGAAGAATTAAATTTAAATAAGATATTTTATAAAGATGAAAGTAAAAGATTTGATCTCAAGTCCTTTAAAGCTCTTGGAGGGGCTTATGCGGTAGAAAAAGTTTCTAAAGATAACAAAAATATTATTGTCTCTACTGCTACAGCAGGTAATCATGGCAGATCAGTTGCCTGGGGAGCTAGAAGACTTGGTTTAGGATGTAAGATTTTTATAAGTGAGTTTGTGAGTGATGCAAGAGGAAAAGCAATGACAGATCTTGGAGCTGACGTAATCAAAGTAAAAGGTAATTATGAGAAATCTTTAATTGAATGCATAAAACAATCAACAGAAAATAATTGGCAAATAGTTCAAGATGTTGCTTGGAAAGATTACATTATTGTTCCAAAGTACACAATGGCTGGTTATACGGTTATGATGAAAGAAATTGTAGATCAGATTGATCAAAATAAAATTTCTCATATTATTTTACAAGCAGGTGTAGGAGGAATGGCAGGGGCAATGATCTCAGGTATTGCAAGATACTTACAAAATGTGCCTGAGATTATAATTGTAGAACCTGATAGTGCTGCATGCGTTATGGAAAGTATAAAAACAGGTAAAATTGAAAAGATAGATATTAAGAGAGAAAGCTTAATGGGTGGAATGTCATGTGGTGAAGTATCATTAGTCCCATGGGAAATTTTAAAAAATGCAGTTAAATATTGTATTAGTTTGCCAGATGATGATATTGCAAAAACTATGAAATTATTAGGTAATGGAAACTTTAGTACCAAAAAAATTATAGCAGGTGAAAATTCTGCTCCTGGAGTTATAAGCTTAATAGCAAGTTGAGAAGATGAAAAAATAAAAGATAAAATGAAACTAAATAAAGACTCAAATATTTTACTAATTGGATGTGAGGGTGATACAGATCAAGAAATGTATCAAAAACTCATAAACCAATAAAAATTATTTAATGAAAAGAATGTTAAAAAAAAAAGTTGAAAACTTAGATTTTTATAAAATTTTTAAACCTGAATTAACTCCAAAAAGAATGATGGAACTTGGTGTTTTTGGAGGAGCTTATTTTGGCTTAAACGTAAAAGAGTATCCAAAATCTTGGTTCAAAAATGTAAAATTAAGTAAAACTTTTGATGTAAATTTAAACAGGTTTAAAATTGTATCAGGTTTATCAAGAGAACATTGGATTGAAAAAGGATGGATTTTTAAAGAAGATCCTCTTGGTTGGTTTCAATGGTATTGTAGGTTTACTAATGGGAGAAGAATTCCACATATAGATGAAATACAAATTAAAAGGTGGAAAAATTTTAGAAGACATGTCATAGCTATTGAAAAAAATTGTGAAAAAGGTGACCTGGATTGTAGAAAAAGACAAAGACAAGCAATTTTGCAATGGGCTTACAATCCTTACAGATAAAAATTTTAAATTCCCAAAAAGTGATGAATAACTGTTCTTGTTTGTGGATTTAGTCTATGTTCAAAAAGATATATCCCCTGCCAAGTTCCAAGTAATAATTCACTATTTTTAATGCTTAAAGAAATTTGATTATTTGTTAATGCTGATTTTATGTGAGCTGGCATATCATCTTTTCCCTCAGTTGTGTGAGTATATAATTTATTATTCATTGGGGCTAAATTATCAAAGTAATTTAATAAATCAGTTTGAACATCGGGATCTGCATTTTCTTGAACAATTAATGATGCACTGGTGTGTTGAATACTTAAATTAAGCATGCCATCTTTTAATCTATTTTTTTTTATCCATTCAATTGTTTGATTAGTAAATTCATAAAGTTTTTGTCCATTTGTACTTATTTGAAGATTATAAAATTCCTGAATCATTTCTTATAATTTTCAGATGTTAACTCATATAAACGGCTTATGGTACGTTTAAATTGTCTTTCTAAAGATTGTGATGAAGTAAATTGATTTAAATTTTGATTAGCTGTGACGGCAATTGGAATATTCTTATCATATATAACATCAAGTAATGTTATAAATCTATATTGTTGATTTGAATTAACATCATTAAATTGTGGTATATTATCAATTACAATAAAATTTGAAACTTTTAAAATTTCTAAATAATCTTCAGCACCTAAATTTTGATCACATAACTCTCTAAAATCAAATCTGGATATCCCTTCATAATAATTCTTAATTTCAAAGTCTCTTCCTTTTATATTTAATACTTTTTTATGCTTCTTTTTACTTTTTGTAATAGTTCTAAATAATTTATTAATTTTAAAATTAGTTTCCCGATTTAATGGAAAAAAATATCTTTGGTTTTGATTTTCTTTTGATTTTCTATAATCATCTTCAATTTTAAGCTCACACTCAATACATTTTTCTTCCATAATCTTTATGAATGGTTCGAATTGATCTCTTTGTAAACCATCTTTGTATAATTCTGATATCTTTATATTTGAGGTCAGAATTATCTTTATATTTTCTTTGAAAATCTGCTCAAATAATTTTCCTAAAATCATTGCATCTACAATATTAGTTACTTGAAATTCATCAAAATATAATAAAGATACTTTTGATTTTAAATTTTTTACAAACAAATTTAATACGTTTTCTTCTTTTTTACTTTTTCTTTCATGTACAAAATCGTGAAAATTTAACATAAATTCATTAAAATGAAGTCTTTTTTTCTTTTGATTGATTTGATTAAAAAAGAAATCTAAAATCATTGTTTTTCCGACCCCTACACCTCCATAAAGATAAAAACCTTTTTTTGAACTTTCTTTTGTAAAAAAATTTAAAATAGATGATTTAAAATTCTCTTTATGAAAATCTTGTAATTTTTTAATAACTAAAATTTGATTATGATTAATTTCTAAATTTTCAGAATTACAATAAAAACTAAACTTTTCCTCAAGATTCTTTAACATCAATTATTTTTTGTTTTAAAATCAATTCCATATTCTGATCTTGGGCCCTTTCTTAATCCAAAAGGTCCGGGTATAAAAATTGTCATTGGTTTTGTCCCTTCCTTTAAATCAACTCTATGGAATGCATTTGCTGACCTGAAACCTATGTATCCAGGTTTTCTCCAAAATTTTCCTTTTTTAGTGGTTTCCCAATAACCTCCTCTTAAAATTATAGTTATATAAGGACATAAATGATTATGAACACCTTCGCCGTGATCATCTGCCAACATTTCATGTATTAATATATTAAATGGAAACCATTTTGGCCTATTTCTGAATAAAACATAATATCTATTCATCCATGGTTTTGCTAAATCAAACCTTGGATGCGATGGTCCTCTGTCCAAAACTACTTTTTTTCGACCGACTCTTTCTAAAAACTTTAGAAACATTAATTTAGTTTAATAATAGCATTATCTTTTATGATAAAAAGATTTTTATTTACTATTAGGGGACGAGAAATCTTTTCTCTATCAATCTTTAAAGTTGATATTGCTCTACCTGATGCGATATCAATTATTAACAATGTTCCATCGCTTATTGATAAATAAATATTTTTATTACCCATTACAAAACCTACTGGTTTTATTTTAGATCTTTTTTTTGATTTAAAATTTTCAAATATGTCGGTTATTCTAATTATATTTCCACTATCTTTTTGTAATATTACCAAATACCCCTCTAATGATACTGTGAATAATAAATTATCAACTATTGTTGGTCTAACATTTGAATTTACAGTAGTTTCCCAGTTAAAAGTTCCTGTCTTGAAGTCAATTGAAAAAATTTGGTTTTTATTATTAGAAAAAAATAATGAACTACCATCTGAAATTAAATCTGATGTTTCGAGAGAAAATGCAGATTGATATATCAGGCTACCTTGTGTAGGCAATTGCCATAAAAGCTGACCTTCATTTATATTAACTGCAGTTATATCTCCTAAAGAATTATTGAAATATATATTATCTTCTATTATTACCATCGATAATTTTTTTTGTGATCTAATTAATGTATTTTCTGTTTTTACATTCCAGAGCTCAGAACCATCTTTTAAAGAAAAACATCTAAGAGTATTTGAAAAATCAATTACAAAAAATTTATCTTTATATATTTTTATCTGTGAATTAAACGGTGCTAAATTATTTTTAGACCAAATCAAATTTCCTGATTTTAAATCTAACATATAATATTTAGCAATATTATCTGCAACGATTAAAAATTTTTTGTTATTTGAAAATTGTAGAATCGGATTTAATTTTTTTTCAGATTTAGAATAAAAATTTTTTTTCCAGATTAATTTAGAATTTTGATCAAATTTCAAAATAGTTCCCTTGTTATCAAAAAAAACTATATCATTTTTAAAAAACAAAATTTCAGGTTCATATTCATAAAAATTTTTAATTTTTGAAAATTTATAACGTGAAATTTTTTTTAATTGTCCATCATATTCTATTCTTCCAATATTATTCAACTGCTTGCTTTTATGTAAATTTTTATTATAGCTTGTTCCTAAATTAATTTTTAAGTTTGAGTTAAATTCTTTATTTACTGTCCTTTTTTGATTTTTTAAAATTTTTTTATAATTAGCATTTTCTTGAGTAATATCTTTTGAAGATGTCCAAAATTCTGAATTCGAATTAAAAGAACACCCTGTTGCTAAATTAAATATTATGAAAAAAGAAATTAATTTAATCACTTAAATCTCTATTAAGTCTTTTTTGTGCAATTATTCTTATTTCCTCATTAGCATTATCTAAAGTAACTATTTGATTAAAAAATTCTTTAGATTTTTGTTTTTCATTATTAGAATAAAAATATTCTCCAATCAAATATAAAGCATGAGATTTCCAGACGCTATCAGAATTAATTATGGGTTTTAAAATATCTAATAAATCTTTTTCTAAAATATCATCAGCATTAAATAATGCTTTTTTATAAATTATAAGTTTTTTTATCTCTTTATCTAAAGAAACTTTATTTATA
Organism: uncultured Pelagibacteraceae bacterium; assembly: GCA_902631135.1. GTDB lineage: Bacteria > Pseudomonadota > Alphaproteobacteria > Pelagibacterales > Pelagibacteraceae > Pelagibacter. The sequence goes on from CACOXL010000011.1 coordinate 11,736, forward strand.
AGAACATCGAATAACTCATTAATTTTTTTTTTATCTGAAATTAAATTATTATCTATAATAAAATATAATGATAGAGGTGAATAAGTGGTATCCTTTTCGTTAATTATATCAATCAACTTTTTAGTAGTTAATACTTTATTCTTTTCAGAATATTCAATTATAGTTGCATTATACAAGTTAGATAATTTTGTTTTTTGATTATCTCTAAACTCATTGTATCCAAAATAAGTTAATAAAATCAAAATTATTAAAAATAATGAAGATATTAATTTTTTCTTATTATTAATAAAAAAATTTTTAATTTTTTCATTTCTTGTATTTGAATTAATTATTGCTAAATCTTCTTCCATTTTAAATCATATTTCGCAGAACATATTGAAGTATTCCACCATTTTTATAGTACTCTATTTCATTTTTAGTATCTATCCTACACAATGTTTTTATCTTCTTTATTTCTCCTGATGCATATTTAATTTCTACATCCACTTTATCAGCTGGATTTATTCCATTTTCAATTTCTTTGACACTTATCAATTCTGATCCTTTTAAATGTAAGTTTTTTCTATTGATGTCATTTATAAATTGAAGAGGTAAAATTCCCATACCAATTAGATTTGATCTATGAATTCTTTCAAAACTTTCAGCAATTACCACTTTAATACCTAAAAGTTTTGTTCCTTTTGCAGCCCAATCTCTTGATGATCCAGTCCCATACTCTTTACCACCAACTACTACTAAATCTACACCTCTTTTTTTATATTCCACAACAGCGTCATATATTGGCATCACTTTTTCCTCTGGATAAAGTTTTGTAAAGCCTCCTTCAGTTCCTGGCGCCATTTCATTTTTTATTCTAATATTTGCAAAAGTTCCTCTCATCATCACTTCATGATTTCCTCTTCTTGCGCCATAGGAATTATAATCTTTTTGTAATATTTGATGTTTCATAAAATATTGTCCAGTGGGACTATCTTTTTGAATACTTCCAGCAGGAGAAATATGATCAGTAGTTACCATATCTCCCAAAATTAATAATGGTCTTGCATCCTCAATTTTTTTAAATCCCTCTGGTTCATCTGGTAGATTATCAAAAAAAGGAGGCTTTTTTACATATGTAGAATTTTCCTCCCAGTTATAAATGCTGCTCTTTTCAGTTTTGATCTCTTGCCATTGTTGTGGCCCCTCGGATACATTTGAATATCTTTTTACGAACATCTCAGCGTTTAAAGATGATTCCAAAGTTTCTTCAATTTCTTTATTTGACGGCCAAATGTCTTTCATAAAGATATCTTTGCCACTTTTATCTTTTCCAAAAGAATCTTTATACAAATCAAAACTCATATGTCCTGCTAAAGCATACGCAACAACAAGAGGTGGTGAGGCTAAATAATTTGCTTTAATGTGTGGTGAAATTCTACCCTCAAAATTTCTATTCCCAGACAAAACAGAAACTCCGTAAATGTTTTCTTTTTGGATAGCTTCAACAATATTATCTGCTAATGGACCAGAATTACCTATACATGTAGTGCATCCATAACCAACTAAATTAAATCCTAGTTTGTCTAAATAAGTATTTAATCCAGCTTTTTTTAAATAATCCGTAACAACTTGAGATCCTGGCGCCAAAGAAGTTTTTACCCACGGTTTTACTTTTAGCCCAAGTTCAACTGCTCTTTTTGCAAGCAAACCAGCTCCTATTAAGACATTAGGATTAGATGTGTTTGTACAAGATGTAATAGCTGCAATTAAAATTGATCCATCTTTTATTTCAAAATCTGCATTTGGAACCTTCGAAGTAGAAAAATTTTTTTTGTTTGTTATCTCGTTAAAACTTTTATTAAAACTTTCTGAAGCATCTGTTAATAGTATTTTATCTTGAGGTCTCTTTGGCCCTGATATCGTCGGAACAACTGTTGACATATCAAGAGTGATTGTATCTGTAAACTCAATATCCTTGCTTGCCCACAAACCTTGTGTTTTTGCATATTTCTCTACAATGTTAACAATTGACTGACTTCTTCCTGAAAATTTTAAATACTTTAAAGTTTCCTCATCAATTGGAAAAAAACCACAAGTTGCCCCATATTCTGGGGCCATATTTGCAATAGTTGCTCTGTCAGCTAATGTTAAATTTTTTAATCCATCTCCATAAAACTCTACAAATTTTCCGACAACATTCTTATCTCTCAACATTTTAACAACTGTTAAAACTAAATCAGTGGCAGTAGTGCCTTCAGGCATTTTGTTTTTAACTTCAAAACCTATTACTTCTGGAATTAACATTGAAATTGGTTGACCTAACATTCCTGCCTCTGCTTCTATACCGCCTACTCCCCATCCTAAAACTGATAAACCATTAACCATAGTGGTATGACTATCAGTGCCCACTAATGTATCTGGAAAAAGATAATTCTCACCTTCGAATTCCTCATTCCAAACAACTTTTGATAAGTACTCTAAGTTTACTTGATGACAAATACCTGTACCTGGAGGAACAATTCTAAAATTATTAAATGCTTGCTGCCCCCACTTTAAAAATGAATATCTTTCACCATTTCTTTTAAATTCAATTTCAACATTTTTATCAAAAGAGTCTGGTTTTGATGACTTATCTACTTGAACCGAATGATCAATAACAAGATCTACTGCTGAAAGTGGATTAATAGTATTCGGGTCTTTATTCTTATCTTTTACAGCTTCTCTCATAGCAGCCAAATCTGCAACCGCAGGTATTCCTGTATAATCCTGCAATAAAACTCTTGCAGGCCTATAAGCGATTTCTGTTTTAGATTTTTTAATTTTTAACCAGTTTTTTATTGACTCAATTTGAAGCTTTGTGACTGATAGATCGTCTTCATATCTAAGTAGATTTTCTAAAAGCACTTTAAGAGACTTGGGAAGTTTTGAAATCCCATCCAATCCATTTTTCTCTGCTTCTTCAAGAGAGTAAAATTTAAAATTTTTTCCCTGAATTTCAATATTTGACAATGAATTGTATGAATTTTTTATTCCTGGTTTCATAGTTTATATATAAAATGTAATTATGCTCAAAAGAAGAAGCACTGACATAACATAATTAAAGTACTTAATAAATTTCTCATTTGTCGCAAATTTCCTTAAAAATTTTCCTATAAAGGTCCATAAAGTAATGCTTGTTGATGAAAATAAGAAGGCCAGAAGTACTACTTGAGTCGCGTAATTTATATAATTTGCTCCCAACTCTACGTAAGTAGAAACTACTATTATTGCTACCGATACACCTTTTGGATTTAAATATTGAAAAAGAAAAGTCTCAATGAATTTTACTGGATTTTCTTTTTTTACTTCATTAGACCCACTAGAAAATGCAATTTTAAAAGCAAGGTACAATAAAAATAATGTTCCTAGATATTTTATTATTAATTGAATAATTGGAAATAATTTAAAAATATTAATTAAACCAATCGTCAAAAAAAGAACTAAGGAAGTAAATCCTAAAGTTACTCCAAGAATATGAGGAATAGTTTTAGTAATCCCAAAATTAAATCCTGAGTATGAAGCAACAACATTATTTGGGCCAGGCGTATAAGCTGCGACAAACCAAAATAATGCTATTGAGAATATTTCTGGATGCATATTTAGGCTATTGGTAATCCATTTTCAGATTTTTGAGATGGATGAACTAAAATTACTTTTCCTTCTTTATCAATAGAACCTAAAATTAAAACCTGAGAGACTACCCCAGCAATATTTTTTTCAGCAAAATTGCACACGCCAATTACTTGTTTTCCTTTTAAATTTTCCTCATTGTAATAATGGGTTATCTGAGCTGAAGATTGTTTAATACCAATTTCTTCACCAAAATCTACCTCAACAACTAAAGAAGGTTTTTTAGCTTTCTCATTTTTTTTAACTGATATTACAGTACCAACTCTAATATCAATTTTATCAAAAGTATCATATGTTATTTGTTCTTTCATAATGGCAGTATTTATAATAATTATTGGTTATGAGTACAGAAATAAATTTAGATGAATTATATAACAATTCAGTAAAAATATTAACAGACCTTATAGGTTTTAGAACAATTTCTGGAGAGGATAATAGCGCTTTGATAAATTATTGTGAAGATTATCTACACAAAATTGGTGCCACTTCCTTTAAAACATTTGATGAGGATAAAAAAAGAGTAAATCTTTTTGCCACTATTAAAGCAAAAAAACCAAACGGTATTAAACCAATTATTTTATCTGGACATACAGATACGGTGCCCGTTTCCAAGAGTTGGAGCACAGATCCATTTAAAGCAACTATAAAAGGAGAAAAGCTTTATGGTAGAGGTTCGTGTGACATGAAAGGTTTTATTGCTTGTACTTTGGCTTTTGCACCTATTTACGCAGAAACAAATTTAAATAGAGATATACATTTTTCATTTACTTTCGATGAAGAAACAGCTTGTTTGGGAGCTCCAATCTTAATTGAAGAATTAAAGAAAAGAGATATCAAAGATGGTATTTGCATAATTGGTGAACCAACTAAAATGAAAATAATCGATGCTCATAAGGGTTGTTATGAATACACTACTTATTTTGAGGGTTTAGCTGGTCATAGTTCAGCGCCACACAAAGGTGTAAGTGCAGTTGAATTTGCTACAAGATATGCCAATAAATTAATTGAACTTAGAGAAGATTTAAAAAAAAGAGCCCCTAAAGACTCTATTTTTGATCCACCTTTTTCAACTTTACAAGTGGGAGGAATTTTTGGTGGAATTGCTCACAATGTTATTGCAGATAAATGTCATATTAATTGGGAAACAAGACCAGTTGTTAAAGAAGATGGAATATTTTTGAATAATCAAATTGATAAATATGCAAATGAAGTTCTTTTACCTGAGATGAAAAAAATTTTTGAAAACTCAAAAATAACAAAAGAAATTATTGGTGAAGTGACAGGATTTGATCGTGTTAAAAAATCTGAAGCTTGTGAACTCGTTTCAAGTTTAACAGGTGATAATTCTAGAGAAGTAGTTTCATTCGGAACTGAAGCAGGTTTGTTTCAAGAAATTGGCATTAGTACTGTAGTATGTGGCCCTGGTTCCATTGAACAAGCTCACAAAGTAGATGAATTTATTGAACTTAATGAATTAAAGAAATGCATAAATTTTCTAAATGGTATAAAGTCTAAATCTATTTCAAGTTAATAAATTGTTAAGAAATTTAAATTAAATTATATTTGTACATGGTTAAAAAAAATTCAAGAGATTTTGTAGGCTATGGTGCTAAAGGGAAAAAAATTTCGTGGCCTAATAATGCAAAATTAGCTCTTCAAATAGTTTTAAATTACGAAGAAGGTGGGGAAAATTCTGTATTAAATGGAGATAAATATTCTGAAACTTTTTTATCAGAAATTATTGGTGCTAAAGCAATTAAAGGAAGACACATAAGCATGGAAAGTATTTATGAGTATGGATCTAGATCAGGGTTTTGGCGTTTAGATAAATTATTTAAAGAAAAAAAAATACCAATTACAATTTTTGGGGTAGGACTTGCGTTAAAACAAAACCCCGAAGTATGTAATGCTATTAAAAATGGTAATTATGAAGTTGCTGCTCACGGATATAGATGGATTGATTATCAAGATGTAAAAAAATCAATTGAAAAAAAACATATGCAACTAGCTATAAAAACAATTAAAGATATTTTTGGTTCAAGACCGCTAGGCTGGTATACTGGTCGATGCAGCCCAAACACTAGAGACTTAGTTTTTGATGATGGTGGTTTTGTATATGATAGTGACAGTTATAGTGATGATTTGCCATATTGGGAATACAGAGGCAAAAAAAAACAACTTATTATTCCTTACACTTTAGATAATAATGATATGAGATTTGCAACAAATCAGGGATTTAATACTGGTGATCATTTTTACAATTATCTAAAAGATAGCTTTGATACTTTATATGAAGAGGGAAAAACAAGTCCTAAAATGATGTCAGTTGGATTGCATTGTAGATTAATAGGTAGACCTGGTAGAATTCAATCTTTAAAGAAATTTTTAGACTATGTTCTTAAATTTGAAGATGTGTGGATCTGTAAAAGAATTGATATAGCTAATCATTGGATTAAAAACTACTCATAATATGAAAGAAAAAATAATATTTACTAACGGACTAATAGATTTGGCTCAACCAAGGTTAGGTACAAAAGTTATTTATAAAACTGATGATTTTTTTGCATCTGCAAACAGAATAATTAGCCCAACCATTCCTGTATTCAAAGAAGGTGTTTTTGATAAACACGGAAAATGGATGGATGGATGGGAGTCTAGAAGAAAAAGAACCTCGGGACATGATTACATTGTTTTAAGATTAGGTAAGCCAGGAAAAATTTCTAAGATTGACATTGATACATCTCATTTTAATGGCAATCAACCTTCAATGGTCTCAATTGAGGGCGCTAATTCCAATTCAAATAAAATTAAACAATTTAAATGGATTTCAATTCTTTCAAAAAAAAAGGTAAAAGCGAATTCACATCATTTTTTTTCAGTTAAAAATAATAAAGTGTTTACACACATTAAATTTAACATTTTTCCCGATGGTGGTGTTGCAAGATTAAGATTATATGGATCAATTGCAAAATCAAAAAAATTAAAGAATAAAAAGATAAATCTCGCTTCATTATTAGATGGAGCATCAGTTGTTGCTTGTAATAATGAACACTTTGGAAAAGCTGAAAATATTTTGGCTCCTGGTAAAGCAAAAAATATGGGCGACGGCTGGGAGACTAGAAGACGAAGAGGCAAAGGAAATGATTGGTTAATTCTAAATTCTATAGATGGTAACTCTATTGATAAAATTGAAATCTCAACTCATCACTTTAAAGGAAACTATCCAAGTTATTGTTCATTACAAGCGGCTTATTTGCCATCTAAAAGTTCCAAACAAATTGTTAGCTCCTCAAATAAATGGAAATATTTATTAAAAAATACGAAATTATCAGCTAATAAAACTCATAAATTTAAAAATTCTTTAATGAAAAAAGATAAAATCAATCATATAAAAATAAACATATTTCCTGATGGCGGTATCTCTAGATTTAGAATTTTTGGTAAAAAGATATGACAAACTTAATTGTAAAACCAAAACCAATAACTAAAGAAAATTTCAAAAAGTTTGGTGATATGATAACAACTGCAGATATAAAGCCTATTGAAATTAACAATGGTTATGCAAAACGATATGATGGTATTGCAAATTTAAATACAAAAAAAGATAATGGTGAGTCTACTATTAGTATTTTTTCAGCTCTAAAAAGATCTTTTCCCATGAAAGTTGATATGATGGAAAAACATCCATTAGGAAGCCAAGCTTTTATTCCAATGAAAGAAACAACCTTTTTAGCTTTCGTAGCTCCTGAAGGTGACAAACCAGACATAAATAAGATTGAGTCTTTCATTATACCAAAAGGAATTGGGGTAAATTATAATCCTGGTATTTGGCATTTTCCATTGATCTCAACTGAAGACATGAATTTTTTAGTTGTAGATAGATTGGGTGAAGGAGATAATTTAGTTCTTCACGATTTAAATAAAGAAAATATTACTTTAGAATTTCAAGCATAAAAAAGCCCACCAATTAAAATTGATGGGCTTTAATTTAAAATTTAATTTTTTCTTGACGATATTGCTAAGTGGATTAAAGCACCTAATGATGCTCCGATTATCCAAGCATATCCACCGCCACCACCTAAGTTAGCGAAGAAATCATCCATTCCTAAGAATAAGATGTTTGGCCAAACTGTACCAACAGCAATATATCCTGATAGCACCCAAGCTAACATACCTTTGCCATTGAAACCGCCATTATAATGATACTTGCCTTTAGGTGAGTCACTAAATAAATCATCAACATCTAATCTTTGTTTTTTGATTATATAGTAATCAGTAATCATTATTCCAAACACTGGAGCTAATATTGCACCTAAAGTGTTTACAAATGGAAATAATCCCATTTGCGTGATTACTGCAACCCACATACCACCAATAACAAAACCAAAACCAGCAGTTATTAAACCACCAATTCTAAAATTGATTTTACTTGGTATTAAGTTTGCAAGGTCATATGCAGGAGGTATAAAGTTTGCAACCATATTAATACCAACTGTTGCTGCAAAAAATGCAAAAGCTGCAACAATAGTTAATACAATATTGTCTACCTTAGCTACCATATCTGTCGGGCTTGCTACATACTCTCCAAAGATAGCAATCGTTCCACCAGTGATCATTAAAGTAATGAATGAGAAGAAAATAACATTACCTACTAATCCCCATAGATTACCTTTTTTCATTTCATTTTCATTTTTAACGAATCTAGCAAAGTCACCGAAGTTAATTACTACCGCAGCAAAATATCCTACCATAATTGAAAATACTGCTAGGAATGCGCCAAATGTACCTAAACCTTCAAATCCACCTGAACGTGTTCCACCAGAAAATATTTCTCCAACTTCTGATAAAAGACTTCCACCAGCTTGAAACCAAATTACTAGCATCAATAGAACCATCACAACATAAACTGCTGGTCCTGCAAAGTTCAAGAATCTTTTTACTAGATCTATTCCTTGCCAGAATAAGTAAACTTGGAATCCTGACACGAATATAAATGACACCCACATTACTCCTGTCATTCCTAAAAACATTTCAGTTCCAGGGTTGCCAGTAATACCTGTAATTAAAAGTGCCACAGCGGTTGATGCTGCATAAGTTTGTGCTCCATACCAAAACATTGCCACAAGACCTCTTGCCATTGCAGGGAAGTTTGCGCCAAATACACCCATACTAACTCGAGCGAATACTGGATATGGAATTCCATGTTTAACACTTGGTTTACCTGATAAATTAACTAGCCACATGATAAAAAAGCCAGCTAGTATTAAAGCTAAAAATACTGCCCAACCATTTAATCCTGAAGCTAAGAATAGTGATGCAGCCAAAGTATAACCAAATAAACTTTGTACATCGTTTGCCCATACATTAAAGATTTCAAACCATCCCCAATTTTTTTTATTAGTTGGGGTTGGAGCTAAATCTGAATTGTATAGCTTCTTAGATCTACTCATATTATCTCTCCTTTTTTTATGCAAATTTATTTTTAATTTGCAATTTAAATTAGAAGAACACTATTGATTTGCAGATGAACTTCAAACAAATCATTTTTATTTAAGATTAATTAAACGTGGGATACCAACAATTAATTGATGTAGACCTAAAATGAACGGTTGTGTTTTATATAAGTTTAGCTATTCCAACCACCGACAGCTTTAACTTCTAAAAACTCCTCAAGACCGTGTTCTCCTGCTTCTCGCCCAATGCCTGAATGTTTAAAACCACCAAATGGTGCATCAACCGCAATTCCAGCTCCATTAACATCAACCATTCCTGATCTTAATTTTCTTGCAACTCTTTTAACTTTTTCTTTATCTTGAGTTTGAATGTAGTTTGTTAACCCATAAGGTGTATCATTAGCAATTTTAATTGCTTCTTCTTCATTTTCGAAAGGCATAACAGATAAAACTGGTCCAAAAATTTCAGTTCTTGCAATTTCCATATTATTATTCACATCAGCAAAAACTGTTGGTTTAACAAAATATCCCTTTTGTAGACCCTCCGGCTTACCAGGACCTCCGGCAACTAGTTTCGCACCTTCATCAATACCCTTCTTAATTAAAGTTTGAATTTTATTATACTGAGTTTCAGAAATCACAGGACCGATATGTTCACCTTCTTTTTTAGGATCATTGACTTCAAACTTTTCTGTATATTTTTTTAATCTTTCTACAGCCTCATTATACATAGATTTTTCAACTAGCATTCTAGTTGGAGCATTACATGATTGACCTGAATTTCTAAAACATCTTAATGCACCTCTTTCTATAGCCTCAGGATCTGCATCTTTAAAAATAATATTAGCACCTTTGCCACCCAGCTCTAAACTAACTCTTTTAAAATCTTTAGCAGCATTTTGTGAAATAAGAGCTCCAGCACGTGTTGAACCAGTAAATGAAATCATATTTATATCAGGATGACTCGTTAATGCATCACCAGTAGTAGCACCATCTCCATTAATTAAATTAAATACCCCTGGAGGAAAACCCGTTTCATCAATTAATTCTGCTAAAATCATTGATGATAAAGGGGCAAGCTCTGATGGTTTTAAAACCATTGTACATCCAGACGCTATTGCTGGCATCACTTTTAAACAAACTTGATTCATTGGCCAGTTCCAAGGAGTGATTAAAGCACAAATTCCTTTTGGTTCGTAAATAAGTCTTTGGTTAGGAGCATGATCTCCTAATGGTTTTTCAAACTCAAAATTCTTTAAATACCTGATAAATGATTTAAGGTGAGCTGCGCCAGTCCCTGCTTGAAGTTTTGTAGCAAAATCTTTTGGAGCTCCCATTTCTGTTGTAATTGCTTCAGCAATATCTGCCCATCTTTTTTTATAATTTTCGTAAAGTTTTTCTAAAAGTTTAATTCTCTCATCTTTTGATGAAAACGCCCAAGAACTATAAGCTTTTTTTGCAGCACTCACTGCATCATTAACGTCTTCTTTATTTCCTAAAGAAATAACAGCACAGTTTTCCTCAGTTGCAGGATTTATTACATTGATTTCCTCTTTACTTTTTGGTGTTATCCATTTTCCATCAATATAAAAATTTTTTTTATTTTCCATTACAGACTCCTACCTTTTCTTTATTTTTTTGCAAACAAATTAGTTATCTCATAAACAATTGTTGCAGCCGCCAATGAAGTTACTTCTGCATGATCATAAGCTGGCGATACTTCAACTACATCTGCTGAGATTAAATTCATTCCTGATAGACCTCGAATTACATTAACCATTTCTCTTGTGGTCATTCCTGCTATTTCTGGAGTGCCTGTTCCAGGTGCAAAAGCTGGATCTAATACGTCTATATCAATTGATAGATATAAAGGGTTGTCACCAACTCTTTTTCTAATTCTTTCAGCAATTTTATCTGTGCCTTCTGTTTGAAATTCATCACAATGAATTATCTTAAATCCAAAACTTTCATCATTTTTAATATCATTCCGACTATACAAAGGTCCTCTAATTCCTACATGCATAGAGGCATCATCTAAAAATAAATTTTCTTCCCTAGCTCGTCTAAAAGGAGTTCCATGAGTATATGGTGCACCAAAGTAAGTATCCCATGTATCTAAATGTGCATCGAAATGAACTAAAGCAACAGGGCCCTTGTTAATTTTGTTTACTGCTTTTAATAAAGGAAATGCTATTGTGTGATCTCCACCTAAGCTAATTATACCTCCAGTTTTTTTTAATAAATCAGTAGCTCCATCTTCGATTTGTTTGATAGCTTCATTAATATTAAAAGGATTGCATGTAATATCTCCAGCATCAGCAACTTGCTGTACTTTAAAAGGCTCTACATCATAGCTTGGATGATAATTTGTTCTTAAATGTCTTGAAGCCTGCCTTATACTTTGAGGACCAAATCTAGCCCCTGGTCTATAACTTGTTCCGGCATCAAAAGGTATTCCAACAATAGCTACATCACAATATTCAACATCTCTTAATTCTGGCAATCTAGCAAAAGTGGATGGTCCAGCGAACCTAGGTACCTTGGTTCCACTTACTGGTTGAATAGGTTCTTTGCTACTTTTTTTTTTCATTATAAAAAGTCTATCACATTCTAACAATTTGGAATATCTTCAATAATACTAATTATGAAATTATTTAAGTTAATTTTATTATGTTTATTTTTATTTTCTAATGCTTACGCAAATACAATTTATGAATTGATAAAAATACCTCATCTTGAAATCTACAATATTAAAACTGAAAATAAGTTGAGATATTTATATGCTAAACAACCTTTCACAATTGGAGTGGATAATAACATTAATTGTTTTAATTCAACAAAAAAAGATTTAGAAAAAAAATACTTAATTATAGAAAAAAACTTAAGTAGATATCCAAAAGATTTTTTAAAAAAAATTAACCTAAAATATATTGTTTTATGTGAAGATTTATCAATTTCAGGAATCGGAACAGCAGGTATTCCAGATAATGTCATGAAAACTTTAATTGTAGATATTAAATTTAATAAAAAATATTTTGAAAGAGTACTTCATCATGAAGTATTTCATATTATAAATGACTCTTATAGAGAAATATTTAATGAAAAAATATGGTCCTCGTTTAATCCTTTGGGATTTAACTATGCTGAGTGCTCTACATGTACAAAAAAAATTGGTTTGGATACATATCTAAAAACTAATGGTTTCATTACAGAATATTCAAGATCTACTGCATCTGAGGATATGGCTGAAGTATTTTCTCATTTAATGTATGGAAATTTACCAGAGGAAATTGACCCTATTTTAAAAAAAAAGATAGAGTTTATTAAAAGAGGTATTTCAAAAATTGATAAAAATTTTATTTTATGATTGAGAAAATTAAAGCCTCAACATCAGAAAAAATAATATTTATCTTTATTTTAATTTTAGGTTTATTTTCGCTAACCTCATTTCTCCTTATAAAAGATAGATGTTTATTTGTTAAAAACTATGATCCTGAAAAGATTAAATTTGAAGATCCAAGTAATATTGCAATTCTCAATGTTGGTTGTGGTAATGTAATTATAGAATTGTATCCAGAAATCTCTCCGAATGGTGTTGAAAGATTTAAAACTCTTATCAAATCAAAATCATATGATGATGTTGCTTTTCATAGAGTGATTAAAGATAAACTTGTCCAGGCTGGTGATTTAGAGTTTGGAAAAAAAGGTAATATTGATTATGGAAAAATTGGAACTGGAAAATCTGGCTTAGGTTCTATTAATTCTGAAATAGATAAAGAATTTGATTTTTCAAAAGGAAGTGTAGGTTTAGCTAGAACTCAACAGTATGATACAGAAGATAGTCAATTTTTTATAATACTTCAGGATGAGCCATTATATGAAGGTGAGTTTACTCCAATAGGTAAAGTAATATATGGAATTAAAGTTTTAGAAAAAATAAAATATTTAGATAAGTCCGAATATGTACTTAGACCTGATTTTATTAATTCATTGAGATTATTTAATTAACTAAAGGCTTGCCTGTCGAAAGGGTGTGTTTAATTCTATCTTGTGTTTGTTTCATTTCAATTAATTTCATAAAGGCATCAAGTTCTAATTTAAACAAATCATCCTCTGACAAAGTTTTATCCGTTGTTGTATCTCCACCACTAAGAACATGAGCCAGTTCTTTTGCAACAGTCATGCCATGGTCTAGAATAACTTTTTCATTGTAAAGTTTATCTAAAATTTTAGTCATCTCTCCAATAACTGCTTTTCCAGGCAAATTAAATTTAATTTCATTTGGTGCTTTAAAATTTTTATTTTCATTTAAGATTTCCTTTGAAACTTCCAATAGACTATTCCTATTCATAATTTTTTTATTTTCAGGTAATAGATATTTCAATGGCTCCGCCTCAACTGGAGAGGTGGCTGTTCTCCCATAGCCAATAATATCAAATACTTTTAATGGTGCATAATTAGGATCTTTTTTTGCTTCATCTGTATTAAGCCATCTTGCTAACATTTCTTTACATCCTCCACCCGCGGGAATTAAACCAACAATAGTTTCAACAAGTCCAATTACTATATTTGTATGGGATGCCACAAAATTACTTTGAACTAGAACCTCAAACCCACCTCCCAATGTCAACCCAGAAGGTGCAGATATAACTGGATGTTTAGAATATTTGAGATGTTTGCATGTTTCTTGAAAATACTTGATGAACTTTTCAATTGATTTAAAATCATTCTTTTCAGCAAATTGCATTGTATAGGTTAAATTTACTCCAGCAGAAAATTGCATGCTTTCGTTAATTATTATTAAAGGTTTATCAGTAGCTTTCTTAAGTGCATCCATTGAGTCATAATCTAAAGCATTAGCTTTAGTCGTAAACTCAACTATATTGTAATCATTAAATCTATAGATTGATGCCGAACTATTTCCATCAACACTTAATGCTGTTTTTTTAACCTTACCTAAAGTTTCTATAGAAGTATATTTCTGTCTTACTCCGTAAAAATTTTCATTTTTTGTTTCAGCTAAATTTTCTAAAAATTTATTACCTTTAAAATTATCAACTTTCTCAAAAAAGTTTTTTACTCCAATTTCTTCAAGCATTTCGAAAGGTCCCTTAGCCCAATTAAAGCCAAGTCTCATTGCTTCATCAATGTCATTAAATTCTTTTGTAATTGCAGGAACTAAAGAAGATGCATACTTAATAATTTTTTCTAAAACAGACCAGGCATATTCACCATATTTATCACCTCTGTTAATTAGACTCTTTAAATCAACTTTATCTGATTTTATATCAATTTTTTTACTTGGAGAATAATCTCCAGTTTGAAGATTTATAGCTTCCATAATTTTTGCATTATCGGTCTTCTTCATTCTATAAAAGCCACCTTTTCCTTTTCTTCCTGTGTAGCCTGTTTCAATTAACTTTTTTACTAATGGAATTTCTTTTGCAACTTCATGAAACTCATCAGACTCTGGCAATTCCTTAATAAAACTTTTCAAAACATCGGCCATCAAATCAATACCAATCAGATCATAAAGACCAAAAACTCCTGTTTTTGGAATACCCATTGGTCTTCCAAATATTGCATCTGCCTCTTCAACAGTAAGCTTCATCTTAAATGCCTCAGTCATCGCTATTTGCATAGCGTAAACACCTACTCTATTTCCTAAAAATCCAGGAGTGTCGTTACAAACAATAGCACCCTTGCCTAATTCAATTTCACAAAATTCTTTTAATTGATTAATCTTAACCAGATCATTATCTTCATTCTTAACAATTTCTAAAAGACCCATGTATCTAACTGGATTAAAAAAGTGGGTAATACAAAAATTTTTTTTTTGTTCTTTATTCAAATTTTGTGACAAAACTTTAATTGGAATTGAAGAAGTATTTGAAGAAACTATTGCACCTTCTTTCCGACTTTTAAAGAT
>CACOXL010000012.1 GCA_902631135.1 uncultured Pelagibacteraceae bacterium
GATATGTTATTGGTTTAGATTATAAAAATCCTCACTTGTCCCCATTTGACGAATTTCAAAGATTTAAAACTCACCCTGCAATAAAAAAAATTATTGAAGGAGGAAAAAGAATTTCATATGGAGCAAGAGCACTAATCGAGGGAGGTTATCAGAGCTTGCCAAAAATGTTTATGCCAGGTGCATTATTAATTGGATGTGATGCGGGAACATTAAACATGCCAAAAATAAAAGGTTCACACACTGCAATGAAGAGTGGTATTATTGCAGCAGAGACTATAATTGAATATATTCAATCTAATCAAGATTTGTCTTTATATGAAACAAAACTTAAAAAAAGTTGGTTATATAAAGAACTTTATAGTGCAAGAAATGTAAAACCAAGCTTTAGCTGGGGATTAATTTTAGGAATTATATTTACCGGTATAGATCAAATTTTATTTAGAGGAAGGTTACCTTTTACTCTCAAGCATAAACATGCTGATCATGAAACTTTAAAACCAGCAAATGAAATGCCAAAGATAGATTATCCAAAACCTGACAATAAAATAACTTTTGATAAAACAAGTTCAGTTTATTTAACTGGAACTAATCATGCAGATAATCAACCAGTACATTTACAACTTAAAAACCCAAATTTACCAATTGAGTATACTCTTGAAAAATTTGATGAACCTGCACAAAGATATTGTCCAGCTGGAGTATATGAAGTTCAAAAAGAAAATAATGTAAATAAATTTGTTATAAATTCACAAAATTGTATTCATTGTAAAACTTGTGATATTAAAGAGCCTTCTCAAAATATTAATTGGGTAACACCCGAAGGTGGTGGTGGACCTAAATATGGAAATATGTAGCTAAGAAATATCTATCGCAAATTTTTTTAGCGTTTCAATTGGTAAAATTTTTAAAGTATTTTCATGAGTTTTTTTAAGAAAAATTGGACAACCTTTCCCAGCTTCTACTGCTCTTGCATACCACGTAGCACAAACACACCAACCATCACCATCTTTAAGACCTGGAAAACCAAATTCTGGATGAGGAGTAATTAAATCATTACCAGCTTCTTTACACCACTCTAAAAATTCATCATTTACTTTTGCACATACTGTATGAAGACCATGATCATTCTCGTCTGTATTACAACAACCATCCCTATACCATCCTGTAAGAGGATCTAAAGAACATTCTTCTAAATTTTCTCCTAGAACATTTTTTTGTTTTTTATTCACTTATATTTTTGTTGGATTTGGTTGACCTTTATAAACTTTTTTAGGATCAAATTTTTTTTCTTTTTCGGTAAATTTCATTTCAATTTCTTTAGCATTATCTATTGGTCCAAGAGGAACTGATCTATAAAAGCATGAACGATATCCTACATGGCAACTAGCTCCATCTCCAATATCAACTAAAAGCCAAATAGAATCTTGGTCATCATCAATTTTAATTTCAACAACTTTTTGAATAAATCCACTTGTTTTACCTTTATGCCAAATTTCTTTTCTAGATCTACTGAAATAATGAGCTTCTTTTGTTTCAATGGTTCTTTTTAATGCTTGAACATTCATATAACCATGCATAAGAATTTCCTTAGTTTTATTACAAGTTGTAATAACAGGTATAAGTCCATCATTGTCAAATTTTGGTGACAGAAGATTTCCTTCCTCAATTTCAACTACATTTTCTCTTTTTTTGAACATTTAAGGTGATTATGTAGCACATATATAGATATATTAAATATTTTAAAAATAGGCATTTATAGGTATAAAACCCACTATGAAATTAGTTAAAGACATAGAGAATAAACAAGATTTAAAAAAAGTTTCAGATAAAGAAGCTGAAGATGCTTTTAGAACAATATTATCTTGGATGGGTGAAGATCCATCAAGAGAAGGACTTTTAGAAACTCCAAAAAGAGTAGTTAAAGCATTTAAAGAATATTTTAAGGGCTACAATGAAAATCCAAGTCAAGTTTTAGACAAAACTTTTGGTGATGTGGAGGGTTATGACGATATGGTAATACAAAAAAATATTTCAGTACAAAGTCATTGCGAGCACCATATGGCACCGATTATTGGAAAAGCTCATGTCGCTTATATTCCAAAAGATAGAGTTGTTGGTTTAAGTAAGTTAGCAAGAGTTGTTGAAGTTTTCTCTAAAAGACTTCAAACTCAAGAGAGATTAACTATGCAAATTGCGAATACACTTATGGAGTCTTTGGATGCAAAAGGCGTAGCAGTAACAATTGATTCAACTCATCAATGTATGACTATGAGAGGAATTAAAAAGGAACAAGCCACAACTGTAACAAATTATTATTTAGGTCAATTCAAAGAAGACCTAAGTTTTCAAAATAGATATTTAAGGTTAATTAGTAATTCAAAAGATTAAAAGTGTCTGATCAATTTAAAGCTTTAGTTTTAAATCAAGAAGGCGAAAATTTTACAAGAGATATAAAATCAATAGATAAAAGTTTTCTAAAACATGGTGATGTAATAGTAAAAGTAAAATATTCAGGACTAAATTATAAAGATGCTTTGATATTAAAAAACGGTGCGAGATTAGTAAAAGAATTTCCACATATTCCTGGCATAGATTTTTCTGGAGTAGTTGAAGAGAGTAGTCATAAAAATTTTAAATCTGGTGATGAAATTATTTTAACAGGTTGGAGAGTAGGAGAAATATATTTTGGTGGTTATTCACAATTTGCAAAAGTTAATGGTGATTTTTTAGTAAAAAAACCAAAAAATTTAGATTTAAGACAATCAATGATTATTGGAACAGCAGGTTTGACTGCTTTAATGTGTTCTTTCACAACTAAAGCAACAAGAGAAGAATTACTTTTAGGAGAAAAGGTTGAAAATGTGATTGTAAGTGGAGCTTCAGGTGGTGTAGGAAGTATGGCAGTGATGATGTTAAGTAAACTTGGATGTAATGTTACTGCTGTGACAGGTAAAGAGAGTAATATAGATTATTTAAAATCAATAGGAGCAAAAAACGTAATAAATACTAAAGAATTGAGTGGAGATGCAAGACCTTTAGATAAAGGATTATGGGATGGGGCAGTTGATACAGTTGGTGGTAAAGTCTTAGAAAATATTTTATCTCAAACTAAAGAAACAGGTATTGTAGCTGCCTGTGGTAATGCTGCAGATATTAAATTAAATACAACTGTAATGCCATTTATTATTAGAGGTGTAAAACTTTGGGGCATCAATTCAGTTAATGCATCTATAAAAAGAAGAAATTTTTTATGGAATGAAGCTGGAAAGTTAATTGATTTTGGAATTCTTGAAAAATCTATCAAAGAAATAAATTTAGATGAGGTTATCAATATTTTTCCAAAAATGTTAAAAGGAGAGACATCAGGTAGATATATTATAAACCTGAATAAATAATGGATTGGGATAAATTAAAAATATTTCATGCTGTGGCTGAAGCAGGGAGTTTTACGAACGCGACAATAAATTTAAATTTAAGTCAATCAGCAATAAGTAGACAAATTCAATCTTTAGAACAGGATTTAAAGGTTCAATTATTTGAAAGACACGCAAGAGGTCTGACTTTAACAGAAAATGGTGAATATGTTTTTAAGACTGCTCACGAAGTGATCAGCAAATTAAAAGAAGTTGAAACATCTCTAGGAGATCAAAAAAACAAGCCTACAGGCAAATTAACTATAACAACTGTTAGAAGTTTCGGAACTCATTGGTTAACTCCGAGAATTCAGGAATTTATGAGATTAAACCCTGAAATTGAAATCGAACTTATTTTTGAAGATAAGGAGCTAGATTTAAGCACGAGACAAGCCGACATTGGTATATTTATGAGAAGACCAAAGCAATTGAATTATATTCAAAAAAAGTTGGTTGATTTAAAGTATTATATCTATGGATCAAATAGATATCTGGAAAAATATGGTATGCCAAAAACAATTAATGACTTAAATAAACACAAATTTATCTCTTTTGGAAAAGGAGCACCTTCACCAGTTTATAACCCTGATTGGGCCTTAAAATTAGGTATGCCTGATGGAAAAAAAAGAAAAACAATAATGAAAGTAAATAGTGTAATGGGATTGCTTCTTGCAGTAGAATCAGGAGTGGGATTAGCAGCATTACCTGAATATTTAGTTAGTAACTCTAATAATGTTATTAAAGTATTACCTAAATCTGAGGGACCAATCACAGAAGCTCATTTTGTTTACCCTCAATCGTTAAAAAACACAGCTAGAGTCCAAGCTTTTAGAAACTTTCTATTCAGTAAAATAGGCGATTGGAAATCTTAATTTATTAATTAAAGCACATCCCTAAGGTGCGACATACTTGCAATTGATAATCATTATCATTGAGAATAGTTATCATTCACATTCAAACAAACGAGGAAATAAATGAAAAAAATAACAATTTTAGCGTTAATTACCTCTTTATTTGCGAGTGCTTTTGCAATTGCTGATGAAGTAAATATTTTTAATGCTAGGCATTATAAAGCTGATGGAGAGCTTTATGCCAAATTTACAAATAAAACTGGGATTAAAGTAAATCTGATAAATGGAAAATCAGGTGCCTTAGAAAAAAGAATACTTGAAGAAGGTGCTGACTCATCTGCAGATCTTTATATCACAGCAGATGCTGGAAGATGTGGTGCTATGGATGCAAAAGGTGCACTCCAAGGTGGTTTGACATCTGCAGCTATTAAATCAGCTGTTCCTAAAAGCTTCAGAACAAGCAAATGGGTTGGAATAGCAAAAAGAGCTAGAATAATTTACTATTCACCAGAAAGAGTTACTGGTGCAGAATTATCTGGAATGACTTATGAAGGCCTAGCTGATCCGAAATGGAAAGGTAGATTAGTTATTAGAAAGTCTAGTAACATTTACAATAAGTCTCTTGTAGCTTCATTAATTAAAAATAATGGAAAAGCTGCAACAGCTGCATGGGCTGAAGGGGTTGTTGCTAACATGGCAAGAACACCAACAGGTAATGACAGAGCTCAAATCATGGCGGTAGCAGCTGGTGAGGCTGATATAGCTGTAGCTAACACTTATTACTTAGCTCTTATGTTGTCTGGAAAAAAGGGACCAGAACAACAAGCGGCAGCTAAAAAAGTTAAAGCTTTCTTCCCTAATCAAAACGATAGAGGAACGCATATGAATGTTAGCTGTGCAGCTTTAGTAAAAGGTGCGCCTAATAAAGCTAATGCTGTTAAGCTTGTAGAGTTTTTACTAACTCCAGAGTCTCAAGAGCATTTTACTAATAATACTTTTGAGTTTCCAATGATTGATGGTGTTTCACCAAGTCCATTAGTAGTAAACAACCTAGGATTAGATTTTAAACAAGATATGAAAACTAAACTAGCTTCTTATGGAAAAAATCAAGCTGCTGCAGTCGAGGTAATGACCGCCGCTGGTTGGAAATAATGAAAGAAAAAAAGAAATTTATGTCTAATATTGATTTAAATAAATCTTCTAAAGCATGTTCCCCATGTCATTTAGAGTGTGAAAAGATCAATAAAAGAATAAATGACAGAAAACTTTCGAAAATTGAAACCAAGGAAGTTCCGCATCTCCTTAAAGTATTCAATTTTTAGTTTTCTGCAGAGAGTCCATGCTTAGGTTGGTGTCTCCTTCCTGAAGCATGGACTTTTAGAAGAAATTTTTCTTCTGTTGAAGGAGTGTTCACTGTGATCAAGATGTCTCCTTAATTATGATGAACACTCTTTGAACAGAAAAAAATTAAAAATGAAAGCTGGATATAAATTAAATAAGGTAACCTTTAAATTAAGAGAAGGTGATAAAGCAAGTAGTCATAATGAATGTCCAATTGGTGGAAGATGGATTGAAAAGACTACTGATGATTTTTTTAAAAATAAACGAGTTGTTTTATTTAGTTTGCCGGGTGCTTTTACGCCAACATGTTCTTCACTACAACTGCCAGGATTTGAAAATAATTGTGAGCGTTTTAGAAAATTAGGTATAGATGAAATTTATTGTTGTTCAGTAAACGATGCATATACAATGAATGCTTGGTCAGAAAAAATGAGGATTAGAAATGTAAAACTCATACCAGATGGCAATGGTTATTTCACAAAACAGATGGGAATGTTAATTTCTAAAGATCATTTAGGTTTTGGTAACAGAAGCTGGAGATATATGGCTGTAATTACTGATGGGATAGTTGAAAAATGGTGGGAAGAACCAGGAATAAACAATGATGGATCGGATGATGATCCTTACATTGAAACTATGCCAGAAAAATGTTTGGAATATCTTGCATCAGGTAGTGAGTAAATCTATTCATTAAATCAAAATTAATATATAAATCGCCAAAATGTTTAAAAATTTAAATATCTGGTTTGTTATATCAATAATAATTTCCTCATTTGTTTTAATTCCAATTCTTACAGTTTTTTCAAGTTTTTTTGATGATACTTCAGAATACTATGAACTATTAAAGAATACATTTTTAATAGAATATATCTTTAATTCTTCAGTTTTATTATTCAGTGTGCTCGTACTAACGTTTTTAATAGGCACAGGATCAGCTTATCTAGTATCATTTTATGAGTTTCCACTAAGTAATTTTTTCAAATGGGCACTTATCTTATCATTTGCAGTTCCACCTTATATTTATGCTTATTCCTTAACAGCATTTTTTGAAAATTATGGTACTGCATATACAATTTTAAAAAATTTATTTGGAGAGGGTAATTATAATCAGAGTATACCTAAATTTGATGGAATGTTTGGTGCAATATTATCAATAACATTCTCTTTATATGCATATGTATATATCCTTGCGAGAGCATCATTTTTATATCAATCACAAAATTTAATCGATTTAGGTAAAAATCTTGGATTTTCAAAATTTAAGTCATTTTACAAAATTATATTACCATCTGCTCGCCCAGCCATAGTTGCCGGGTTATCATTAGTTGCGATGGAAACATTAGCAGAGTTTGGAGCAGTTGATTTTTTTTCAATTAATACTTTAACAACTGGTATCTATAATTCTTGGATAGCTTTTGATGATTTGGCTTTTGCAAATCGATTATCTTTTTTTCTTTTATTATTTATATTCGCATTATTTATTTTAGAAAACTTGTCTAGAAAAAATGCAAAATATCATTTCAATACAAGAGAAGGATTAAAGCAAAAAGAGAAATTAAAACTTTATGGTACAAAATCTTATTTAGCTCTTATATTTTGTTTTATAATATTTTTTTTGAGTTTCCTTTTTCCTTTAAGCCAAATGTTGTATTGGACAATTAAATTCCCAGAAAACTTTTTTGATATTAAAATATTTGAACTTTTAATGAACACTATCTATTTAGTTACTATTTCAAGTTTTATTTTAATATCATTTTCACTGATTTCTAATTATGGCAATAGAGTTTCTAAGAATAAAATTTTAAATACTTTATCTACATTATCAATATCAGGTTATGCTATTCCTGGAGTAATTTTAGCAATTGCTTTTATTACTTTCATAGCCTGGTTTGATGAAAGTGTGATCAAATCATTTGGTATTTTATCTATTAAAAAAATATTCATAGGTTCTATTTTAGGATTAGTTATAGTTTATTTCGTAAGATTTTATTCGTTAGCATTTAATGGAATTAAATCTGGATATGAAAAAATTAATATTTCAGTTGATGAAAGTTCTTATCTATTAGGTTATTCTAAAATAAAAACTTTCATGAACATACACATTCCTTTTTTGCGTAATTCACTTTTATTTATTGTTATTTTAATTTCACTTGAAATTATCAGGGAATTACCAATAACTTTAATATTAAGGCCTTTTAACTTTGAAACATTTGCAACTACGGCTTATATTTCTGCCTCAGAGGATTTATTAGAGGCTGCAGCGGTACCTTCATTATTTTTAATTTTAATCGCTGCTTTCTTTATTATAATAAGTTCTAAATATATATTAAGAGATAATGAAAAATAAGAATTTTTTTGAAATAAAGAATGTTGATTTTTATGCTGGTGGAAACCCTAAGGTAAAAAATGTTTCTTTTTCAATTGAAAATGAAGGAGATATAATTTGTCTTTTAGGACCATCTGGAATTGGAAAAACCACAATATTAAGAACGATTGCCGGTTTAGAAAAAATTAATGATGGATCAATTTCTTTAAATGGAAATTTGATTTCATCAAAAGAAATTAATGTTGAGCCTGAAGATAGAAATATTTCTCTTGCGTTTCAAGATAACAGTTTATTTCCTCATTATAGTGTTGAAAAAAATATATTGTTGGGAGCTGAAAGAAATAAAGGAAAGAAAGATAAAAAGCTTAACTTAAAAGAAATAGTTGATTTACTTGATATTTTTAACATATTAAATAAATATCCTCATCAGATTAGCGCAGGAGAGGCACAAAGAGCATCATTAGCAAGATCTCTCATAACACAACCTGATCTTTTGTTATTAGATGAGCCTTTATCCAATGTTGATCAAAGTTTTAAAGAAGAAATTCAGGTTAGACTCAAGAAAATCTTAAATAAATTAAAAATTACAACAATTATAGTTACTCACGATTCTTATGAGGCATTTTACTTAGGAACTAAATGTGGAATTATTCTAGATCAACAGCTTAAACAGTTTGATGACCCCTATAAAGTTTATCATTTCCCTAATTCAGTTGAGGTGGTAAATTTTTTAAATAGAGGTATTTTAATCCCTGCTAAAGTTACAGGTAAAAATACTTTAGAAAATTGGGATTTAGGTACAATTGAAGGTAATTTTATAAAAGAATATCCTAAAGGTGCAAATGTACAATTACTACTTCAACCAGAAGATCTTGAGCATGACGACAAAAGTAATTTGAAACTTGAAGTAATTGATAGAAAATTTAGAGGAACTAACTTTATTTATACCCTCAAAACACCTAGCAATACCTTAATACCAGTATTTGTACATTCACATCATATTCACCAACATGAAGTTGATGAAAAATTTGGTATTAAAAGACCAATTCATATTGATCATATAGTTTGCTTCTAATAAAAACCTTTTAGAAAATGAAAAGTAATCTTAAAGTTTTTTTGAAAGGGATACTAGATGTTAGTCCATTAATGATCCCTGTAGTTCCCTTTGGTCTCATATTTGGAGTTTTGGCAATTGATGTTGGATTTAGTCCATTAGAAACAATGGGAATGTCATTAATAGTTTTTGGTGGTGCCTCTCAAATTGTTCTATTACAATTATTTTCTGGAGGAGCTTCTTCTTTAGTAATTATAAGTTCAGTTGGTGCTGTTAATTCAAGACATTTATTATATGGCGCTGTTGTGTCTGAACATCTTTCAGATTTAAAACTCATTTGGAAAATTTTAATTTCTTATTTTTTAGTTGATCAAGCATTTGCAAGATCAAACGAATATTTCAAAAAAAATAATGATGACAATAAATATTTTCATTTAGTTGGTGGTGGTGCTACTTGTTGGGTAATTTGGCAAACTACAACTTTTTTAGGTATTATTTTAGGTTCATTTATACCAGAAAAACTTGGTTTGAGTTTTGCTGTACCTTTAACATTTTTAGCACTATTAGTTAATGATTTTAGGAAATTCATTAATGTTATTGTTATAATTATTTCAGGATTAGTTGCTACATTTGGTTATAATTATATTCCTTTCAAAGCTTACGCAATAGTTGCTGGCTTAACAGGTTTATTAACTGCCATGATATTAACAAAAATGATTAAAACAAATGAATAATTGGGCTTTGATAATTTATTGTGGACTGATTACTTATCTTACAAGATTTTCAATGATAGCATTAATAAAAAAAGAAATGTTTAACGATAGAGTTAGACAAGTTTTGTCTTATGTACCAACGGCAATATTTCCAGCAATTATTTTTCCAGCTATTTTTCTAGATAACTCTGGATCAATTTTAATTGAAGATAATCCAAAGATTATGGCAGCATTAATTGCAACATTGATTGGAGTTTTTACAAGAAGTATACTTGCGACAATATTTTCAGGTTTGGCTTCTTATTGGTTTTTAATTTTTGTAGTATAACTAGTTTATGAAAAAAATTTTTATATTTATATTTTGTTTATTAATTTTCAATAATAATGGAATAGCTAAAGAAACAACTTTTAATAAAGAATTATTTGATAAAGCGCAGTCAGAGGGAAAAATCGTAATTGTAAGCTCTTGGGTAAAATATTGTACGTCTTGTACTAGTCAAATGAAGGTTTTAGATAAGGCTAAAAATGATTTTAATAATATTGAATATTTTAAATTTGATGTCAGAAATAAAGAAATATCTGATCTTTTGAATGTTCAATACCAAACTACACTTTTAATTTTTAAAGATAACAAAGAAGTTTACAGAAGTATTGGTGAAACTAGTAAAGATTTAATTTATAAAGCTATACAATCTTCAATTTAGATTAAAGCTCCTAATTTTATATTTCTTGATACATTGGTCTCAAGTTCATTTGGTTTTTTTAAATCTAAATTATTCATAATATCCACATATTGATCAACACTACTAACTTGTAATCTTGGATTTTGTCTTTTTTCTTTTCCAATAGTACTCACTTTTTCACCTTTATAATCGTGTGCGGGATATAAAAGAGTTTCTTCTGGTAATTTTAAAAGTTTGTTGAATATTGAGTTGTAAGCATCTTTGGCATTACCATTTTGAAAATCTGTTCTGCCAGTTCCATTGATTAATAATGTATCTCCTGAAAAGAGATAATTATTCATTAAAAAACTATAACTATCTGAAGTATGACCCGGAGTATACATTGCTTTAATTTTTAAATTATCTAAATCAATATATTCGTTATCTTTTACTTTTATTTCAACTGATTCAGCAGGAGTATTAGCACCCATAATAGTTGAGCATTTTGTAATATCTTTCAGCTTAGATGCGCCTGTTACATGATCAGCATGTATATGAGTATCAATTATCTTAACTAATTTTAAATCCAATTCTTTTAGTAAATTAATATATTCATTTACATTTTCTAAAACGGGATCAATAATTAAAGCCTCCCTACCTTTAGATGAGGCAATTAAGTATGTGTAAGTACTGGATTTTTGATCAAATAGTTGTTTAAAAATCATAACTAAATATTATCATATAAGAATGGAATCCACTACATTTGACTGGTCTTGCAAAAACACTTGGAGACAAAGTGCAAAAAATACAGCTTGGTGTTTATTAGGTTGTTCGATTGGAGATTTTGGAACTATTTTATTTTTTCAACTTACGAAAATACCATTACCTGTTTTAGCTATTATGATTTTAGCGATTATTAATGGATTAATTACCAGTATAATTATTGAGACAATTGTTCTAATTCGACAAAATTTAGATTTAAAAAAAGCTTTTAAAACAGCTATGGGCATGAGTTTTATTTCGATGATTAGTATGGAAGTTACAATGAATTTAACTGATTATCTTTTAACAGGTGGTGCAACATTAACATGGTGGGTTGTACCTTTAATGCTAGTTGTTGGTTTTTTGACACCATGGCCATATAACTATTGGAGATTAAAAAAATATGGCATCAACTGTCATTAAAAATTGGGATAACAGAACTTGGCTTTCTTCTCAAAATTATATTGAGAAATTTAATAAATTTTTATTAAAAAATATTAAGCTTAATTCAAATTCTAAAATTTTAGATATTGGATGCGGCAGGGGAAAGATTTTAGGTAATTTAAATTCAAAACTGAAACTTAAAAAAAAACCAACAGGTATCGACATAGTAGATCATAAAGATAAAGATAAAAGAATTTTTTTCAAAAAAATAAATGCATCAAAATTTTTTTCCATTAATAAAGAAAAATTTGATTTAATCTTAATTAAACAAACAATTCATCTGTTAAATTTTAAAGAAATTAAAAGGTTATTAAAATTATCAAAAAAAAATTTGAGTCCAAAAGGTAGGATTTTTATATTCACTTTGGATATTAATAACAATCAAATACCCACGTTCAAACTAATGAAATTAAAACTTATGATATCGCTTAGACGAGATAAAAAGATAATAAATATGATTAAAAAATTATACCCTCAAAGAATAAAAAAAAAATTTTTTTTTAAAGTAAAGATAGTTAAAACTAAATATCTTAATATGATTAAAAATAAATACATGTCTATTTTATTGGGTTTATCTAATCGAGAAATTTCAAAAGGTCTGATTGAAATAGATCTTAAATACAAAAAAAATATAAATTTTGATGATAAATTAATTTGTATGATTTTATAAAATTCTTTTAAGTAAATTTTCTTTAAATAAAAACTTGTGGATGATAACTGCTGTAATATGTAATGAGATTAAAATTAAAAGAGTATAATTACTTAAAATGTGTATTTCATAAAAAATTTCAGCTAAATCGAAGTTATCTTTTATTTCTAAATTAAAAAAAAATAAATCAAGTCTTTCTCCATTAAATAATTTTTTAAGTGCACCTGAAATTGTGATAGTGAATACTGCTAGATATAATAAAATATGATTTAGTTTTGCAATAAATTTTTGACCTGGAAAAACATTATTTCTAAGTTTTGGCGTGGGATTGAATAGTTTAAAAATTAATCTAGCTAAAATAATGTAGAATATCGATAAACCCAAAACAACATGTATACTCTCAATTGTTATTCTTTTTTCACCAAAATCAAGATCAACTAAATAAAAACCTAAAGGTATTTGTATAAATAATGCTGCGGCAGTTAACCAATGGAATACTTTTGAAATAAGTCCATAATCAACATCTGTATTTAACAAGCTCATATGATTCTAAAATATAACATAGTTATTTTAAAATATATTTCTTTAATATTAATTTTATTAACTTTTTCATTTCCTGCTAACTCTGAATTGTCAGTTGAGGAAATCATAAAAGGTAGAAAAGCTATTTTTAGTAAAAATTATAAAACTGCAAAAAGAGTTCAAATACTGTCTTCAAAAGGGGAGTTTGAAAAAGCAAAAAGTTTGATGTTAGAAATGAGTGATAATTATAAAGCTTTAATTGAATTATTTCCTGAGAATACAAATAAAGGATTTAAAACTGAAGCCCTCCCAACAATTTGGGAAAATAAAAATGAATTTAATGACTTAATGACTAAGGCTTCAAATAATATGGTTAAATTGTCTGAAGTTATAAATGAAACAGATAATATAAAGGGCACCCTTACAAGTTTAATGTGGAGCAATTGTAAAGCTTGTCATTCTAAATTTAGAGAGGAACATTAAATAAAATTTTTTTAGAGGTTCGCTCTTTTAGCTTAATTACCAAAAGAGCTCCTCTATATCGCCTCTTTGGCATTTAAATCCAAATGGATTTTTTGTTTTTTTATTTTAAGATTTATGAAGCTACCCAGCTAAGTGTCAGGTGGCATTTGTTTCATAGAATCTACCTCCTTAATTAAAACTTTAATTAAGTGTCAGGTTGTATTCAATTAAAATATTTAAATTTAATCAAAATATATTTCTTGAATACAACCTACCTAATAAATATAATTCGCTAAATTAAATCCACGACTTATCTCGCACTCAAATTCAATTCAATTTTTAGATTAGCTCAATTTTGAGATGTCTTTTTTTTCCGATAGAAAGTTTACAGAAATTTCCATTGAATAATTTTTTATCAATAATCAATTTTTCATTATTAATTATTTCATTATTAATTTTTATTGCATTACCTTTTATCAATCTTCTTATCTCACTTTTTGATTTTTCTAGCTTTGATAAAACTACTAAATCTATAATATTAAACTCATGATTAATTAAATTTTCTTTAATCTTTATTGATGGCAAGTTAGAACCGCTTGAATTTTCAGAGAATGTTTCTTTTGCTATATTTTCAGCTTTCTTAGCCTCGTCTTTACCATGAAGCATTTCTGTAGTTTTATTTGCAAGTAAAATTTTAAGCTCATTAATATTTCTATCTTTCAAATTTTCAATTTCATCAATTTTTATATCTGTAAAAAATTTTAAAAACTTTAAAACATCTCTATCATCTGTGTTTCGCCAGAATTGCCAATAGTCATATGATGATAAAAACTTTTTGTCTAACCATATAGCTCCAGTTTCTGTTTTGCCCATCTTTGCTCCTGAAGCTAAAGTAATTAATGGTGTGGTCAATCCATAAGTTTGATTACTTGAATATCTTTTGATTAGATCGACACCATTCACAATATTTCCCCATTGGTCAGATCCACCAATCTGTAGTACACATTTTTCTTTTTTATTTAATTCTAAAAAATCATATGCTTGCAAAATCATATAGTTAAATTCCATGTAACTAAGGGATTGTTCTCGATCTAATCTTGTTTTTACGCTATCGAATGTGAGCATCTTATTAATTGTAAAATGTTTGCCTATATTTCTTAAGAACGAGATATAATTAAGATTTTTCAGCCATTTAAAATTGTTTACAAATATTGGTTTTGTTTTTTTATTTTTTGTAGATAAAAATTTTTTTAAGATTTTTTCTATGTTTTTCGAATTTCTGTTGATTTCTTTCTCTGATAAAATTTTTCTAGTTTTATCTTTTCCAGAAGGATCTCCTATTCTGGTTGTTCCTCCACCCAAAAGAACTATTGGTTGATGGCCATGACTTTGAAGAAGCTTTAAACACATTATTTGAAGTAAACTTCCGACATGTAGACTTTCAGCAGTACAATCAAAACCAATATAAGCTTTGATTTTTTGTTTATCTAATAAATCAGATAATTCATTTTCATCAGTACATTGGAAGAAAAAGCCTCTATCTTTAAATTCTTTTAAAAATTTATTCATAAGATTATAGTTCTACATTATACAAAATTTATTAAAAAAAAATATTAATGAAAAAAAAAGTTTTCACAGTTATTGGATTAATGAGTGGGACTTCATTGGATGGTGTTGATTTATCATTGATAAAATCTGATGGATATAATGAATTTAGTAGTATTTTAGACAATTATTATAAATTCGATGATAAGCTACATGAAACAATAGCTGATTTGAGAAATAAGATTTCAAATTATGAAGGTCTTACAGAATATTCTAATGAATTAAATGATGTAGAAAGGAAGATTACCTTGTTTCATGGCAAAGTAATAAATGAAGTTTTAGATGATTATAAAGATGTTGATTTGATAGGATTTCATGGTCAAACTATATATCATAATTCAGGTCAAAAAATTTCAAAACAATTAGGTGATGGAAATCTATTATCTCAATTAACAAATAAGATTGTTATTAATAATTTTAGACAAAAAGATTTAGAAAACAATGGTCAGGGTGCTCCTCTTACACCAATTTTTCATAAAACAATTTCTAAAATAATTTCACAAAAAAAAAATATCAATTTTCCAATAAATATAATTAATATAGGAGGTATTAGTAATGCCACAACTATAATTAAAGATGAAAATGATTTCAATTTAAAAGCAAATGATATTGGACCTGGTAATTGTTTAATTGATGAATGGGTTAAAAAAAATTCAAAATTTAGATTTGATGAAAATGGTAACATCGCCAAATCTGGAAAAATAAATGAATTGATACTAAATCAAGCAAAAGATAATTTTATGATAAGCTCCTATGACAAATCTTTAGATGTAAAAGATTTTGACCTGTCTTTTGTTAGAGGATTGTCTTTAGAAGATGGTTGTGCAACTCTAACAGATTTTACAGCATATTTGATATCTAATGGATTAAAATATATTAATTCTTTAAAAGAAAATAGTAATGGGCATTATTTACTAGGTGGCGGTGGACGGAAAAATAACTATTTAATAGAACTTATCAAAAAATATTTATCAAATACTAATATTGAATTAAAAAATATTGATGAGTTTGGATTTGATGGAGACTTTATTGAGTCTCAAGCATTTGGATATTTGGCTGTAAGATCTTATTTGGGATTACCAATATCTTTTCCCGAAACTACAAGATGTAAAAATCCAACTGTCGGTGGTAAAATTAATAAAAACTTCTAATATAATGCAGTTTCTTTTTTTATATATTTATCCAAATTTTTTATAAGTGCATTTTCGCTTTTAGAAAAGAAGTGATTTGCATCGGGTATTGGTTGAAACTCCACTTTAATTCCTTTTTGTGAACTTAATCTTTTGTCTAAGTCATTGATAAATTCTACAGGGACTAGTTCATCTTTTTTTCCATAAAGCATCAATCCTGAGGTAGGGCATGGTGATAAAAAAGAAAAATCATAAACATTAGGTTGAGGCGAAATTGCAACAAATCTATTAATTTCTGGTCTTCTCATAAGTAATTGCATTGCAATTAGTGAACCAAAAGAAAAACCGGAAACCCAACATTGAGAATTATCAAAATTTTCTCGTTCTAACCAATCTAGAGCTGCTGCAGCATCAGCTAGCTCTCCTTGTCCGTTATCAAATTCACCATCACTCTTTCCAACACCACGAAAATTTACTCTACAAACTGAGAAGTTGTTTTCCATGAATGTATTAAAAGTTTCAACAACTACTTTGTTATTCATTGTACCCCCATATTGAGGATGTGGTTGTAAAACTAAAGCAACTGGTGATGTAGGTTTTTTACTTTTAAAATATTTTGCCTCTAACCTTCCAGCGGGTCCAGGGATGAATATTTCTAATATTTTATTATCCATATTTGTTAATGATAATTATTCTCAAAAAAAAAATTACATTTATCACAACTGCGTGACAAAATGTTAGTTTTTTTTTAGCTCTGATACTTGACTATTTTAGTCGGGTATATATATACCCTGTAAAATAAAGGATTATGAAACTAACATCTAAAGGCAGATATGCGGTAATGGCTTTAGTGGATCTGGCAAGATTTGATAATATCAACCCAGTTTCTCTTAGAGACATCTCTTTAAGACAAGGTATTTCTCTCGATTATTTGGAGCAAATATTTTCTAAATTAAGAAAAAAGGAAATAGTTCAAAGTGTAAGAGGTACTCAAGGTGGATATGTTTTAAATAAAAAGGCTAAGGAGATTAAACTTACTAATATTTTTGATGCTGTAGATGAAAAAGTAAAAACTGTTCAGTGCAAAAAAGAGTCAAAAAAAGGTTGTAACGGTAAATCTACAAAATGTTTAACCCATAATTTATGGGATGAACTTGAAAACCATATTAATAATTTTTTTGAAAAAAAAAGTTTAGAAGATCTTATTAAAGATAACGTTGAGAGAAGAATTTAAAAATGGACACTAGAGAAAAAGATATAGAAAAGTTAAAAGATTATAAGTATGGTTTTACTACCGATATAGAAAATATTAAGGCTCCAAAAGGGTTAAATAAAGATGTTATCAAGTTTATTTCTAACATTAAAAAAGAACCACAATGGATGTTAGACTTTAGATTAAAAGCTTATGAGCGATTAAAACTTTTAAAAGAACCTAATTGGCAAAAACCAAAATACCCTAAAATTGATTATCAAGATTTATATTATTATTCGGCACCAAAAAGTATGAAGGATAAACCAAAAAGTTTAGATGAGCTAGATCCTAAGCTTTTAGAGACATATAAAAAACTTGGAATTCCATTACAAGAGCAAGCAAGATTAAATGGAATTGCTGTAGATGCTGTATTTGACTCTGTTTCAGTAGCAACTACTTTTAAAGGTGAATTAACTAAACATGGAATAATTTTTTGCTCAATGTCAGAGGCAATTCAAAAACATCCTGAGCTTGTAAAAAAATACTTAGGCACAGTAATACCAGTTACTGATCATTTCTTTGCCACACTAAACTCTGCTGTTTTTACAGATGGATCATTTGTATATATTCCAGAGGGAGTTAAGTGTCCAATGGAACTATCGACATATTTCAGAATTAATGCATCAGAGACGGGACAATTTGAGAGAACATTGATTATTGCTGATAAGGGAAGTTATGTGAGTTACCTCGAGGGATGTACCGCCCCAATGAGAGATGAAAATCAATTACACGCAGCGAATGTTGAATTGATTGTTTTAGATGACGCAGAAATAAAATATTCAACTGTACAAAATTGGTATCCAGGTGATGAAAACGGCAAAGGAGGAATTTATAATTTTGTAACTAAAAGAGGATTATGTAAGGGAAAAAATTCTAAGATTTCTTGGACACAAGTTGAAACAGGCTCAGCTATAACTTGGAAATATCCAAGCTGTATATTAAAAGGTGATAATTCAATTGGTGAATTTTATTCTATAGCAATTACCAACAATTATCAAAAAGCAGATACCGGGACAAAGATGATTCATTTAGGAAAAAATACCAAAAGTAAAATTATATCTAAAGGTATAAGTGCTGGATTCTCTGATATGACTTACAGGGGTTTAGTAGATATTAATTCAAAAGCTAAAAATTCTAGTAACTATACCCAATGTGACTCTTTGTTAATGGGGAATAAATGTGGCGCACACACAGTACCTTATATTAAAAACAAAAATTTTGACTCAAATATCGCACACGAAGCTACGACATCAAAAATTAGTGAAGAACAATTACATTATTGTCAACAAAGAGGACTCAATCCCGAGGAAGCTGTAGGATTAATTGTTAACGGTTTTTGTAAGGAAGTATTACAGCAATTACCAATGGAGTTTGCGGTCGAAGCCCAGAAACTTGTTGGTATTAGCTTAGAGGGGAGTGTTGGTTAATGCTTAAAATAAGTAATTTAAATGCGAATGTTGAAAACAAATCCATATTAAAGGGGTTTTCTTTAAATATAAATCCTGGTGAAGTTCATGCAATTATGGGTCCAAACGGGTCAGGAAAAAGCACATTATCCAATATTCTATCAGGAAAAAAAGGGTACGAGGTGTCAGGTGAAATTTTATTTGAAAATAAAAATTTATTTGATCTTGAGACCGAAGAAAGAGCACATAAAGGAATTTTTTTAGCTTTCCAGTATCCATTAGAAATTCCAGGTGTAAATACAAATATATTTTTAAAAACATCTTTAAATGCAATTAGAAAAGCAAGAGGTGAAAAAGAATTAGATGCAATTGAATTTTTAAAGCTTGTTAAACAAAAAGCTAAAGAATTAAAATTTGATGAAGAAAAACTAAATAGACAATTAAATGTTGGTTTTTCTGGAGGAGAAAAAAAGAAAAATGAAATTCTACAAATGTCTATGTTGGCTCCGAAATTATCAATTTTAGATGAAACTGATTCAGGTTTAGATATTGATGCTTTAAAAATAGTAGCTGATGGAGTTAATACTTTACGAAATAAAAATAATTCTTTTTTGATAATAACTCACTATCAAAGATTATTAGATTATATAAAACCTGACTTTGTCCATGTTTTAATGAATGGAAAAATAATTAGATCTGGTGGCCCAGAATTAGCAATAGAGTTAGAAAAAAAAGGTTATGAAAGTTTTAATTAAATGAATGAACAATTACAATTAGATTTTGACAAAATAATAAAGACTTTAAAAATTTCGGAAAAGGAAATTCAATTAAAAAAAAGTTTTTTAAATAAGTTTATAGAAAGTGGATTTCCAAATAGAAAACAAGAAGATTGGAAATTTTTAGATATTAGTCAAATTATTAAAAAAAATATTGGTGATTTGAGCTTCTTTAACGATTACTCATTACCAAATAAAATTGATCCATCTATTTTTGTTGATGGTTTAGAGCACAATAAGATTATTTTTATTAATGGTAGAATTGAAAAAATTGATTTTAGTTATGAAGATCAAAGTCAAATTGAAATAAATGATGAAATTGGAAAAAATATTAAATTTGATTATGAAAATTCTTTAATTGATTTAAATAATGCTTTCACTAATAAAGTTTATAAAATTTTAATCAAAAAGAATTATTCTTTAAAGAAACCCTTAATAATCTATCATTCAACAAATAATAAGATTAAGTCAAAAAATGTTAATTTAAGTTTAAATTTTGAATTAGAGGAAAATAGTTGCTTAAGACTTATTGATTATTTTAGTGACAATACAGACAAAAATTTTGTAAATATTTTGTATAATTTTAATTTAAAAAAATACTCAATTCTTAAAAATTATAAACTTGATAAGTTTAGAAATAACAATTTAAAGTACTCATTTAATAATATTGAACAAGACGATAATAGTATTTCAGAAACATTTATATTGTCTGCTGGTTCAGACTATTTTAAAAATGAAGTTAATTGCAATTTAAATGGTGAGTATTCATCTGCTTTTATTAATGGGGTTTTTTCATTAAAAGAAAATCAACAGCATGAAATTAGATCTACAATAAATCATTTGGTCGAGAACACCAAAAGTTATCAGCTCATTAAAAGTGTTCTTGGAAAAAACTCAAAATCTGCATATCAAGGAAAAATATTTGTAAATTCAAAAGCTCAAAAAACTGACGGATATCAATTAAGTAAAGCAATACTGTTAGATGAAACATCAGAGTTTAATGCAAAACCAGAATTAGAAATTTATGCTGATGATGTAAAATGCTCCCACGGATCAGCGTCAGGAAGTTTAAATGAAAATTCAATCTTTTATTTAATGTCTCGAGGTTTAAACTATCAACAATCTAAAGAACTTTTAATAAATGGATTTTTACTCGATGTTGTTGAAAAAATAACAGATTCAGAAATTAGAAATTTAGTTAAAAATATTATTGGATTAAAAGAATGAATATAAATAATATTAAAAAAGAATTTCCAATTTTTGATGAAAAAATCCAAAATAATGATTTGGTTTATTTGGATAGTGCCAACTCATCACAAAAACCTAAAGTAGTTCTAGATAGGATAAATGATTTTTACTCTAAACAGTTTTCAAATGTAGGTAGAAGCATACATTATTTAGCTGTTGCAGCTACTAATTTGTATGAAAATACAAGAACTTCTGTACAAAAATATATAAATGCGAAAGATAAAAATGAAATTGTATTTACTAAAGGTGCTACAGAGGCTTTAAATTTGGTCGCTAACACTTTAGGTCAAGCAATCTTAAAACCAAATGATGAAATCTTAATTACAGAGTTAGAACATCATTCAAATTATGTTCCATGGCATTTTTTAAGAAAATCAAAAAATATTAAAATAAAGTTTGCTGAAATAAATGAAGATGGGGATATCCCGATTGAGAATATAGAGAAAGAAATTACAGATAAAACTAAAGTAATAGCTATAACTCATTTATCCAATGTTACTGGTGCAGTTTTACCAATTAAAGAGATAACACAACTAGCACATTCAAAAGGTATTGTTGTTGTAGTAGATGGATGTCAGGGGGGACCACATTTAAAATTAGATATGCAAGACTTAGATTGTGATTTTTATGCTATCTCATGTCATAAAATGTATGGACCAACTGGACTCGGAGTTTTGTATGGAAAAAAGAAATGGTTAGAGCAACTTCCGCCATACCAAGGGGGTGGAGGTATGATAAATGATGTAAAAAAAGATAGAATTTCTTATGGTGAACTTCCAAATAAGTACGAAGCTGGAACAATGGCTACTGCACAAGTAATTGCGTTTGATCAATCAATAAAATTTTTAGAAAGTATTGGAATTGAGAACATAATAAAGCATGAAAAGGAATTAATAGAATATGGACAAGAAATTTTACAAAAAAATAATTCTGTGAAACTAATTGGAAATCCTAAAGAGCGAGGTGGAGTACTATCTTTCACTGTTGAAGGAGTTCATCCACATGATATTGCAACTATTCTAGATGAAACTGGAGTAGCTATAAGAGCTGGACATCATTGTTGTCAAATACTTCATGACAAGTTAGGAATATCTGCAAGTGCAAGAGCATCCTTAGGTGTTTATAATACTAAAGATGATTTAGATAAATTAAATGAAGGAATTAATAATTGTAAAAAAGTTTTTGATTTGAAATGAATTTAAAAGAATTATATCAAGAAATTATCCTGGAGCATGGAAAGAATCCAAGAAATTTAAGAAAAACAGATAATTTTAATAAAGATGCTAAAGGAAACAATCCGCTATGTGGTGATAATGTTCACGTTTATTTAAAATTGAATGATCAAAGAAAAGTGGAAGATATATCTTTTGAAGGAAGTGGATGTGCAATATCAATGGCATCAGCTTCAATAATGACTGATTTGATAAAAGGCAAAAGCGATAATGAAGCGAAAGAAATTATTGAAGATTTTTTAGGGATGATAAAAGAAAATCCAGACCTTAAAAATAAGATTTTAAAAGAGGATGACAAAACAAAATTAATGTGTCTTTCAGGAGTTAAACAATATCCAATGAGGGTTAAATGTGCTACTCTATCTTGGCATACATTAGTTTCAGCAATGGAAAATGATGGCAAACGAGTGAGCACTGAGGATTAATTTTTATGGAAATTAAAGATAAAATAATAAATGAAATACGAAAAATTTATGACCCTGAATTACCTGTAAATATTTATGAACTTGGTTTGATCTATGATATTCAAGTAAAAGGTAAAAAAGCTGAAATAAAAATGACATTAACAACACCAAATTGTCCAGTTGCAGAAAGTTTACCTAAAGAAGTTAAAGAGGGAGCTATGCAAGTAGAAGGAATTGATGATGTTGATTTGCAACTTGTTTGGGATCCACCTTGGACAAAAGATATGATGTCTGATGCTGCAAAATTGGAGTTAAATTTATAATGAATCCAATAATTAAATTAAGTGATAATGCTGCAAATAGAATTAAAGAAATAATGTCTAGTGCTGAAAAAGATGCTTTAGGGGTAAGAGTTTCTGTAAAATCAGGTGGTTGTGCGGGCATGTCTTATGTTATGGAGTATTCAAAAGAATTAAATCCTAATGATGAAGTTATTGAGGACAAAGGAGTAAAAGTATTTATCGACTCGGCTGCAGTTATGTATTTATTAGGTACGGAAATGGATTATAAAAAAGAGGATTTTTCCTCTACCTTTGTGTTCAATAATCCTAATGAAACAGAGCGTTGTGGCTGTGGAGAATCCTTTAAAATAGGCTAATTTGTAGTCTCCCATAAGTTGCATAGCAGTATTGCTAAAAACGCATATCTAGTGTATAAGATTCTTATGAATAAGTTTGAATTTAAAAATCTTGTTAAGGGCCTAAAGGACTCTTTAAAAGAAAAAACTTTCTTTAAAGATCTACGTAAAGAGGTTGAAACTGGTGCTAACGGTACTCAAGACTACGTAGTTAAAAAAGGCGTTAATAAAGATACAATTGCTACAACGAAACAGTAATTAACTACTGTAATACATCTCAAATTCGACTGGATGAGGTGAATGTTCGAACTTATGAATTTCTTCAAACTTAAGTGCAATATAAGCATCTATCTGATCATCGGTAAATACTCCACCTTGAGTTAAGAATTCTCTATCTTTATCTAAACTTTCCATAGCCTCTCTTAAAGAGCCACACACTGTAGGTATAGACTTAACTTCCTCAGGAGGTAATTCATATAAATCTTTATCAAAAGATTCACCTGGATGAATTTTATTTTTTATACCATCTAATCCGGCCATTAACATTGCAGCAAATGTTAAATAAGGGTTTCCAGCTGCATCTGGGAATCTAATTTCACATCTTGCACCTTTTTTACTTAAAGTAATTGGAATTCTACACGATGCTGATCTGTTTCTAGCAGAATATGCAAGAAGCACTGGAGCTTCAAAACCGGGAATTAATCTTTTATAACTATTTGTTGTTGAATTTGCAAATGCATTAATTGCTTTAGCATGTTTTAAAATTCCTCCAATATAATGAAGAGCTGTTTCAGATAACCCTGCGTATGCATCACCAGAAAATA
The DNA here is from genome assembly GCA_902631135.1 of uncultured Pelagibacteraceae bacterium. Lineage (GTDB taxonomy): Bacteria > Pseudomonadota > Alphaproteobacteria > Pelagibacterales > Pelagibacteraceae > Pelagibacter. Next base: position 23,714 of record CACOXL010000012.1, read on the forward strand.
CTGGCTTATCACCTTTCCATATAGATTGGTGGATATGCATCCCTGAACCATTATCTCCAGATACAGGCTTAGGCATAAATGTTGCTGTTTTTCCAAAAGAGTGTGTCACCATTTGAACTACGTATTTATATAATTGAACGTTATCAGCTTGATTTACTAATGTACCAAAATACATTCCAAGCTCGTGTTGACTTGGCGCAACTTCATGGTGATGTTTTTCAACTTTAATTCCAACTTCTTTTAAATTTTTTAAATATTCTCCTCTCATGTCTTGTTCGCTATCAACAGGAGGAACTGGAAAATAGCCACCTTTGATCGGAGGTCTATGACCCATGTTTCCATTTTCATATTCTTTACCAGAATTATATGGACCTTCTTTACTATCAATCTTAAATCCACATTCATTCATATCATTTTTAATTCTTACATCATCAAAAACAAAAAATTCTGGTTCAGGTCCAAAAAATGCTTTATCACCAATTCCAGATTTTTTTAAATAATCTTCAGCTTTTTTAGCAACACCTCTTGGATCTCTTTCATAAGGTGTTTTCTTAATTGCATCTAAAATATCACAAAATAGAACTACAGTGTTATGAGATGTAAATGGGTCTAAAAAAAATCTTGTTAAGTCTGGTTTTAAAATCATATCAGACTCGTTAATGGCTTTCCATCCAGCTATTGATGATCCATCAAAAAAAACACCATCATTTAACATACTGTCATCAACAGCCGTGCTATCCATAGTTAAATGTTGAAGTTTTCCCCTTGGGTCAGTGAATCTTAAATCAACGAATTCAGCTTCTTTATCTTTAATAAATTTTAAAACATCTTTAGCACTCATTTTTTCTCCTATGTAATTCCTGGGTTGTAGTATCAAAAAAAGACTGATAGATAATGTTCTTTTACTTAATAACACCTATGCATTTTTCACATAAGTGTGTATTTTACAGCATAAAAAGTAACAATTTAAAGTTGAATTATGTCTATATTAGAAAAAGAGCCAGTCAAAAGAGTTGAGAAGTATTTAAAAGAATATGATTCAAACTTAAATATTACTTTACTCAATTCTTCAGCTAGAACTGCTTTGGAAGCAGCAGCATCTTTAAATTGTGAAGTTGGAGCTATAATAAAAAGTTTGCTTTTTAAATCAGAAAATACATTTATTTTGTGCTTAATCGCAGGAGACAAAAAAGGATCATTAAATAAGATTAAAAAAATTTTAAACATTAAAGATTTATCAATGGCCTCCGCTGATGAAGTCAAAGAAATAACAGGCTATACTATTGGAGGTGTTTCACCAGTTGGTCATTTAAAAGAGATTGAGATTTATATTGATAATTCATTAGAAAGATTTGAAAATTTGTATGCTGCCGCTGGACATCCAAACTGTGTATTTAAAATTAATTACTTAAATCTTCAAAAAATAACCCAAGGTTTGATTAAAGAAATTTCAGAATGAGACAGCCAAAATTACTTGATTATATATTATTAACTTTACTAGCATTGATTTGGGCTTCTGCATTTTTTAATATAAAAATTGCAACTTATTCATTTGGACCTGTCACAATAGCTTTTTTAAGAGTTTTTTTTGGAGCAATACCGGTTTTATTACTTTGTTATTTTAAAAAGATTAAAATTGAAGCTTTTTCTAAAGATTGGCATTGGTTTGCAATGATTGGTTTTATCAATCTAGTTGCTCCATTTTTTCTTATAGCCTATGGAGTAAAATCTGTTCAAAGTAATTTAGCAGCAATATTGATGTCAACAACTCCTTTAAGTTCGACAGTACTTGCACATTTTTATACAAAAAATGAAAAATTTAATTTTATAAAAACTATTGGAATTTTAATTGGATTTTCAGGTATCGTATTTTTATTTTCTGACAATCTATTAATAGATGAAAATAATTTTATATCGGCACTATTAATTTTATTAGGTTCCACATGTTATGTAATTGGTGGTGTTTTAACTTTAAAAATAAGCAAGAAAAAAAATGAAAATGTTACAGGATCGATTTTGATCTGGGCTATAATTATTTTAATACCTCTCGTAAGTTTTATTGAACAGCCATGGGAAATAAACCCAAGATTAGATTCAACTCTATCAGTGATTTATCTCGGATTGGTTTCAACAGGGATTGCTTGGTTATTAAGATTTAGAATTTTAGTTAATAATGGACTTATTTTTCAGTCACAAGTTTCTTATCTAATACCAATTTTTGGAACAATATTAAGTTATATTTTCTTGAAAGAATTAATTACTGTAAAAGTATTAATTTCATTAATAGCAGTCTGTGTCGGAATTTATTTTGTAAGAAAAGCAGATTATCAAAAATCTATTTAAGTTTTGAAAAAGCTTTAATATGTGAGGGTCTTGTTTCACAGCATCCACCAAGAATAGTTGCGCCTGCATCATGAAATTTTTTTGCAAATTCAGCCATCTTATCTGGTGTTAAGTCTTTACGCTGACCTAAAAATTCATTTGGATTTCCCGTTTTACTTTTTTTATAGGCACCAGTGTAATTTGGTTTTGGATTAGTTTTAATAAAACCATTTAATTTAAATCCAAATGGAATATTTAAATTTTTTATTTCTTTAAGATTTAAATCATAATTCT
>CACOXL010000013.1 GCA_902631135.1 uncultured Pelagibacteraceae bacterium
TATGGTAGAAATATTTCAATAATTATGATTAATTCAAATTTTCAATGAAATTATTAACTGGAAATAGTAACAAAACTCTTAGTAAGAATATTGCTAAATATTTAAAATCAAAACTTGTAAATTCTAGCATAAGAAAATTTTCGGATGGTGAAATTTACATAGAAATAAATGAAAATATTAGAGGCAATAGTATTTTTATAATTCAATCAATTTCTTCACCAGCAAATGATAACTTAATGGAGTTATTGCTTTGTATAGATGCTTTAAAAAGATCATCTGCCAAAAATATTACAGCAGTAATCCCATATTTTGGATATGCAAGACAAGATCGAAAAGTTGTTCCAAGAACATCTATATCCGCTAAACTAGTTTCTAATTTAATTACAAAAGCTGGAGCTGATAGAGTTGTAACTGTAGATTTACATGCAGGACAAATTCAAGGATTTTTTGATATTCCAGTAGATAACCTTTTTGCAACACCAATATTTGCAAGACATGTTAAGAAGAAAATTAAAAGTAAAAATATGATTTGTGTTGCTCCTGATGTTGGGGGAACTGAAAGAGCAAGGGCTCTTGGTAAAATTTTGAATGTTGGTCTTGCTATAGTTGACAAAAGAAGACCAAAACCTGGTCAAGCTCAAGTGATGAATGTTGTTGGAGATGTAAAAGGCAAAACATGTATAGTTGTTGATGATATAATTGATTCAGGTGGAACTATTGTAAATGCGGCTAAAGCCTTAAAAGATAGAGGTGCAAAAGAAGTTTATGTTTATATCACTCACGGAGTTCTAAGTGGAGAAGCAGTCAAAAAAATTAAAAACTCTGTTATCAAAAATTTGGTGATCACTGATACTATTGACAATGGTGAAAGAACCAAAAATGTTAAAAATATAGAAGTTTTACCAATTTCTGGCCTGATGGGGGAAGCGATAAAAAGAATTTCAAACTCAACCTCGGTTTCAGATTTATTCAAATAATTACCTTGATTATTTACTAACATGAGTTAAAAAACCAGTGATTTATGAATTCACTTGAAGCTAATATCAGAGATAACCAAAGTAAAGGGCAGTTAAATACTTTAAGGAAAAATGGTGACGTGCCTGCAATTATCTATGGTGGAAAAGAACAAAATCAAAAAATATCTATTTCAAAAAAATTTCTTAAAACATTGATTGAAAAGGAAAATTTTTTATCAAGTATAATTACAATAAATATCGAAGGGAAAACCCAGAATGTTTTGCCAAGAGAAGTTAAATATCATATTATAAGTGACGAACCTACTCATGTAGATTTTTTAAGGGTACTCCCAGGTGTCAAAATTAAAATTGAAGTACCAGTAAACTTCATCAATCAAGAAAATTCTCCAGGTTTAAAAAGAGGTGGAGTTTTAAATATTGTGAGAAGAAAAGTAGAGCTTAAATGTCCAAGTGAAAAAATTCCAGAGTCTATTACTATAGATCTTGATGGAGTTGACATTGGAGAAAGCTTTAAAATTTCATCAGTAAAATTAGACCCTGAGGTTGTACCAACTATTCAAGGAAGAGATTTTGTTATAGCAACACTTGCAGCACCAACTGTAATGAAGGAACCTGAAAAACCTGCAGAAGCAGAGGGCGCAGAAGGTGAAGAAGGAGCTGAAGGAACTGAAGCAGCAGCAGCTGATGGTGACAAACCAGCAGCAGATGGAGATAAAAAAGAAGGTGATGACAAAAAAACAGCTGAAAAAAAACCTGCTGAAGAGAAAAAATAATCAATCAAAATTGAAACTTCAATTAAATTAATTTATGCTTTTATTTGTAGGTCTAGGTAATCCCACACCGAATAGTGAGAACAATAGACATAACGTTGGGTTCAAAATTATAGATTCAATAAATAAAAAGTTTGGCTTATCGAAACAAAAACCAAAATTCAAGGGACTTTTAACTACTGGTAATATTGAGAATAAAAAAATTTATGCAATTAAACCTTTAACCTTTATGAATAATTCGGGCATTTGTATCAGAGAATTACTTGAATATTTTAAAATTGATGCTGAGAATGTGATAGTTTTCCATGATGATTTAGATATAGAATTTGGAAAAATAAAAGCTAAATTTGGTGGATCTGATGCAGGTCACAATGGAATTGCCTCGATTGATAAATTTATAGGAAAAGATTATTCAAGAATTAGGATTGGAATCGGAAAACCAAAGGATAAAATAGAGACAGCTGACTATGTTTTGCAAAATTTTGAAGAAGATGAATCTGTTGAAATTGAAAAAATTATCGAAAATATGATTAATTCAATTTCAATACTGCTTGAAAAAAAACTGGATTTATTTTCAAGTACTGTAAACAATAAGTAATGAGCTTTAAGTGTGGAATTGTAGGGTTGCCTAATGTTGGTAAATCCACGCTCTTTAATGCACTAACTAATTCTAGTAAAGCCCAAGCTGCAAATTTTCCTTTTTGCACAATTGATCCTAATGTGGGAGTTGTTCCAGTTCCAGATAAAAGATTAGATAATCTAGCCAGAATATCTCAATCAAAAAAAATTATAAATACGACAATTTCTTTTGTGGATATTGCTGGATTAGTAAAAGGTGCATCAAAAGGTGAAGGTTTGGGAAATAAATTCTTATCACATATAAGAGAGGTAGACTCTATTGTACATATGATAAGATGCTTTGATTCAGATGACATTCAAAACGTAAATCCAACTGTTGATCCTATAAGAGATCTAGAAATTATTGAAACAGAAATGATGTTAGCTGATCTCGAATCAATACAAAAAAGACTAGAAAAAAATAATAAAAAAAATGTGGATGAAGAACAATTAGATATTCTCAAACAATCTTTAGATTGCATCAATAATGATAAAGATCTTTCTTTGTTAAAATCAAAATTTAATAAAAAACAACTTAATCAAAGTGGATTGTTATCTTTAAAACCAAAAATATTTGTTTGTAATGTAGATGAAAAAAGCATTAAGAATGGTAACAATTACACAAGTAAATTTATAGATAAATATGGTCAAGAAAATACTCTGATTGTTTCAGCAGACATAGAAAATCAAATAAATGAACTGGAAACTAATGAAAAAAATAATTATATGGAAATGATTGGTATAAAGGAGACAGGATTAAATTTATTAATTCAAAAAGGATATAAAGTGCTTGAACTAGATACCTACTTTACATCTGGTCCAGAGGAAACTAGGGCTTGGACTATTCAAAAAAACTGTACAGCACCAAAAGCTGCTGGTGAGATTCATACTGATTTTGAAAAAGGCTTTATAAGAGCTGAAACTATTTCGTATGACGATTTTATTAATAATAACGGATGGGCAAATTCTAAAACAAATGGTAAAATGAGGTTAGAAGGAAAAGATTATATTGTCAAAGACGGTGATGTTTTAAACTTTCGTTTCAATACGTGACCAAATTCTTTTCATACTGAAGTAGACTAAAATTGTAAGAATTATCAAATACACAATAGCTTTAAAGCCCATTTGGTGACGTGCTTCTAAATGAGGCTCGGCTGCCCACATCAAAAATGTTGTTACATCTTTTGACATCTGTTCAACAGTTGCATTCGTCCCATCAGAATATTCAACCAATCCATCAGATAGTTGATTGGCCATTTTAATCTTATTTCCATACATATACTTATTATAATAAACTCCATCATCTAGAGTAACTCCTGGCGGTGGATCTTCATAACCTTGTAGAAGAGAATAGATATAATCTACCCCACCACCTCTCGCTTTGACTAAAACCGACATGTCTGGAGGATAAGCTCCACCATTTGCAGCTTGAGCAGCTTTGACATTTTCATAAGGCATCACAAATTTATCAGATAACTTACCTGGCCTTGTAAACATATCACCATCGGCATTTGGTCCATCTTTAACCTCAAAAGATGCAGCAATTGCTTTTGTTTGCGCCTCTGAAAATTCGGGTCCACCCTTTTCTGCTAAATTTCTGTAACTCAAATACTTCATTGAATGGCAAGATGAACACACTTCGGTATAAACTTGATATCCTCTTTGAAGTGCAGCTCTATCAAACTTGCCGAAAAGTCCTTTAAAACTCCAATCAGTTTTTAAATATTCCACTTTTTCTGCCGTATTAGAATTATTTTGAAACCCAATGAAAATTATTATTAAAAATATTAATTTTAAAAAATTTTTCACTTAATTATTTAAACTTTCTTTATTTTTGGCAATAGCTGGATTTGGAGATCCACCTAAAACAGACTCCGTAATGCTTAATGGAACAGGTAAGGTTCTCTCCTTCAAGCCTAAAACTGGGAGTACTACTAAAAAATGTAAAAAATAGTAAGCTGTAGCAACTCTAGCAATTAAAAGATATAAGCCCTCTGCAGGCATTGCTCCTACATAACCTAAAATTAATACATCAGCAACTAGGATCCAATAAAACTGTTTATACAAAGGTCTAAATACAGCTGACCTTATTTTAGATGTATCTAACCAAGGTAAGGCTGCTAAGATTAATATAGCTGACAACATTGCTACAACACCTAAAAGTTTGTCTGGAACTGATCTCAAAATTGCATAGAAAGGTAATAAATACCATTCTGGAACAATGTGTGCTGGTGTTACCAATGGGTCAGCCTCAATATAATTATCTGCATGACCTAAAATATTTGGGGAGTAAAAAACAAAAAACGCAAAAACAATCATGAACATCAACAAAGCAAAACCATCTTTTATGACAATATAAGGATGGAATGGAACTGTATCTTTTGAAGGTTTTTTTACATCAATACCTACAGGATTATTGTTACCTGGTACATGCAGTGCCCAAATATGTAAAACAACTAATCCTAAAATTAAAAAAGGAATTAAATAGTGTAAGGTAAAAAATCTTGTTAATGTTGGATTATCAACAGAGTAACCACCCCATAACCATGTTACAATACCCTCACCTACCAAAGGAATTGCACTAAATAAATTTGTAATTACAGTGGCGCCCCAAAAGCTCATTTGTCCCCATGGAAGCACATAACCCATAAATGCGGCAGCCATCATAAGTAAATAAATGATTATACCTATAATCCAAATTATTTCTCTCGGAGCTTTATAAGATCCATAAAATAGAGATCGAAATATATGAATATAAACAGCTAAAAAAAACATTGATGCACCGTTTGCATGAATGTATCTGATTAACCAGCCATAATTAACATCTCTCATTATATGTTCAACGCTATCAAAAGCCATATCTGCATGTGCAATATAGTGCATTGCTAAAACTAAGCCTGTAACAATTTGAGTGATTAAACAAAAAGTTAAAATTCCCCCAAACGTCCACCAGTAATTTAAATTTTTGGGGGTTGGATAATCAGTTAAATGATTAGCAAGTGTAAGAAGAGGCAACCGGTCATTAAACCATTTTCCAAATTTAGATTTTGGGGTGTATTCGTGATCACTCATATTTACTATCCAATTTTGATTGTATTAACATTAACAAATTCATATTCAGGTATTTCCATATTTGTTGGTGCTGGACCTTTTCTAATTCTTCCTGATGTATCATAATGAGATCCGTGACAAGGACAAAACCAACCGTTATAATCACCTTTTTGATCTAAAGGAACACAGCCAAGATGGGTACATACTCCCAACATAACTAGCCATTCTGGATCTTTTGCCCTTTCTTGATCAGTCTGAGGATGTTTTAATTCTTCTAACTTTACAGATCTAGCTTCAACTATTTCTTCTTGTGTTCTTCTTCTAATAAAAACAGGTTTACCTCTCCACAATACAGTTATTGTTTTACCAGGTGTCACTGCACTCACATCTACTTCTGTACTTGCTAATGCCTTAACTGAGGCATCAGGATTCATTTGGTCTATCATTGGCCAAATTGTTGCGCCTACACCCACAGCTCCAACTGCATATGTGGCTGTAAATAAGAAGTCTCTTCTATTGGTTTTTTTATCAGACATTAATGTTTTTTATTAAATATACTCAATATAGATTATTTCTACTTAAATATATGATTTCATATAATATAAATTGATAAATTTACTACTGAAAGAATGACACAGAATTACACAATTCATAGGCCTAAAATTGCATTATTTGAACCAGATATTCCTCAAAATACTGCTGCTATAATCAGAACTTGTGCGTGTCTTGGAGCAAAATTAGAGATTATAGAGCCATGTGGCTTTTTATTAAATGACAAAAGATTCAAAAGGGTCGTAATGGATTATATGGATGAAAAGGAAATCAAATTTTACCGAAGTTTTAGTCATTTTTTCGATTCAAAAAAAGATCAAAGAATTATATTAATGACCACAAAAGCATCTGAGCCATATACAAAATTTAAATTTGAAAAAAATGATACAATATTGTTTGGAAGGGAAAGTGCAGGAGTTCCAGAAAGTATTCATAAGATTGTAAAATATCGACTAAAAATACCCATGGAAAATAATAAACGTTCACTTAATATAGCCTCATCAGCAGCAATTATTTTAGCTGAAAGTCTTAAACAAACAGGATTTATTTAGAATGAATTTAGAAATAAAAAAAAATTTAACAAGTAATTGGTTTAAAATATTACAGAATGCTATTTGTGACTCGATTGTAAAACTAGAAAATAATAAAGTTACGTTAAATTCAACTACTTGGAAAAGAAATGAAAAAAAGGATGAGGGTGGTGGCGAATATAGAATCTTAAGAAATGGAAAAGTTTTTGATAAAGTTGGAGTTAATTTTTCAAAAGTTTATGGAAAGTTTCCAAAACAATTTCAAAAAAATATTCCAGGTGCTCAAAAAAATCCAAAATTTTGGGCATCAGGTATTTCAGTTGTAATGCATATGAAAAATCCTTTAATTCCTGCTATGCACTTTAATACAAGATATATATGCACTACACACGATTGGTTTGGTGGAGGAATGGATGTTACACCATCAAAAATCGATAAAAATGAAAAAAAAGAATTTAACAAAATCTTAAAAAAGATGTGTGATCGACATAATAAAAATTATTATCTGAAATATAAAAAATGGTGTGATCAATATTTCTACTTACCCCATAGAAAAGAACCAAGAGGTATAGGGGGAATTTTCTTTGATTATAAAAAAAATAATTTTGAAAAAGATTTTAAGTTTGTAAGAGATGTAGGAGTAACATTTCAATTAATTTTTCAAAGTATTATTTTAAAAAAAATGAAAAAAAAATGGACTAAAGAGGATAAAGAAATACAGTATATTAAAAGAGGAAGATATACAGAATTTAACCTACTACATGATAGAGGTACAAAATTTGGTTTACAAACTGGTGGTAATGTTGAAGGAATATTAATGTCATTACCTCCTCTAGCTAAATGGAAATGATATGGACAAAGAACCAATTACTTTAAACGGATTAAATAAACTCAAAGAAGAATTAATTACTTTAAAAGAAAAAAAAAGACCTGAAATTGTTGCTGCTATAGCTGAAGCAAGATCTCACGGAGATTTAAAAGAAAATGCAGAATATCATGCTGCTAAAGAAGAACAATCGCACAACGAAGGAAGAATAACTGAAATAAACGACATAATAGCAAGAGCTAATGTAATCGATGTGACAAAGTTTAATAATGATGGGAAAGTTATATTTGGCTCTACTGTCTTTTTAGAAAATTTAGATACTGGTGAAAAAATTAATTATAAAATTGTTGGCAGAGATGAAGCGGACCTAAAGCAAAAATTAATTTTTTTTCAATCTCCAATCGGTAAAGGTTTGATAGGAAAAAATAAAAATGATTTAGTTGAGATTAATACTCCTGCTGGAGTTAAAAATTTTGAAATTAAAGATGTAAAATATATTTAATTATTAATAATATTTTCTAACTGTTGACTTGAAATTTTAAAATTATTTTTCACCCACTCTTTCTCGATAAGCTTTAATTTTATTCCTAGGTTCTTACCTTCTCTTACTCTATATTTTGTCATTAATAATTCCGCTTTAATCGGCATTAATGGAATATCTTTTAATTTGTATAATTTGATCAAATTAGAAATATCTTGATGAGACTTTTTTGTTCTGAAAAGATAAAATATTAGAATATCTAGTACAGCCTGTTTTCCATTATAATAAAAGATTTTATTAAAATTTTTTTCTGAAAATACTTTTAAATATCTATGATCTTTATAAAAATTAGAAATATTTTTTATTCTTATTTGATCTTTTTTAGAAAGATTATATTTATATAAAAAATAATCTACATTATCAGTATCATCAATAATCAATGTTGATAAAAGAAATGAAAAATCTGTTTCATTAAAAAAGTTTTGAGCATAAGAACTAATTTTTGAAAAAACATAAAAATATTTTAGCTCAGGGAAAATTATTTTTAACAAATCCAAAGTTTGCTTGTCTTTTGAAATCTTTATTAAATTATCGAATTTAATGATTTTTTTTAACTCATCTAATAATCTTTCCTTTGATAATACAGATATCCCTTGAATATTTTTTTTGATAATTTTTATAGTTTCGGGGTCATGTTTTTGTTTAGAATAAAATAAAAAAAATCTCAAATATCTCAATATTCTAAGATAATCCTCTTTTATTCTTTTATCTCCGTCACCAATAAAATTTATATTACCTTTTTCTAAATCTTCTTTTCCATTAAATGGATCAAAAATATTTCCTTCCCTGTCAGAGTAAATAGAGTTTATTGTAAAATCTCTTCTTGATGCATCTTTACTCCAATCTTTAGAAAACTTCACTTGTGCATGTCTACCATCAGTAAATACATCTTCTCTTAAGCTAGTTATTTCAAATTTTTTATCATCAATAATAGCTGTAATCGTGCCATGTTTAATTCCAGTTTCATAATACTCTATTTGATCATTTTTTAGAACTTCTGAGACTTCGCCAGGTTCTAAATTTGTTGCAAGATCAATGTCATCAACTTCTTCATCGCTCAATATTTTTCGAATACATCCACCTACAAGTCTGATTTCACTTGTCTCGGAGTACGAATTAATCAAGTCAAATATCTTTTTTAATTGAGAAGTATTTGAAAGATCTTTTATTTTCTCACTAATATTTTCTAAATTATTTTTTCTAAAAAAAATTTTATCTAATAAACTTATCATATTTGGCTGGGGCGCTAGGATTCGAACCTAGGATGCAGGTACCAAAAACCCGTGCCTTACCGCTTGGCTACGCCCCAATATTAAATTCGTATAACATAAAAAAATAAATTTATATAGTTTTTGAGGATATACACCAGTATTTTTTGTATTCTTTTCTAAACTGCGTCATTGATTTGTCGCAATCTTTTTTAGTTTTAAAATATGCAACTATAGCTGATCCAGAGCCTGTCATTCTAACAAAGAGTGGATTTGACAAACTTTCTAAAAATGATTTTATTTTTTTTAATTTTGGATATTTTAATAAAGCAATAGGTTCAAGCGAATTATTCATCATATTCAAAAATTTAGGATCAAACATTTTTTTATTTGGTTTATTTAATTTGCTTTTTTCAAATTTTCTTACTCTTGAGTAGATCTCTTTGGTAGAACATCCAAAATTAGGCTTGGTAATTAAAATAAAAAAATTTTTACATCCTTTAAATTCTCTAAGCACATTTTTTGTATTTAGAATTGAATGAGATGAATTTAAACCCAAAATCACATCCTCACCTATGGTTTTTGAAATTTTTAAAGCTTGTTTTTTACTAATCTTAATAATTTTTTTTTTTAAAAAATATTTTAATATATTCGCTGCATTCATCGATCCACCACCAAGACCAGATTTTGTAGGAATCTTTTTATTTATTTTAATGTGAAATTTTTTTTTTATCAAATTCATTTCCTCTAAAATTTTAAGTAATTTTGAAATAGTATTATTTGAGTTTATATTATTTGAAAATTTACCAAAAAAAGAAATTTGATGTTTTTGTTTTTTAATTTCTTTAATATATATTTCATCATGTAATTCTGTAAAAGCGATCATAGTTTCGATTTTATGTAAGGATTTTAATTTACCAACAATATTTAAAGCTAAATTTATCTTTGCATGAGATTTAATTTTATCAAACATGACTAAGAATTTTTAAGGCCATAAATTAACTTTGCATTAATCTTCTTGATCATATCTTTTTCTGCATCTTTCATTTTAAGAACATTTTTCCAAAAATATCTTGCTTGAACTTTTCTATCTAACTTCCACAATATATCTCCATAATGATCATTAACTATTGGATCGTCTGGCATTAATTGAACAGCAATATTAAGAAATTTTTCGGCTTTTAAATAATCATCAACTAAATAATAAGCCCATCCGATAGAGTCTATGATGTATGGGTCTTCACTTTCAGCCTCATAAGCAATTTCCAGCATTTTAACTGCCTCGTCAATTTTATAATCTCTTTCAAGCCATGAGTAAGCTAAATAATTTAAAACATATGCATCATCAGGATCAAGCTCTAGTGAAGCAAAAAGATCCTTGTCAGCTTTATCATGATCTTTAATTCTCTCATAACTACTTCCCCTTCGATACAAAATGTCAGAGCGGATAAATGTGTTATCATCAATTGTATCTAAAAGTTTTGTGTATAAATTTATTGCTTTTTTAAATTCTTTCGCATTCCTATAAAAATTTGCTAAATCAAATATCATTTTATCATTTGGGTTTTCAATTTTATTAAACTCAGATTCAATATAATTAACAGCTTCTTTAACGTTTCTTTGTTTTTCTATAATTTGAGCTTGTTTTTTAACTCGATACCAATAAAAAAAAATTTCATCTTTTTTAAAATTTTTTAATATCTTTTTAGATTTTTTATATTCTTGATTAAAATAATAATTCTCTGCTATTAAAGATAGGTTATATTTAAATTTTGGATTTAAATAATTTGAGAGATTTAAATAAAAATTAGATTTTTCATAATCATCTTGTGATGAGTAAAGATTGGAAACTAAAAATAGAAATTCACTCAATAAATCATTTTGATTTTTACACGAAAACACATCATTAAATTTTTTGAAGCTTTTTTCCTCAATCCAATATTTTCCTTGAGACAATAGCAGAGTACTATTTATATAACTAATATCTTTTGTAATATCTGTTGCTTCTATAAATTTATTATTTTCAATCAAATAACTAAGATAAAAAAAAGTATATCTTGTATAATCTGTCTCTTGATTGTTAATCAAATTCAAAAAGAAATTATCAGTTTTATCATCATTCAAGTAACATCTTTGAAAAGTTTCTGCGATAAATGATAAGTTTCCATAATTTTTTTTATTAGCTGGAATTTTATTTTGTTTAAACACCAAAATATATTGATTTAAAATGCCTAGTATTGCGCCAATAAAATTATCATTTTTTGAATAACTTTTTGCTTCTTTTAAATAAAATTCAGCTTGATTAAAGTTTCTTTTTTTTAAACTATCAAAAATAAGAAGAAGATAAGCATCAAAAAAATTCGTATTTTCTTTTCCGAAATTATTTCTAACTACATTTATTGCTTGTAAAATTTTATTCTCTAATACCAAAGATGACACATATCTTTTTAAATAGGGGTCGTGTTTGGACATCAAAATTTTTGAAGATTGAAAAAAATCTAAAGCATTTGAATTATCTTTATTTTCAAATGCAACTATTCCAGAAAAATAGTTTGATAAATTTTTAGAATTAAACTGATTATAACTAGTGCTTTTAGAATATACTTGGCTCTGGTAGAATAAAAAAACAATTAAGATAAATTTTATATTTTTGAATGACATAATTATACTTTATGACTAAAAAAGACTTAAATCAAAACTCCAAATATGCTCAAAAAATAATCGATATAATAGAACCAGATTTTATTTTTGCAGAGAAACCTTTAAATAGAATGAAAATTAGAAATATTCAAGAAAAGACCACAATCAGTCAAAAATCTGAAAAACTGGACGAACTTAAAAAAAAAATAAATTCAATCGAAAATTGTAAAATAAAAATGAATTCAAAAAATTTAATTATTGGTGATGGTAAAGTTTCTAGTTCCTTAATGATAATTGGGGAGACGCCTGGATATGAAGAAGATAGATCAGGGTTAACTTATCAAGGCGAGATTGGTAATCTCTTAAAAAAAATGTTTTTTGCAATCAATGTAAATTTAGAGAATATTTACAAAACTTATTCAATAAATTTTAGACCACCTGATGATAGAAAGCCGACATCGCAAGAAATAAGACGTTATTCAGTCTTTTTAAAAGAACACATATCTATAATAGATCCTAAAATCATTATTTTGTTAGGCAGTACAGCAATGGAAGCTCTAACAGGAGCCAACAGAAAAATCACAGACGAAAGAGGTAAATGGAAAGAAATTATTTTAAAAAATAAAACTTATCCATTTATAATTACTTATAATCCATCATATTTGTTAAGATATCCAGAATATAAGAAATACTCTTGGGAAGATTTGAAAAATATAAAACAAAAAATTACAAGTCTTAAAATTAAATGAAAATTGTGGCGGGCGTTGATGAAGTTGGAAGAGGTAGTTTAATTGGACCTGTTTATGCGGCAGCTGTAATATTAAATGATTCAATCAATAAAAAAATACTTAAAGACTCAAAAAAATTAACAAAAAATAAAAGAGAAAGATTATCAAAATATATTAAAAAAAATTCTATATGGACTATTGGCAAAGCATCAGTTAGAGAAATAGAAAAAATAAATATTCTCAATGCAAGTCTCCTAGCTATGAAAAGAGCCATTGTTAAACTAAAAAAAAAACCTTCTATTGTTCTAATTGATGGAAATAGATTGCCAGAAATTAAAAATTACAAACTAAATTCGGTTGTAAAAGGAGATAAAAAAATACCATCCATTTCTGCAGCATCTATTATTGCAAAAGTTACACGTGATAAAATGATATCTACTCTTGGAAAAAAATTTAAGGGTTATTATTGGGATAAAAATTATGGTTATGGAACTAAACAGCATTTAAAAGCTATTCATAATTTAGGAATAACACCCCATCATAGGAAAACTTTTTCACCTATTTGTAAAATTAAATAGGTTTCACGTAGAAACACAATATCTTGTTATCTTAAAAAAAATCGACACAAATCGAATCTAAATAATTCAATCGTAGGTTGACCCATGAATCTTTTTGGAGTCTAATTTTGTTTTTTAGAAAAATGAATTTAGATTTAAAAAACAAATTAATTAATGGAGATAGCTTAGAGGAACTAAAAAAAATTCCTAATGAGACTTTTGATTTAATTTTTGCTGACCCTCCCTACAACCTACAATTAAAAAGGGAATTAACAAGACCAGACAGATCTAAGGTTAGTGCGGTAAATGACGAGTGGGATCAATTTGAAAATTTTAAAAAGTACGATGACTTTACTTATTCATGGTTAAGTGAATGCAAAAGAATTTTAAAAAAAAATGGAGCTATTTGGGTAATTGGTAGTTATCACAATATTTTTAGAGTTGGTACAGCTATTCAAAATTTAGGTTTTTGGATTTTAAATGACGTCATTTGGAATAAAAAAAATCCCATGCCAAATTTTAGGGGAACACGTTTTACGAACGCCCATGAAACTTTAATTTGGGCATCTAAGTCTGAAAAATCAAAATACACTTTTAATTATCAATCCTTAAAGTGTTTAAATGACGATCTTCAAATGAGATCTAACTGGGAATTGCCTATTTGTAATGGTTCTGAAAGACTGAAAAAGAATGGTAAAAAGGTACATTCTACGCAAAAACCGGAGGCTATACTTCACCGAATTTTATTAGCAACTTCAAATAAAAATGATTTAATTTTAGATCCTTTTTTAGGATCAGGAACAACAGCAACAGTTGCAAAAAAATTGGGTAGAAATTATTACGGAATTGAAAAAGAAAAAAATTATTTCAAAGCTGCTGAACAAAGACTAAGGAAAACAAAACCTATAGAGGATGATTATTTAGATACTTTGCAAAATGGTAGATCTAAGCCAAGAATACCATTTGGGTCATTGGTTGAATTAGGAATAATTAAACCAGGCACTACTATTTTTGACAATAAGAAGAAAATTAGTGCGAAAATAATGGCTGACGGCAGTATTAAACATGCTCAAACAGAGGGCTCAATCCATAAAGTAGCTGCTACAATTTTAGGTGCTGAAAGCTGTAATGGATGGACTTATTGGCATTGTAAATTGGGTAGTTCTTTTGTGCCAATAGACAATTTAAGACGAAAATTTCTTGATAATAAAAATTACCTATAAATTTTACCTAGATAACTTTCTAAAAACTTTTTATTTTTAACCAATTTTTTTAAAAAAATGTTTCTCAATGATGTAGTAAAAGGATTAGATAAATGGAATACAAATTGATTAAGTTTTGATCTATTATTAACCATTCTAATTTTACTAACTCTGTTTTTAAGAAAACTATTTTCTGTCTTGTTTTCTATACTTTTGAATAATTCATAGGCACCCTCTATTGACTGAGATGCACCCTGAGCAAATGATGGAGGAAAGGCAAAAAAAGCATCTCCTATAAAATGAATATTATCATTTTTTAATTTAAAAAAATTATTACTGATAAAAACTGGAAATATCTTTAATTGCTTAATTTGATCTAGAAATTCTCTCATTTCTAACGGGATATGATTTAAAATTTTTTTTATAAAATTATCATCATTGAATAACAAATAGTTTTTTTGCTCATTCATTGAAAGGTTATATTTCAAGATCGCTATAAAATTTAAATCTCCACTAGAATTAATAGGATAAATTACCTGATGAAAATTGGGACCTAAAATCAACGAAATATTCTTACAATCAATTTTTTGAGTATTAGGTATTTTACCTCTAATAGCCAACATTTTATTGAACTTAGGTTGATTTTGATTATTTGATATAAGACTTTTGCTTTTTGAAAAAACTCCATCTGAAATTATTAAATAATCACATTCAAATATTTCATTATTTTCAAAATTAAGTTTAATCTTTTGGTTTTCTTGATCTATCTTCGAAATACTATGATTTGTTTTAATTGAGTCCTCTAAATCTATCTTTAAAAAATTGACTAATTCAGACCTCTTCATAGTAGTATACTTACAGTCTTGAGTGTTAAACTCAGAAATATTCAAATCACATATCTTGTTAGAACTTTTAATAGAATAGAAATTTATTTTATCTGGATTAAACTTCTTATTATCTTGAAATTTATTAAATCCAATTAAATTCAAAAGCTTTACGGAATTAACTGATAACTGAATTCCATAACTCTCTTCTAAACCAACTGAGTGGTTTTTTTCATAAACCGTAATTTGATAATCTGGATTTTTTTTAAACAAATTAGCAATAAATAATCCTGAAATACCCGCTCCAATTATAGCAACTTTTCTCATTAATTTTTCTCCAAATATTGTACAACTTTTTTTGTAAGTGAAGGCAACATATAACTATTCAATTTTTTTTTATCCATCCAATAAGATAGTGGAAATTTTTGATTATCTTTCGAATATTGAATTTTTATATTCATGTTCATATTAGACATTTTAAAATTTAAATTTTCATTAAAATTTTTTGGATTAGACAACTCTTTCATAGGAAATATTGACAAATTTTTTAAAAAATTAAACTTAGTGTTTTTAATTAATAAATATCTTTGATTTTTTTTATAAACTTTCAGGATAAAATATTTGTCTTTATTTTTTTTAAAGTTCTTAGTTAAAATAAAATCTTTCTTTTTGTAGGATTTGCAATTTTTTTTAATTGGACACTGACAACATATAGGATTACTTGGTTTACATATTAAGGCTCCCAATTCCATTAAAGCTTGTGCATAATCACTAGATCTTAAAGTAGTTCCAAATATAATTTTTTTTTTTACAAGATTATCTTTTAGAATTTCTTTGTCTTTTTTTAAGTAAAGATATCTTTTTAAAACTCTTTCTATATTTCCATCTAGTGGAATATAAGGTTTGTTAAAAGCGATAGCTAAAATTGCATTTGCGGTATAATTACCTATTCCAGGAAGTTTTATCAAATCTTCAAAATTATTTGGCAATTTTCCATCAAAATTTTCAATGATAATTTGTGCAGTTTTTTTTAAATTTCTTGCTCTTGAATAGTATCCAAGACCCTCCCAAAGTTTTAATAGTTTTTTTTCATTAACTTTTGCTAGAGACTTGATGGATGGTAAATCTTTTATAAATCTTTTAAAAAAGGGAATTACAGTCGCGACTTGAGTTTGTTGTAACATAAACTCACTTATTAATACGTAATATTGTTTTCTTTTTAGAAAAACTTCTTTTCGCCATGGCAATGATCTTTTGTTTAAATCATACCATTTAAGAATTTTTTTTGTTATTATCTTTTCTTTCATATGCGATATAAAAATAATATTAAGCAGAGATTTGGTACCATTCAAGGTTTAAGATCTTTTAAAGACACTTTGCCAAAAAATATTAAAAAAGTTATAATTAACAGAGGTCAGATTTATTCAGAAACATTAAATAATTGGAAGTTTTTAGTTGGAGAAAATCTTTTTAAAGTTTGCTACCCAAAATCATTTAAACATTCGAACAAATTTGGAGTAAGTACTTTATTGATTATGGTTAAAAGAGGGCATGAAGTAGATCTTGAATACTCAAAAAAAGAGATAATGAATAAAATGAACAATTTTTTTGGAAAGACAATCGTAGAAAAAATTAAATTAAAAAGTTTTGAAGAAGAACAAATAATTTCCCCAAACAACAAAAAAATAAAAAAAAATGTGACAAAAAATAAATATCAAAATAAGATTAATGATGTTATGAATGAAAAAATTAAAAAATCTTTACTAGAACTTACAAAAGTATTTAAACAAAAATGAAAAAAATATATCTACTTATATTTATTTTTTTTGGTTTCAACATTAATGTTAACGCTGAGTCTAATCGTATTTTTTCAGGAAAGGAAGATGCTAAAATTACAATAATTGCATACGAATCTTTAACCTGTAGTCATTGCGCAAATTTTCATAAAGATATTTATCCCAAGCTCAAAAAAGATTATTTAGATACTGGATTGGCAAAAATAGAATTTAGACATTTTCCTTTAGATGTTGCGGCATTAAATGCATCAAAAATTGCTCAATGTAAAAGTGACCAGGGTCTAGAAATTTTAGAAAGTTTATATTTAAATCAACAAGCTTGGATAAAAGGAACCACCGTAGAAGAAGTTAATAAAAATTTGAAACAATTTATTAAAAAAGAAGGTTTTGATATAGATTTTGAAAAATGCATTAATGATAAAAAAATCGAAGACTTTGTGCTTAATGATCGAATCGAAGGTGCAAAAAAATTCAAGGTAAATGCCACTCCTACGATAATAATTAATAACAAAAAGTTTGATAAATCTCTAAATTATAAAAATTTAAAAAAATCATTAGAAAAACTGATATAATCTGGCTTATGGAGTTTAAAAAAATCCAACTAAATGGATTTAAATCATTTGCTGATAAAACTGATTTTCTCATCGAAGATGGTTTAACAGGAATCGTTGGACCTAATGGATGTGGAAAATCAAATATTGTGGAATCCTTAAGATGGGTAATGGGAGAAACTTCAGCAAAAAGTATGCGTGGATCTGGAATGGAAGATGTAATATTTTCAGGAACCTCTAATAAGACTTCTAAAAATATAGCTGAAGTTTCAGTTACAGTTAGAAATGATAATCATGAAGGTCCTGTTCAGTATCGAGAACTTGATGAAGTTAATGTAAGAAGAAAAATTGAAAAAGATAAAGGGTCAAAATTTTATATTAATGATAAAGAAGTCAGAGCTAGAGATGCGCAAATGTTTTTTGCAGATCTTTCAACCGGTGCACATTCTCCCTCAATGATAAGTCAAGGAAGAATTGGTGCATTAGTAACTGCAAAACCTACTGATAGAAGAGCAATTCTTGAGGAAGCTGCGGGCATATCGGGCCTACATGTTAGACGACACGAAGCTGAATTAAGATTGAGTGCAGCAGAAAATAATCTAAAAAGAGCAGACGAATTAAGAAGACAACAGGAAAAACAATTGCTTAATTTGCAAAAGCAAGCCGAAGAAGCAACAAAATACAAAAATATCTCAGATGAAATAAAAAAAATTGAAGCGGGTTTATATTATTTAAAATTACTTGAAATCGATAAGGAAATAAACATTGAAAATGAAATAAATACTGAAGCTGAGTATGAAGTTAGTGATTTTAATAAAAAAATTTTTGAACTGGAACAATCGATTAAATCAGAAACAGAAAAAATTAATCCATTAAGGGAAAGAAATATTGAAAATTTATCAAAAATACAGAGACTCAATTTAGAACTACAAAGCCTTGATGAAAAAAATAATAGAACACAAGATGAAATTGAAAATATCAAGGATTCTCTCAAAACATTAGATGAAGATATTTCAAGAGAAAAAGGAATTATAATTGATGCTAATTCTAATGAAAAAAGACTTAAAGAAGAAAAAAGTGAACTTATCGAAATAGACTCAAAATATTATGATACAGAAAAAAAATCTAATGAAGATTTAGAAGCAGCAAAAAATAAATTGAATAAAGAAATTGAAGGTATAAAAAAACTTATTAAAGATAAAAAAAATGAAGAGTCAATAGTTGCACTTGAAAACATCAAATTAATTATAGAAATATACGCTGATAGTTTTGGTAAAAATCAAAATATTAAAAAAGAGTCAGTAAAAAGAAATGAAAGAATTAGCATTATTGAAAAAGAAATAGAAAGTTGGAAAAATCTTCTCTCAAATTCAGAAAAAATGGTAGCTGAACTTAGCGAGAGAAAAAATAAATTTATTCTTCAATTAGAAAAATTAGATAATGAGCCAAAAATTCAAGCTGAAAAAAAAGGTCAAATTTCTGAAAATCTAAGAATTTCTGAAAATGAAAAAGTTGAAAATGAAAAAATAATAAATGAAACAGATGAAAAAATTGAAAATCTTAGAATAGAACTTAACAAAGTCCAAGAAGACTCGATTCAAATTAGAGAGAGAAAAGCAAGTTCTGGAGCGACAATAGAAGGTCTTAATAAAAGAAAAGATGATTTGATTGATAGAATTAGTTCTGAATTAAATTTAAATGAAGAAAATATTTTAGAAAATTCAAATCTCAATGGTGTGGAAGATCTTCCTGATGCAGTTAATCAAGAAGATTTATTGGATAAAAAAAAACAAGAAAGAGAAAGACTTGGTTCAGTTAATTTAAAAGCTGACGAGGAAACAAATAAATATGAAATAGAAATTAGAAAAATGGAACAAGACCGAGCAGATTTAGTAGAGGCAATAGTAAAATTAAAAGATAGTATTAATGAATTAAATCAAAAAGGAAGAGAGAGATTAGTTGAAGCTTTTGAGAAAGTGAACAGAAAATTTAATGAAGTTTATACAAAATTGTTTAATGGAGGAAATGCAAAACTTGAATTAGTAGACTCAGACGACCCTCTCGAAGCCGGATTAGAAATGTTAGTAAGTCCTCCGGGAAAAAGACTTCAATCTATAACTTTGTTATCTGGAGGTGAACAAGCTTTAACAGCTTTGTCTTTAATTTTTGCGGTCTTTTTAACTAATCCGTCACCTATATGTGTGCTTGATGAGGTTGATGCTCCGCTAGATGACGCAAATGTAACGAGATTTTGTAGCCTTCTAGAAGAACTCATAAAAATTACAAATACTAAATTTATAATAGTTACTCACCATGCTCTAACCATGTCTAAAATGAATAGACTTTATGGTGTTACTATGCCAGAAAAAGGTATTAGCCAATTAGTTGCTGTTGATTTACAAAAAGCAGAAAGTATGGTCGCTTAATTAAACTGAACAAATAATGTCTAAAGATCCGTTTAAAACTCGCTTAGAGATTGCAAAAAAGAAAGTTTTAAAAAGAGATCTTGAGACCAAAAATACCAAACCATCAACAATTGGTACTGCTTTTAAGCTAAGTACTGAGCTAATATCTGCTGTTGCGGTAGGGACAATTATTGGGTTTATTTTAGACAAGACCTTTGGTACTAAACCATGGTTAATTATAATATTTTTTTTTGTGGGAGTAGTTGCCGGAATTACCAACGTGATTAAATCTGCAAAAAAAATGCAAAAATAGATAAAACTTATGGCAGCAAATCCGATGACACAATTCGAAGTTTATAGAATTGGTCCAGAAATAAAAATAGGTGTTTTTGACATCTCATTTACTAATGCAAGTTTATTTATGGTTATTAGTTCATTGGCAATTTTAATAATTTTTAATATTGGTTCAAAAAAAAATTCAATATTACCAAGTAAAATTCAACTTTTAGCTGAACTAAGCTACACCTTTGTTTCAAAGATGATCAGTGATACTGCTGGTTCTAAAGCAAAACCATATTTCTCATTTATATTTTCATTATTTATGTTTGTTCTATTCTGTAATATGTTTGGAATGATCCCTTACACTTTTACAGTAACAAGTCATATAATTGTTACATTTATTCTTGCTGCATTTATTTTTATTGGAGTTACAGTTATTGGTTTTATTAAACATGGTTTCGGGTATTTAAAACTATTTGTGCCTAGCGGAGTACCAATTGTATTGCTTCCTTTAATAGTAGTTATTGAGATTATTTCATATTTAAGTAGACCTATAAGTTTATCAGTTAGACTTTTTGCTAATATGATGGCGGGTCATACTATGATGAAAGTTTTCGGAGGCTTTGTTATAAGCCTTGGAATAGTCGGTGGATGGCTTCCACTGAGTTTTTCGGTTGCATTAACAGGTTTGGAGATCTTAGTTGCTTTTCTTCAAGCTTATGTTTTTGCAATCTTAACATGCATCTATTTAAATGATGCATTAAACTTACACCATTAATAAACATAGGAGGATATAATGGAATTAGAAGCAGCGAAAATGATCGGAGCAGGTTTGGCAGCAATAGCTCTAGCTGGCGCCGGAGTTGGTATAGGAATAATTTTTGGAAATTATTTATCAGGAGCAATGAGAAACCCTTCTGCAGCACAAAAACAATTTCCTAATTTACTTTTAGGATTTGCCTTAGCAGAAGCAACAGGGTTATTTGGTTTAGTAGTTGCATTAATCATTCTTTTTGCATTTTAAAATTGATGATTAAGAAATATTTTTTTCAGTTAATCTTTTTTAACCTTTTTTTTATTAAAGGGGTTTTTGCGGCTGAAAGTGGTGGTATGCCTCAATTAAATCCTGAATTTTGGATTTCACAGATTTTCTGGCTTACATTAACTTTTGGTATTTTGTATATAGTTTTATCTAAAATTATACTACCAAAGATAAGTTCAAATTTAGAATTAAGAAAATCCCAAATACAAGAAAATGTTGAGGCTGCGGAGAGACAAAGAAAAGATAGTGAGTCTAAACTTAAAGAATATGAAGAAATAATCTCAAAAAGTAAACTTGAGGCCAAAAATATTTTTAAAGAAACTAAAGAAAAAGTTCTAAAAGATATTAATTCTAAAAGAGAAGTTTTAGAAAATGAGATTGATGAAGAAGTCAAAAAAGCAGAAAACGAAATTAGTTTACTCAAAAAAAAAGCGCCTGAGAAAATAAACAAAATTGCTGTTGAAACCTCAGCTGAGATTTTAAAAAATTTAATCGGTGCCGAAGTAAATAACAGTAGTATTTCAGCTATAGTTAATGACCTTTCAAAAAAAAATAGAGATAAATATTATGACAATTGATTCAACATTTTGGGTGGCGGTCTCATTTTTTATATTTTTTGGAGGATTAGTATATTTAAAAGTTCCTCAAAAAATTAATGAAATTCTAAATAAACTCATTGCAGACATTAAGAATGAAATCGATGAAAGTGAAAAACTAAGAACAGAAGCAAAAACTTTGTTAGATAATGCTCAAAAAAAACTGGATACAGCTCAATCAGTTAGCGATGAAATTTTAGAACAAGCAAAAAAAGATAGTGATAAACTAATAATCGAACTAAATGATAAATTTCACAAATCATCAGAAATTAAAAAAAATTCTGCAGAAGATAAAATAAATCATATGAAAGAGTCTGCTATAAAAGAAATTAAAGATGCATCTGTGAAAATTGCTATCGACTCAGTAAAAAAAATTATCACTACTTCAGTAGACAAATCAAAACTTGATAATTTGTTTCAAAAAAATTTAAATGAAACTAAAGAAGAGTTAAAAAAAATTAGCTCATAATTCTCTTACAATTTTTCTAAAAAACTATAAATTATCCTAATGAATTCTGTTGTTATTGGATCTGGATTTGGAGGTATAGCTGCTGCGCTTCGACTTAAAGCTAAAGGGCATGATGTTATTTTAATTGAAAAACATCATGATCTTGGAGGAAGAGCTAGGGTATTTAAAAGAAATGGTTTCATTTATGATGGTGGCCCAACAGTTATTACAGCTCCTCACTTAATAAATGAGTTGTTTGAGTTATTTAAAAAAGATCCAAAGGATTACATAAAACTTTCACCTCTAAAAATTTGGTATCAATTTATTTTCGAAGACAAAACAAAATTCAATTACTCAGGTGATGAAACTGAGATGAAAAAACAAATTGAAAATATAAATAAAGAAGATGTGATGGGCTATGAAAAATTAGTAAATTTTACCAAAAAGATTTTTGATAAAGGTTTTACTGAACTTGCTGATGTTCCTTTCAATAAACCATTGATGATGATGCAACAACTGCCAGCATTATTAAAACTTAAAAGCTATAAGTCAGTTTATTCGTTAGTTTCATCTTATATCAAAAATGAAAAACTCCGAAGAATGTTAAGTATGCACCCACTTTTAGTTGGAGGTAATCCTTTCACTACGACTTCAATCTATGGATTAATCCTATACCTGGAAAAAAAATGGGGAATCCACTATTCAATGGGAGGTACTGGAAACATTATAAAAGGTTTTGAAAAATTAATGAATGAGGTTGGAATAAAAATAATAAAAGGAAAAGAAGTGACAAAGATTATTACTAATAAAAATAAAATAAATGGTATACAACTTAATGATCAAACAACTATTAATACACAAAATATTATTTGTAATGCCGATCCCCCTGCCGTTTATGAAAAAATGTTAAATGGTAATGTGAATAATTCATTTTTATTCAATTGGAAAAAAAAAAGAATGGAATACTCTATGGGTCTATTTGTTTATTATTTTGGAACTAAAAAAACTTATGACAATATTGAGCATCATACAATTAAGTTTGGCAATAAATATAAAGAGCATCTTGAGGATATATTTAATAAAAAAAAGTTAAATAGTGATATTAGTTATTATCTTCATAGACCATCAGCAACTGACAAATCGATGGCACCAAGTGGGAATGACTGTTTTTATGTTTTAGTTCCAGTTCCTAATAATCAATCAAAAATTGATTGGACAGTTGAGGGAGAGAGAATGAAAAATTTAGTAATTGATAAAATGGAAAATGATTTAATGCCAAATCTAAGAGAAAATATTATTGATGATTTCTATCTTACACCAGATTATTTTGAAAAAGATCTTAATACAAAATATGGATCAGGTTTTTCAATACAACCAAAGTTTTCTCAATCAGCATACTTCAGGTTCCACAAT
Organism: uncultured Pelagibacteraceae bacterium; assembly: GCA_902631135.1. Classification (GTDB taxonomy): domain Bacteria; phylum Pseudomonadota; class Alphaproteobacteria; order Pelagibacterales; family Pelagibacteraceae; genus Pelagibacter. The sequence goes on from CACOXL010000013.1 coordinate 23,555, forward strand.
AAATCTGAAGTGTATGATAGTTTATATTTTGTTGGTGCCGGAACGCATCCTGGTGCGGGTGTACCAGGAGTTTTATCGTCAGCAAAAGTATTAGATAAAATAATTAAATGAACAAAAAAAACTATCTAGCTACTTTTGCTAAATCGTTTAATTGGGCAGGTTTTTTTTTACCAAAAAAAATTTATGAAGAATCCGCTAAACTTTATGCATTCTGTAGAGTTCTTGATGATATAGCTGATGAAAAAACAAACTTAGACTCGAAAATTAATAGATTGAATAAAATGAAAAATTTTTTTAAAAAATCTTATAATTCAGAGAATAAAAATAATCTAACATTAGATGACAATGAAATAATTATAGACGATGTAATTAACCTTGCAAAAAATAATAATATCAAAAGAATTATTTTAGAAGACTTAATTGATGGTATTTCCTCAGATTTAAAAAAAAGAATACATATAAGATCTATAAAAGATTTATTGGTTTATTCTTACAGAGTTGCGGGAACAGTTGGATTAATGATGTCAAATATTTTAATGGTTAATGATAGAAGGGCTCTAAAAGGTGCAATTGATTTGGGTATAGCAATGCAATTAACTAATATTGCTAGAGATGTTGTTGAAGATAAAAAAATAAACAGAGAATATATCAAACCAGATTTTGAAAATATTCAAGCAACCTTAAAACTTGCTGAAATGTTTTATGAAAGCTCATTTAGCTCTATTCAAAAAATCCCTTTCAGATATAAA
>CACOXL010000014.1 GCA_902631135.1 uncultured Pelagibacteraceae bacterium
GAATTAATGTAGATTATTTTGATTCATCAACAAAACTTGAGAGTGATGAAAAAAAACTTCTCCAAAAATGGGGAATTAATAAAGAAAAGAAAATTATATTAATGCCAGGCAGACTAACATCTTGGAAAGGTCAAGAATTATTTATTGAGGCTGTTAAGTTGGTTCAAGTTGAATTAGGTTACGAGGCATTTCATGCTGTAATATTGGGTAGTGAACAAGGTAGAGATTTATATAAAAAAAAACTTATTCACTTAATGGAACAGTATCGATTAAATAATCAAATTAAATTTATTGAGCACTGTAAAGATATGGCTCTAGCATATAAAGTTTCTGACATTGTCGTTTCTGCTTCAATAGAACCAGAGGCATTTGGAAGAGTAGCGGTAGAAGCACAGTCCATGGAGAAATTAATAATTGCGAGTAATATTGGTGGTTCAAATGAAACAGTCTTAGATGGAAAAACAGGTATTTTATTTGAGTCTGGTGATGCTAAATCATTGAGTAAAAAAATTATACAAGCAATAACTATGGATGATTCATCAATTAAATTAATCGGTAAAGAGGGTAGAAAAAACATAATAAAAAAATTTAATGTTGAAAAAATGTGTTTTTCTACTTATTCAGAGTATAAAAGATTACTAAATTAAATGCCTATTATTACATTACCAGATGGAAACAATTTAGATTTTCCAAAAAAAGTTACTGGATTAGAAGTAGCTGCAAAAATTAGTAAATCATTAGCCAAACAAGCATTGATTATGAGTGTAAATGGTGAATTAAAAGATTTATATTTTTCAATCGAAAAAGATAGTAAGGTAAAAATTTTTACAGCTAAAGATCCTGAAGGTTTAGATGCGATTAGACATGATACTACTCATATTATGGCTATGGCTGTCCAAGAGTTATTTCCAGGTACAAAATTAGCTATTGGTCCAGCAATAAAAGATGGATTTTATTATGACTTTTATAGAGAAGAGCCTTTTACTCCTAAAGATCTTGAAAAAATTGAGATCAAAATGAAAGAGATAGTAGAAAAAGACGAAAAAACTAGAAGAGAAATTTGGGAAAGAGAGGAAACAAAAAAACATTATTCTAAACTTGGAGAAAAATATAAAGTTGAGCTTGTTGATATGATTCCAAAGGATAGTGAAGTTTCTATTTATTATCATGGGAGTTGGTATGATCTTTGTAGAGGCCCTCATTTATTGTCGACTGGAAGAATAGGTAAATATTTTAAACTAACAAAAGTAGCTGGTGCTTATTGGCGAGGAGACTCTAATAATGAGATGCTTCAAAGAATTTATGGTACCGGATGGGCATCTCAAAAGGATTTAGATATTTATCTAAAAAGAATTGAAGAAGCTGAAAAAAGAGATCATAGAAAATTAGGAAAAGAAATGGATTTATTTCATTTCAGAGAAGAAAGCCCAGGTTCAGTTTTCTGGCACGAGAAAGGTTGGTCATTATTCCAGAAACTTGTTAATTACATGAGATCAAGACAAGATGCAGCTGGCTATAAAGAGGTAAATACTCCTGAAGTGTTAGATAGATTATTATGGGAAAAATCTGGTCATTGGGAAAAATATGGAGAAAATATGTATACTTCAGAAACTCCAGATGAAAAAGTTTTTGCAATTAAACCAATGAACTGCCCAGGACATATACAAGTTTTTAATCAAGGGCTTAAAAGTTACAGAGATTTACCACTTAGAATTACAGAATTTGGAAAGGTTCATCGATATGAGCCATCTGGTGCTCTTCATGGATTATTGAGAGTAAGAGCCTTTACTCAAGATGATGCTCACATATTCTGTTCGGAAGATCAAATAACAAGTGAATGTTTAAATGTGACCAATTTAATTTTAGACATTTATAAAGATTTAGGATTTGAAGATGTAATTTTAAAATATGCAGATAGGCCAGAAGTTAGAGTAGGTGATGATATTATTTGGGATAAATCAGAGGCTGCACTACTTGAGGCAGTAAAAGCAACAAAATTAGAATATACAATTAATAAAGGCGAAGGTGCATTTTATGGACCAAAAATTGAGTTTGTTTTGAGGGATGCAATAGGACGAGATTGGCAGTGTGGAACTTTACAGGTTGATTTTAATTTGCCTGGTAGATTAGGTGCTTCTTATGTTGATAAAGATGGAGCAAAAAAAGTTCCAGTGATGATTCATAGAGCATTGTTTGGTTCACTTGAAAGATTCATTGGAATATTAATTGAAAACTATGCTGGTAAATTTCCATTTTGGATTTCACCATTACAAACAGTTATTATTCCAATTTCAGAAGATTTTAATGATTATGCTATAAAAGTATCTGATCAAATAAAACAAGCTGGTATTAGTTCAATTGTTGATTTAAAAAATCAGAATTTAAATTATAAAATTAGAGATCATTCACTTGCAAAAGTACCTCTTTTGTTGATTTGTGGTAAAAAAGAAGTTGACTCTAACTCAGTAACCATTAGAAGATTGGATTCTAATAAACAAGAAAATATGGATTTAAAAACATTCTTAAAAACGTTCTCTGCTTTAAACAAAGCATCTTCTATATAAGTGCCAGATTTTAAACAAAATTATTTTCAAAGACGAACTAAAGATAGAGGACCAAGATCAAATAATAGAATCTTTTCTCCAGAGGTTCAAGTTATTGGCAGTGATGGTGAGAATTTAGGTATTTTAAATACAACAGAGGCTATTTCAAAAGCTAAAAATCAAGGTCTTGATTTAATTGAAATTGCACCAAATGCAAACCCACCAGTCTGCAAGATAATGGATATGGGAAAATATAAGTATGATGCTCAAAAAAAAGCTAATCTTGCAAAAAAGAAACAAAAAATAATATCTTTAAAAGAAATTAAAATGAGGCCAGTTACAGAAACTCACGATTATGAATTTAAAGTAAAAAATGCAAAAAAATTTATAGCAAAAGGAGATAAAGTAAAATTTACAATAAGATTTAAAGGGCGTGAACTTCAACATTCTCATCTCGGAAACGAACTAATGTCTAAAATCAAAGAAGATATGAAAGATATAGGAAAGGTAGAAATGCATCCAAAGTTTGATGGGAAGCAAATGATTATGGTAATTCAGCCTTTATAAGCTTTAATAGAGGTTGTAAAATTATACCTTTCTTTGTATAACCTCGCTCAATTATGCCAAAACTAAAAACAAAAAGCTCAGCAAAAAAAAGATTCAAGATATCAGCAAGGGGAAAAGTGATTATGGCTCAAGCTGGGAAAAGGCATGGTATGATTAAAAGATCGAATTCTCAGATTAGAAAATTAAGAGGCACAACAACGATGTCAAAGCAAGATGGTAAAATTGTAAAATCGTATATGCCTTACAGTTTAAGAGGTTAAAATGGCAAGAGTAAAAAGAGGTGTAACTAGCAGAGCTAAACATAAAAAAGTTCTAAAAGCTGTAAAAGGGCAATGGGGACGAAGAAAAAACACAATAAGAGTTGCAAAGCAAGCAATGGAAAAGGCAATGCAATATGCTTATAGAGATCGTAGAAACAAAAAAAGAGATTTTAAATCACTTTGGATACAAAGAATTAATGCTGGTGTTAGAGCAGAGGGATTAACTTACTCTAAATTTATTCATGGATTAAATAAGAGCGGTATTAAGATTGATAGAAAAATACTAGCCGAGATAGCATATGATAGTCCAGAAGCCTTTAAAACTATCGTTCAAAAAGCACAATCTGCTTTAAATTAATCTTCACTATTGTTTTATTTTTCTGAAGAAATAATCTGTAATAATGTCATATCTTACAAAAATTAAAAATGAGTTTTCAGAAAAAATAAAATCTACAACTAACTTATCAGAAATAAATCAATTCAAATTAGACTTATTTGGGAAAGAGGGTTTGGTTTCGTCTGAATTTAAAAAAATAGGATCAATAGCAGAGTCTGAAAGAAAAAAGTTTGCCTCGGATTTAAACTTAATCAAAGATGATTTAAATGAATTACTTAATTCAAGAATTAAAGAAATAGAGATTAAACAAATAAACATAAAACTTGAAAAAGAAAAAATTGATGTAACTTTACCTGAGAGAAATTTTTCAAGAGGAAAAATTCATCCTGTATCTCAGACTATTGATGAAATTTCCTCGATCTTTTCAGAGATTGGTTTTAATGTTGAGGAAGGTCCTGATGTTGAAAATGAATATAATAATTTTACAGCATTAAATACTCCAGACAATCATCCAGCAAGAGATATGCACGATACATTTTATTTAGATGTTAAAAAAGAAAAATTATTAAGAACTCACACATCTCCAGTTCAAATTAGAACTATGATGAAGGGTAAGGCACCATTTAAGATTATTGCACCAGGAAGAACATATAGATCTGATAGTGATCAAACTCATTCACCTATGTTTCATCAAGTTGAGGGTCTTCATATAGATAAAAATATTAATATGGGTGATCTTAAGGGTTGTTTAAATTATTTTATAAAAGAATTTTTTGAAGTTGATAAAATAAAAATGAGATTTAGACCTAGTCATTTTCCTTTTACGGAACCATCTGCTGAAGTTGACATAGGATATGAAATAAAAGATGGAAAAATAATTATAGGAGAAGGAGATAAGTGGTTAGAAATCTTAGGTTGTGGCATGGTACATCCAAATGTTTTAAAGAATGTTAAAGTCGACCCAAAAAAATATCAAGGATATGCATTTGGAATAGGTATAGACCGTTTAGCTATGTTAAAGTACGGTATCAACGATTTAAGATCTTTTTTTGAATGTGATTATCGATGGTTAAATCATTTTGGATTTGACCCAATTGATGTTCCAACAAATTATCGAGGATTAAGTAGATGAAAATTACTTATGATTGGCTGAAGGATCATCTCAAGACAAATAAATCAGAAAAAATTTTAGTTGATAAACTGACAGACATCGGTTTGGAGGTTGAAAGTATTGATGATGTGTCATCAGATCTAGATAAATTCCTTGTAGCAAAAATTCTTAAAGCTAAAAAACATCCAAATGCTGATAGACTTAAGGTTTGCAATGTTGATATTGGAAATAAAAAAACTTGTGAAGTAGTTTGTGGAGCACCTAATGCAAAAGAAGGACTTTTAACAATTTATGCACCTCCGGGTGCAATAATTCCTAAAAATAATATGAAATTGTCAGTTACAAAAATTAGAGATGTAACTTCTTATGGAATGTTATGTTCAGAGGCTGAACTCAATTTATCTAATGAAAGTGATGGGATTATAGAACTCAAAAAAAATGAATTCGATAAAAAGGTTGGGAAAAAATATTTTCAAAAAAAAAATTCAAATTTAATTGATTTATCTATAACGCCAAATAGACCTGACTGTTTAGGTGTCAGAGGAATTGCCAGAGATTTAGCTGCAGCAGGTTTTGGAAAATTTAAGATTTATAAACAAAAAAAGATTAAATTTAGAGGTAATAAGAAAATAAAAGTTAAAATCTCTAAAGAAAAAAATCAGGGATGTTTTGCTTTTGGAAGTTGTTTAATAAATAATGTCAAAAATATTGAAAGCCCTAAATGGCTCAAAGATAAATTAATTTCGATTGGTCAAAAGCCTATTTCAGCAATTGTGGATGTAACAAATTATATAATGCTGGATCAAAATAGACCTTTACATGCTTACGATGCTGATAAAATTAAAAAAGGAATAGTTATTAGAAATTCGAAAAATGGTGAAAAATTTAAAGCTTTAAATAATAAAGAATATAAACTAAGCGAGGGCATGTGTGTTATTTCTGATGGTAATGGAGTACTAGGTTTAGGTGGAATTATTGGAGGAACAACAACAGGAACTGAGTTTAATACTAAAAACGTTTTATTAGAATCGGCCTATTTTAGTCCAAGATCAATAAGAAAAACTTCAAAAAATTTGAACATCGATACCGATGCAAAGTTTAGATTTGAAAGAGGCATTGATCCTCTCTCAATAGAGGAAGGATTAATTAAAGCAGCTGAATTAATTGCTGAAATTTGTGGTGGTGAAATAAATAAAATTGATATCCAAAATATCAGTAAATTTAAAAGCACTGAGATTAAATTTGATATAAATTCTTTTCAAAAAACATCTGGATTTAAAATTTCAAATAAAGTGATGACTAAAATTTTAAATGATTTGGGATTTATTGTAAAAAGTAATAGAAATTTTTTAAATTTAAAAGTACCTTCTTGGAGACCAGATATTACTCAAGAAATTGATGTAATTGAAGAATTGATGAGGATTTATGGTTACGACAAAATTAAACTAATTGATCCAATTAAAGATAGAAAAACACCAACTTTAAAAAAATCTCAAAAATTATTTCATTTTTTGCAGAGATCAGTTGCGGCCAAAGGATATCTAGAGGCTATAACTTGGTCATTTACAGACTCAAGAGTAAATGATTTATTTAAATCCAAAAATAAAAACATTGAGATTGTTAATCCAATTAGCTCGGACTTAAATGTTTTAAGAAACTCAATATTTTCAAATCTGATTTTTTATTTAAACAAAAATCTTAATAGAGATTTTAAAGATTTATCATTATTTGAGATTGGTCCAGTATTTTATGGATCAAATCCAGGTGAGCAAGAAACTGTTATAGGTGGACTTCGTTCAGGAAAAGTTAGTAGGCTTTCATGGATAGAAAAAGAGAGAAATGTAGACATTTTTGATATTAAAAAAGATGTATTTCAAACATTGGTCGAAGCTGGTTATGAAAAATCAAAATTCTTTGTAGATGATAAAACACCTGATTATTATCATCCCGGAAAATCTGGAAGAGTTTTTTTAAACAAGGGTAAGGATAAGGTGGTAGCTTATTTTGGTGAAATACATCCTGTAATAATAAAAAAAATGAACATAAAAACCGAGTCATTAATTGGTTTTGAAATATTTTTGGATAATCTTAAAGAGTCAAAAAAATCTTTAAAAGACCAAAAAAATAAGTTTTCTATTTCTGATTTTCAAAAATCTGAAAGAGATTTTGCTTTTATAATTGATAAGAATTTTGATACGCAAACTTTAATTGATATTATTTTCAATACTGACAGAGAACTTGTTAAAGATGTCACTATATTTGATGTTTATGAGGGAGAAAAAATTCCAAATGGTAAAAAATCAATAGCTTTAAATGTAAATATCCAATCATTAAACAAACCTTTGAATGAAGCAGATTTAGAAAAATTGAATAAATTGATTATTGATAATGTTGAAAGAAAGACGGGTGCTAAAATCCGATCTTAAATGAAATGAGCAATATTGATAACATAAGAAATTTTGCAATAATAGCACACATAGATCATGGTAAATCAACTATAGCAGATAGGATTATCCATAAATGTGGCGGTTTAACAGAGAGAGAAATGAAGGCTCAAGTTCTAGATTCTATGGATATTGAAAGGGAAAGAGGAATTACAATTAAAGCACAAACTGTAAAACTGAATTATAAGTCAAAAAATGGTAAAGAATACATTTTGAATATTATAGATACACCTGGGCATGTAGATTTTAGCTATGAGGTAAGTAGATCGCTGTATGCTTGTGAAGGTTCAATATTAATTGTAGATAGTACACAAGGTGTTGAAGCACAAACGCTAGCAAATGTTTATCAAGCACTAGAGATTAATCATGAAATTATTCCAGTTCTCAATAAAATTGATTTACCAGCATCTGACTTAGATAGAACCAAAAAACAAATAGAAGATGTGATTGGTATAGATACCGGAGATGCTATTCCTTGTTCTGGTAAAACTGGAGAAGGTATAGAGGAAATTTTAGAACAAATTATAGATCGATTGCCCGGTCCAAAAGGATCATCAGATGAGGATTTGAAATGTCTATTGGTTGATAGTTGGTACGACACTTATTTAGGCGTAGTAATTTTAGTACGAGTAATGAACGGTAGAATAAAAAAAAATATGAAAATAAAAATGCTATCAACCAATCAAGATTATATTATTGAAAAAGTGGGGGTTTTCACACCAAAACCAAAAGATGTTAATGAATTAAATGCAGGTGAGATTGGTTTTATTACAACTGGAATTAAAGTTTTGTCAGATACTAAAGTTGGGGATACTATTTGTGATGCAAATAAACCGACTATTGATGCTTTACCAGGATTTAAGCCAAGTAAGCCAGTAGTATTTTGTGGTTTGTTTCCTGTTGATAGTTCTGAATATCAAAAATTAAAAGATGGTTTAGCTAAATTAAAATTAAATGATGCAAGTTTTTCTTTTGAAGCTGAGTCTTCATCCGCATTAGGACTGGGATTTAGATGTGGTTTTCTTGGATTGCTGCATTTAGAGATTATCACTGAAAGATTAGAGAGAGAGTTTGATGTTAATTTACTTACTACCACACCAGGGGTTGTTTATAAGGTTAACCTTAAAAATGGAAAAAAAATTGATTTGCAAAATCCATCAAGTCTACCAGACCCAACATATATTGACTCTATTTATGAACCATGGATCAAGGCGACGATAATTTCACCAGATCAATATTTAGGATCAATTATTAAACTTTGCCAAGATAAAAGAGGTATTCAAAAAAACTTGACTTATTCAGGTAACAGAGCAGTTTTAAATTATGAGCTTCCATTAAATGAAGTAGTTTTTGATTTTAATGACAGAATTAAATCTATGACTAGTGGATATGCAAGTTTTGACTATGAAATAATTGAACATAGAGAGGGTGATTTAGTCAAGTTAGGAATTCTTGTTAATGGAGAACCTGTTGATGCACTTGCTATGATGATTCATAAAAATTTTGCTCAGAGAACAGGTAGAGAGGTATGTGAAAAGCTTAAGGATCTAATTCCAAGGCATAATTTCATGATACCTGTACAGGCTGCTATTGGAGGAAAAATAATAGCAAGAGAGACTATAAAAGGATTCAAAAAAGATGTTTTGACAAAGATTCACGGAGGTGGTGCAACTGACAGAAAAAGAAAACTTTTAGAAAAACAAAAAAAAGGTAAAGCAAGAGCTAAACAATTTGGTCAAGTAGAAATCCCACAAGAGGCTTTTATTGGTGTATTAAAAATAAATAAGGAAAAATAAATTTTTATTTCCTTAAAATCCAATTTGATAAAAATTTTATATTCTTTTCGATTTTGTCAAATCTTTCTCTAAAAAAATTATTTTCAATTAATAACTGAGATATCTCTTTAATCTCATAAAAATAAGAATTATTTTCTATAATATTTATTTTTTTGTCTGTCTTATTTTCTATTATGGTCTCAATTGAACTATTTGAGGAAATGTTAAATATATTATTAATTTTAATGATTTCATTTTTTGTATAAACTTCTAGATTATTATCTAAATTATCTATTAAAGAAGTTTCAATCTCTATATCAATATTTTTAGTTTTCCCAAAAATTTTTGAATTTAAATCAATATTATTTGAAATCTTATTTAAACATTTGTTGATAGCAAAATTCTCAAAGTAATTATTTTGATATAGATTTAGAATATCTACAATTAGTGAAACTGGATAAATACCACCATCTAAAATCGCTCCACCACCTAACGATTGGTTAAATAATCTTTTATTTGTATCAATTTTTTTTAGACGAAATCCAAAAATTTTTTTTCCACCAAGTGCATCATTTCCAAAAGAAGATTTTATTTTGTAAATTTTTGATTGGTCTAAGTTACTTAATACGTTAAGTGCATCAGTATAAAATGGATGATATTTGTTGGCAGTGCCTTCTTCTACAAGTAAATTTTTTTTTAAAAATTCTTTTTTAATTCTTAAAAAACTTTCGAAATTATTCGTAATAGGTTTTTCAACTAATACATTCTTGTTATATTCTAAAGCTTTCAAACAAAAATGTTCATGCATAGAATTCGGTAATCCTATAAAAATTACATCTATATCATTATTTTTAAAAATATTGTCATAATCGGAATAAGCATTTTGATTTGATATATTAAATTTTTTTTTAAATTGCTCTAATTTATCTTTGGTCTTACTTGCTATAGCAATTAGTTCAGAATTATTTGTATTTTTAAATTCACTAGCCAAGTTAAATGATGCATTTCCTAGACCAATCAATCCCCATTTGATAATTCTATTCATAAATTATAAATATAAGATAATTTAAATACTACATTATTTTTATGACAATTAAAAAAAATTTACAAAAAAAATTCAAAAATTTCTTTCAATTCTTGTTTCATTTAATTTATGGAAAAGTACAGTTGTTACCTATAATTGATAAAATAAAATTCAAAAAAATTGAGATAAAAAAAATAATAATCAATCAAAAAGATTATAATGTTGATTATAATATCTACGAAATTCCAGATGCCAGGGTTTTTACCGATTTGGTTGAGCATGTAGCGATCATAAAAAATAATTATATTTTACCAAATATTTCATATCAGCAAATTGATGGTGAATTGAAAGATGTTTCTTTTAATAAAGTATTAAAATCTGGCACCACGAGAATAAAAAAAAAATTCTCTGGAAATTTATTATCGCTAGTACAAGGTGCAAGCGGAAATAATTATTTCCATTTCTTATTTGATATAATAACAAAAATAAAAATAGTAGAAACCAAGTATAAATTGAATGATATAGATCACTTTTTTGTACCAGGTATTTCTGATTGGCAAAGAGAAATACTATCTACACTTGATATAAATCAAAACAAACTTATAGATAGTAAAAAATATAGACATATAACAGCTGATAATATTATCGCTTTAGATCATCCCTGGTATAAAAAAGGTAGAGTACAAAACGAAATCTTGAATATACCAAATTGGATAATTTTTTATTTGAGAGACAAATTTTTGCAGTATTCAAAAAAATTTAATTGTTCTGATAAAATTTTTATTGATAGGTCTGACTCAAATTTTAATCACTGTAAATTAATTAACAACGAGGAGGTAATTAATTTTTTAACAGATAATGGTTTTGAAAGTTATCAAGTTAGTAAATTAAACTTTTTTGAACAGATATACCTTTTTAATAATGCAAAAGTTATTATTGGACCTCATGGTGCAGCTTTCTCAAATATAATTTTCTCTAAACAAGGACTAAAATTAGTAGAATTAATTCCTAGCGATCATTTAAGTAAAAAATGTGAAAAAATTTCAAACTTACTTAATTTTGATTACCAAAAGATTAAGTTAAATAAAGAAATAAACGAAAATATTAATACAATTGGAGATATCAGAATAGAAATTTCAGAGCTAAAAAAAATACTAAAGCAAATTTTATAATATCCAATCATTAAATAAATTTTGATTTTTTCTTACAAAATCTGGAAAAGATTGATCTAAATCTACTTTTTTATAATATCTACCTCTTTGAAATAAATCTCTTTTTTCGTAGATATTTTTTTTTATTACATCAATATTAGAATATTCACTAGACCTAAATTCTGTATGAGCAAAAGATCTAAGTTTTAAAGAAATATCTTCAGGTTTAAGTAATGAATTAAAATGCCAACCACCTTTATCAAATATTTGAATATTTTTTTCTTTATAAAATTTCCAAAATGGTTGTTTTAGATTTTTACGAATAACTTTTTGTCTCATATAATCTATTGAAACAAGATTCTTTTTTTTACAAATTCTAGTTCCTTCCCACGGGCTTTCATACTCATTGTAAAGATTAAATTTATAACAATACATTTGTTGAAGAAATATCCCAAATTTCTTTTCTAACTTAAAGTTTGTAAATATTTTTGGATTTGGGATTTCGTCAGGATCTGAAAACATAATATAATCTTCTGAATTTATATAATTTAATTTTTCTAAAATGAATTCTCTTTGTAATGCTTGATTTTTCCAAGAATTATTATTTTTAGGAAATGGCTTATCTAATTTTAGATAAATAATTTTATCTTTAAAATTTTTATTTTTTAATTGAAAATTTAGATTTTTCTCTCTACCCTGATGGTCATACTTAGACTCACATATTACGAAATAATCAACTTTTTCATTCAGAATTTCAAATCTAAGATTTGTTATAAAATTTTCATTAAAAAAAGTAATGCAATCGAAAATTTTATTCATCTTTAAAAAAATTAAATTTTGATTTAAATCTTAGAAATCTCTTAACTAATTTTGCTTTTTTTTCCATTTTTTTTTCTATCTTAATATATTTTGAAAATTCTTGAGTATTTTCAGACAAATCTAATAATGATGCGTGTATATCTCTCCAACCAGGCTTTTTATATTCCATAAGCTTAAAAAAATTTTTTTTATTTATCCAATTACCCATAATATCATTTCCAAACGGTCCAGCAGAGTTTTCAGGAAAAGAGTATTTGCTTTTTTTACCATCAATATTTAGATCAATTTTTTTATATAAAAGATTGACTGTGTTTCCCTCTATTAATTTAAATGAATTATAATTAACATTATTTAAAAAAATATCTATCACTTCATTATTTATTGCCTCTGCTGAAATATAATTTGGCTTAATACCTTGTTCGAAAATTCTTTTTAAAATTACATTATCATACTCCTCCAAATCTATTTTTACATAGTATGGTTTTCCATATATCTTAAATAAATTCAAAATATCTTTTTTTTTTAATTTTACTTTTTTAAATTTATCAATTTTATCTTTTTTGGGCTCTGGAAATTGACCTAATAAATAATTTTCATGTAAATAAAAATTCTCATAATCATCACTTTTTTCGCCAATAATGCAATTTTCTACAACAAGTTTTTTTTCAATAATTTGTTTCTGAAATTTTTTTTCTATAAATTTGCAATTTTCAGTATTTGCTTCTACTGCGATAACTAATTCAGATTTTAGTAAATAATAAGGTAAGTTTTCACCCCTAGATGCACCTAAATCATAAATAATTTTTTTCATAGAAAAAAGTAGAATAACATGTATCTTTTAAAAATACCTAATTTAAACTAATTTTATGTCTGACAATAAAGATTTATTAAATTATTTTAATCAAAGTAAATATTATTCACTTAAATATAAGAATTATTTTCCAGTGTATGAAAAGCTTTTTTCAAAATTTAGAGGAAAAAAAATTACTTTTGTAGAAATTGGTGTTTTATCAGGTGGATCATTATTTATGTGGAAAGATTATTTTGGAAAAGATGCAAGAATTATTGGTGTAGAATTAAATCCAGATGCAAAAAAATTTGAGAAAGAAGGTTTTGAGATTTTTATTGGCAATCAATCAGATGAAAATTTTTGGAAAAATTTTTTTGATAAAGTTGGTCAAGTTGATATTGTTCTTGATGATGGAGGTCATACAAACTTTCAACAAATAGTGACCTGTTGTTCTTGTGTACCATCAATTAAAGAAAATGGTTTAATGGTTGTTGAGGATGTATTTCATAGTTATGGCTTAAGTTATGGAGCAAAAGGCTTTTTCAATCCATCAAAATATTCATTTATAAATTTTTGTAAAAAATCTATAGATGATATAAATTTTCGATTTCCTGAAAGTAAAAAGTTTCAATTTTCATTGAATAGATTTATTTATTCAGTTGAATTTTTTGAGTCAATCGTAGCTTTTAAAATAAATAAGAATCTATGTAGTTTTAAAAATGAAGTTATTTTCAGCAAAGGTAAGAATCTGGAACACAAAGATTATGCACATTTACATAATCAGAATATTCCAGGAAGCAATAAATTCGTATTAAAAATTAAAAAAATTTTAAAATCTTTTAGAGGAAACCTGAAATATATTGTTTTTAAAATTAATGAGCATATTTCAAAAAAATATTTTAAATAAATCTTTGGAGAGGTGGCCGAGTGGTTGAAGGCGCACGCTTGGAAAGCGTGTAAAGGAGCAATTCTTTCATGGGTTCGAATCCCATTCTCTCCGCCATCAATTTAAGCTTGATTTTAAAGACTTATTTTGAATTTATTTTTTCTTTTAAGAATAAAAAACAACATTAATCTTTAAAAAATGATATAATAAATTTTTCCTAAATTAAAAAATGAAAAACAAAAATACATACCAAGCAGACTCCATTAAAGTATTAAAAGGTCTTGAAGCTGTTAGAAAAAGACCAGGTATGTATATAGGTGACACTGATGATGGAACAGGTTTACATCATATGGTTTACGAAGTTGTAGACAATTCAATAGATGAAGCTTTAGCAGGTTACTGCAAAATAATTAATGTAACAATCAACTCAAATAATACTGTAACTGTTCAAGATGATGGAAGAGGTATCCCAGTCGATATTCATAAGGGAGAAAAAAAATCAGCAGCTGAGGTAATAATGACCCAGTTGCATGCGGGTGGTAAGTTTGATCACGACTCTTATAAGGTTTCAGGTGGACTACATGGTGTTGGTGTTTCAGTTGTTAATGCGTTATCAGAAAATCTCAAACTAGAAATTCATAGAGATGGAAAAAAATATTATATTGAATTTAATAATGGAGAGGCAAAATCAGCATTAAAAGTTATCGGTAAGTCAAAAGAGACTGGGACTAAAATAACCTTTTTACCATCAAAAGAAATTTTTTCTTCAATAAAATTTAGCGGAAATATTTTGATAAAAAGGATGAGAGAACTAGCATTTTTGAATAAAGGTATTAAAATTTTTTTTACAGATGCAAGCCAAAAAAAAGAAAAAAAATCAGAATTTAAATATGATGGTGGGGTATTAGAATTTGTAGAATTTCTTGATGAAAAAAGAGAAAAACTATTAAATAAAAATGGAAATGATTTATTTAAAAAACCAATTTATATCGAAGGCAAAAAAGACAATATTGAAATAGAGTGTTCTTTAAAATGGAATGGCACTTATGGAGAAGACGTACATCCTTACACAAATAATATTTATCAAAAAGACGGTGGAACACATATTTTAGGCTTTAGAAGTGCATTGACTAGGATAGTGAATAAATATGCAAATGAACATAATCTTTTAAAAAAAAATAAATTAAGCATATCCGGAGATGATATAAAAGAAGGATTAACTTGTGTTTTATCCACGAAAATCCCTGATCCTAAATTCTCATCTCAGACCAAAGATAAATTAGTTTCATCAGAAGTAAGAATGATAGTAGAGACAATTATAAATGAGAAATTGTCAATCTGGTTTGACCAAAATCCTTCGGTGGCTAAAATTATATTAGCTAAAATTATTCAAGCTGCATTAGCAAGAGATGTCGCTCGAAGAGCAAGAGAAAGTGTTAGAAGAAAAGGTGCTTTAGAATTGAGTGGTTTACCAGGAAAATTAGCAGATTGTCAGATAGGAAAACAAGAAGGAACAGAATTATTTATAGTTGAGGGGGACTCTGCTGGAGGATCAGCTAAACAAGGAAGAAATAGAGAAAATCAAGCTGTGTTACCTTTAAGAGGAAAAATTTTAAATACTTATGTTGAGGATCTAAAACAAAATAAAAACGGTAATGGTAATAAAAATGGCTCTGATCATAGAACAAAGGCATTGTCAAAAATGATTTCTTCAAACGAAATACTAACGTTGATTAACGCTTTGGGTTTAGATCCAAAAGCACAAGAAATCGATTTGAAAGATTTAAGATATGGAAAAATTATAATTATGACCGATGCTGATGTTGATGGATCACATATTAGAGCATTATTATTAACTTTTTTTAATAATAAGCCGTTTAATAAGCTAATTGAAAACGGTCATGTATACTTAGCTCAACCACCTCTATTTAAAATTAATAAAGGTACAAAAGGAATTTACATCAAGGATGAAAAAGAATTAGAAGAATATATCATTCAAATTGATAAAGACTTAAAAAAAATTAAAAAAGGCTCAAAAGAGTATATAAAAAAATTAGAATTAGAAAAATCAAAATTAAATATACAAAGATTTAAGGGACTCGGAGAAATGAACCCTGAAGAACTTTGGAACACAACACTTGATCCAGAAAAAAGGAATCTCCTTCAAGTTCAATATTCTAAAGATTTTAAAAAAGATCAAAACTTAATACATACTTTAATGGGAAATGATGTTGGTTTGAGAAAAGATTTTATTATATCTAATGCAATAAATGTACAGAATTTAGACGTATAAAAATGAAGTTTTTTGAAACTTCAAAATATTACACTTTAAAAAAATCTACATACATATCACTCAGGTGGATTGGTATAATCGGTCAATTAATCTCAGTTTATTTTGTATACTTTTATTTAAATTTTGATTTCGATTTTGTTATTTCAAATATAGCTATTTCAATAGGTGTTTTAAGTAATTTTTATTTAGTATTTATCTATAAAAAAACTCAACTTTCAGACAGGTCAGCTTTAATATTTTTGTTAATTGATATAATTCAACTTGCAATATTAATATATTTAACAGGTGGAGTTGTTAATCCATTTATAATATTTATTTTAATTCCTAGCGTTTTTGCCTCTTCCAATCTAGGTTTGAGAACAAATTTATTTTTAGTCTTAACAACAATTTTAACTATTGTTTTTCTTACATTTTATTCTAAAGAGTTGCCATCTCCACTGAATAATCATTTTCATGTAGATGATTATTATTACTATTCTATACCTGTAGCATTAATAATAGCTTTAGTTTTTTTGAACTATTTTGCAATAATTTTTGGAGCAGAATCTAGACTTAGAAAAGAAGCATTAAACAAAATGGAAGAAGTGATGGCTAAAGAACATGAGATGTTATCTTTAGGCGGTCAGGCAGCTGCAGCCGCTCATTCATTAGGAACCCCTTTGTCTACGATTAAGATTATCACATTAGAACTTTCTAAACAGTTAAAAGATAATAAAGACGTAATTCAAGATATACAATTATTATCAAGTCAGGTTGAAAGATGTAATCAAATACTTAAAAAATTATCATTAAATCCTAGTGAAGAGGATGAATTTATTGATGAAGATCTTAGTATTAGAGAATATTTAAAAGAAATTATTTTATCATTTAAGGAAACAAGTGAGAAAGAATTTATATTTAATTTTGATCAAGACTCTTACCCAAAAAAAATTACAAAGTCTATAGAACTTGTATATGGATTAAGAAATTTTGTTGGTAATGCGAACAAATTTAGTAAAACAAAAATTTTTATAAATTTAAAAAGCGATAATGAATTTACAGAAATCACAATTGAAGATGACGGAGAAGGCTATCCAAGTTATATTTTATCAAAAATAGGAGAACCTTATCTTAGAGATCAAAAAAATGATGAAAAATCAAAAAGTGGTTTAGGTTTAGGAATTTTTATTGGAAAAACTTTATTAGAGAAAAATTTTGCAAATATTAATTGTAGAAATTCAAAAACAAGAGGTGGGGCTGAAGTAGTAATTAAATGGCAAAATAAAGATTTAATAAAAATTTAGTTTAGAAAATTTTTTTTTTCAAATAATTTACTTAATTGTGAAATCATTACATCACCAAGTTCATTAACATCGGTAATCTTGATAGCACGATTATAGTATCTTGAAACATCATGACCAATACCAATAGCTAAAATTTCTATTTCTGATTTATCTTCTATTTGTTTAACAATTTTTTTTAAATGTTTTTCTAAAAAATCCCCAGAATTCACCGATAAAGTGGAATCGTCTACTGGCGCACCATCAGAAATTATCATGAGTATTTTTCTTTCCTCTTTTCTCTTTTTTATTCTATTAAACGCCCATGATATTGCTTCTCCATCAATATTTTCTTTAAGCAATCCTTCTTTTAACATTAAACCAAGATTATTTTTTGCTTGTCTCCAGTGTGTATCAGCACTTTTATAAATTATATGTCTTAAATCATTTAATCTTCCAGGTGTTTTTGGCTTTCCTTTCTTATTCCATAATTCTCTACACTGGCCACCCTTCCAATTTTTAGTTGTAAATCCTAAGATTTCTACTTTAACAGAACATCGTTCCAAAGTTCTTGATAGAATATCAGCACAAATTGCTGCAATTGTAATCGGCCTTCCTCTCATAGATCCAGAGTTATCAATTAAGATTGTAACTACAGTATCTTTAAAATCTAAATCTTTTTCTTTTTTAAATGAAAGAGAGTTAAATGGATCCATTATGATTCTCGGTAATTTCGAGCTGTCCAATAATCCCTCTTCTAAATCAAAATCCCAAGCTCTATTTTGTTTAGCCAGTAATTGCCTTTGGAGCTTATTTGCAAGCTTTGTGATTAAATCTTGAAAGCCAATTAATTGTTGGTCTAGAGTTTTTCTTAATTTTATTGCTTCATCTGCATTTTCTAAATTTTCTGCTTTAGTGATCTCATCAAATTGATTTGTGAAAATTTTGTATTCAATATTAAGTTCATTTATTTTTTTTTGAATTACATTTTCATTACTCATTTGGTCGGATTCAGTGTCAACTAATTGTTCATCAATCTTATAATCATCAATGTCATAATCTGAATCTAAACTAACTTCAGTTTCTTCATCTTTATTTTTATCTTTTTGATCTTCATTTTCACTCTCATTATTCTCATTTGAGGGACTCTGTTCATTTTCATTTTTATCATTATCTTGTGTTTCGTCATTTTCCTCATTTTGAAAAATATCCATTTCTTGTAAAATTTCAGAGAATCTTGAAGAGTAATTATCTTGATATTCTAAATTCTCTTTTAAATACTCAACATGTTTACTTATAGAATTATCAAAATCTTTTTTCCAAAAATCTAACATCTTTTCAGTTAGAGAATTTAATTTAATATCATGAAATTTATTTAACATATATAGTTCAAAAGCCTCTATAACAGGAACATCTTCTTTAGACTTAAGTTGATCTTTTCTTTTAAAATTAATTATTTGATTATAATTTTCGGTAAAGTTTTTTTGCACACCCTTAAGCATTTTTCCACCCAAAGCCTCATATCTTATCTTTTCAGCAATAGAATATAAGTGTTTACATGATGAATTAGATGGTAAATTTTTATTATAAATTTCTTTATTAGAAAATTTTATTTTTAAAGCTGAGCTATCCGAATCTGCTCTAGCCTTAATAAAGTCACTCTTTGAATTTAAATTATCTATTTGAAAAAAATCAAATTTTTTTGAACTTTTATTTTTGTCCATTCTGTTGATATAACTGATATCATCGGAGATTGCTTTTGCTGTTGAGGAAAGGGCTTGTTTAAATTTTTCTACAACATTAGCATCTTTGTTGCTATTGCTCATTAAATTTGAATATTTACAAGTGACTCAGGTAATTCTTCACCAAAACATCTTTGATAATATTCTGATATTATATTTTTTTCTAAATCGTCACATTTATTTAAAAATGTTACCCTAAAAGCATAACCTGTGTCTTTGAATATCTCCGTATTTTCAGCCCAATGCAAAACTGTTCTAGGACTCATTACAGTTGATATATCTCCAGCGATGAACCCTTTTCTTGTTAATGAAGCCACTTTAATCATATTGGCAACTTTTTCTTTACCTTTGGTGTTATTTAAATTTTTATTTTTCGCCAAAATAATTTCCATTTCTTTTTCTAAACTTAAGTAATTAAGAGTTGTAACAATATTCCATCTATCCATTTGACCTTGGTTTATCTGCTGTGTACCGTGATATAATCCAGATGTATCACCAAGCCCAACTGTGTTTGAAGTTGCAAATAGTCTAAAATATTTATTCTGCTTTAAAACTTTATTTTTATCTAAAAGGGTGAAGTTTCCTTCAGCTTCTAAAACTCTTTGTATTACAAACATCACGTCTGGTCTTCCAGCGTCATATTCATCAAATACTAATGCAACTGGGTTTTGAATTGACCATGGTAGAATACCTTCATTAAATTGAGTAATTTGTTTTCCATCCTTTAGAACAATCGCATCTTTACCAATCAAATCTATTCTACTTACATGACTATCAAGATTTACCCTTATGCAAGGCCAATTTAATCTGGCTGCTATTTGTTCAATGTGTGTTGATTTACCTGTGCCGTGATAGCCTTGAACCAAAACTCTTTTATTATAAGCAAATCCTGAAATAATAGCTAAAGTTGTATCTCTATCAAATTTATAATTTTTATCTATTTCTGGAACATATTCATTGCGTTTCGAAAAAGCATTTACCTCCATATCTGAATCAATTCCAAAGCTTTGCTTAATCGAAACTTTAATATCAGGCTGTATGTCAATATTAGTTGTCAATTTTTTCTCTATAAGTATTTTTTAGCTGTGTATAAGCTAAAGTTATTAATTTAAGTTTTTCTTCATATTTTTTATTACCTGAATTCATATCAGGGTGAAATTTTTTAACAAGGATTTTGAATTTTTCCTGAATTTTTTGCCATTTAAGACCAACTGAAATTCCCAATATACTAAAGGCTTTTATATCTTTATGATTAAAATTAAATTGACGCATATGATTAAAATCACTTTTGTTCCTATTATCGTTCAATTCATCTTTTAAAGTATTGTTCCAAAGAACTTTAAAAAAATTATCTGAAGAACTGAAACTCTGAGTGGGTTTATGCCAGGTCATATCTGATTTAAGGAAATTTATCACTTGGTCATCATTCATTCCTTCAAAATAATTCCAATTTTTGTTAAATTCTTTAACGTGCTCTAAACACAACATTCTGTATTTCTTGCTATTATCTTTTTCAACAGGAGCCTTATATTCACCTATT
>CACOXL010000015.1 GCA_902631135.1 uncultured Pelagibacteraceae bacterium
CTGAAAATTTTAAATTTCCAATGAATTTAACTTTTTTTGCTCCAAGTAATTTTAGAAAGTGTTTAGATTCTTTGCTTGCTGATAGACATAAATTAAATTTACTAAAAATTTCTTTTGAAAATTTTGTAAAAAACTTCCAACGTGAAAAGCTTCTTTTAGTAATTCGACCATTAATTAGATTTATAGAAATTTTTTGATTGTGCAAATTCATAAACATATTTGGCCAAATTTCTGAGTCAATAAAAAAAACTTATGGAAGGTCTCCAATAATTTAAAAATTTTTTTGATAAGAAATTTGTATCTATAGGAAAAAACTGATGTATTACTTTTTTAAATTTAAATTGATGAATAATTTTTGATGAGCTAAGTGTATTTGAGGTAATTAAAACTTTGTCAACTATCTTGTTTTTTTCAAGCTTTTCTAATATTGGAATTATACTTTTTATTTCACCAACACTAGCTCCGTGAAACCAGATTAAATTTCCTTTTCCTCTTTTTTCTGAAAAAAAACAAAATTTTTCTTTAAATCTTTTAAAATCCTCTTTTTTTTTTAATAATCTTGCCAATACAATTATTGGAGATAAAACAAAAATAAAATTAATTAGAACTCTATAAATATAAAGCATTATATTTTTCTAATTTGCTTCTCATAAAAATTTTTATATTCCTCTGAGTTATTTAGTAGTTCAGTGTGATTGCCTTCTCCAATAATTTTTCCATTATCAATAACATATATTTTATCAGAATTTAAAATTGTCGAAAGTCTATGTGCTATTACAATTGTTGTTCTACCTTTTGTTAGATATGTTATTGCTTTTTGTATCTTACTTTCAGTCTCAGCATCTAAAGAAGAAGTAGCCTCATCCAATAAAATAATTGGGCTTTTTTTAAGTATTGCTCTAGCAATAGACAGTCTTTGCTTTTCTCCACCAGATAGCCTTACTCCATTTTCTCCAATAAGCGTATCATATTTTTTTGGAAGTTTATCAATAAACTCTTCTGCAAAAGAAAATCTGGCAGCTTCCTTTATTTCATTTTCTGTTGCATCTAAATTAGCATATGCAATGTTATTTTTTATCGTATCATCGAACAAAGTTGTTTCTTGGCTCACTAAAGAGATATTTTTTCGAAGAGAAAACAAAGTTGAATTGTAAATTGATTGACTATCAATTTTTATATCACCGTTACTAATATTATAAAATCTCGGAATTAAGTTTAAAATAGTTGATTTACCAGCTCCGCTTTGACCTACTAAAGCAGTCATTTTTTTTCCTGGCAAATCCAGACTTATATTCTTTAAAATTTTTTGATCATTTTTTTTATAATTAAATTCAACACTTTCAAATGTAATTTTTCCATTAATTACATTTAAGTTTTTTGCATCTTTTTCATCCTTAATATCTGGAATTTCATCGATGATTGGCAAAACATTTCTAGCTCCTGCTAAACCTTGTTGAACTGTAATGTTCAAGGTAGCTAAAGCTCTAACTGGCTGATAAGCCAACATCATTGCAGCTAAAAATGAAAAAAAATTGCTTACTTCAAGCTCATTTTGAATTATTAACTTTGCAGATACAAATATAATTATTGCTATCATAATTCCTGTGAGAGACTCCATTATTGGAGAGGCTCTAACAAAAACTATGCCTATTTTTCTATTAGCTTCTTTTAAAGTTTCTATAAATTTTCTTGATCTATTTTTTTCATACTCTTCTTTCTGAAAAATTTTTATTATCTTATGATTTTTAAAAATTTCTATTAAATAGGAAGATAGAGTTCCATGTCTTTGCATTTGCTGAGAAGATACTTTTCCAATTCTTTTCCCTAATGTTTTTGCGACAATACTGGCAAATGGTATCATAATAATGGCTATTATAGATAACTTCCAATTTTGATAAAACATTACAGATAATAATCCTATTAAAGTTAAACTATCTTTAAATAGATTTAATAGGGCTGTACTAATTAAATTTACAATCATATTTACATCGTTAAGTAAATTTCCAATGAACTTTCCAGAATGTTTCTCATCAAATTTTTGAGTATCTGCTTTGATGAGTGAAGCAAACATATTATTTTGTAAATCTCTTTTTACATTTTCAGCTACACCAATCATAATATATTTTGCTAGATAAAGAGATATTCCTTTTAAGAAAAAAGCAATTATTATTAAACCAGGAATAATAAAAATTAATGTTTCAGACTTATTAATAAAAAGCTCTTTAATTGCAGGGTCTAACAAATAAGCAACAGACGAAGTACTGCCAGCTAAAATCAATGCTAAAATTGCAGATATTAAAATTTTTTTAAGATATTTTTTTGTATAATCTTTATAAAGACGTTTAAGAATTTCTTTGTTTGTCATAAATTTAAATTTTTCCTAAGATTATTCCTAATGTTAAAATCAAACCCAAATAATTATTTGATTTAAAAGTATTCAAACAATTGATTGGGTCATCAAATTTAAGCTTATAAATTTGAAAGAAATAAATTTGAATAAAAATTATTATTAAGAAAATATAAAAAATATTATTTAATTCCATTAAAAATCCTAGTGCTATTAGGCTTGAAAAAAATACAGTATAAGAAATACATAAAAATAAATATGGATTTTTTTTAAATTTTATTGAAGTTGATTTTAGTCCTATAATTTCATCATCTTTTATATCTTGAAATCCATAAATGGTGTCATAGCCAAGTGTCCAAAATATGGCTCCAAAGTAAAAGATTATTGGGATCAAATTTATTTCGTTGGTTATTGATGTCCATCCAAGTATCAAACCATAATTAAATGTTAATCCCAAAAAAAGCTGTGGCCAATAAGTAAAGCGTTTCATGAGTGGATACGTAAATGCAAAAGGCATTGAAGCTAGTGCCAATAAAACAGTTAAATTATTGAAATTTATTAAAACAAAAAAAGCTATTGCGCACAAAAGTAATGAATAGATTATTCCAAGTTTTACTGAAACTTTTCCCGATGCGATCGGCCTATCTTTTGTTCGTTGTACCTCTTTATCAAAGTTTCTGTCCAATATATCATTTACAATACATCCTGCTGATCTCATTAGGATTGCGCCCAGTAAAAATAAGATGAAATAAAAGATATAAATTTTAATACCTTCTGAAAAATCATAGGCAATAGTAAGTCCCCAGACACATGGCCAGAAGAGCAACATATATCCAATCGGCTTTTTTAATCTTGTAAGTTCAATAAATAAGTTTATTTGCTGCATAGAATTTACTTGTAAATAACAAAGGCAAGATTGATAATCAAACTGATTCGTATGAATATAGATTACACAGTAACAGCCTTAATGTTTCCAGCAATTCCTTTAATCATAGCAGTATACAGTAATAGATTCCATTCTTTAAGTGCTTTAATAAGAGAATTGCATGATGAACATGTTTATGAAAAACATATACCTCCAGAATGGAAAAAACAGTTTATTAATTTGAGTGGAAGAATAACTTTACTCAGATGGTCAATAATGTTTGGAGCATTTGGTTTTTTATTTAATATGCTTACAGTGTTAGGTCTGTATTTAAATGAGGTTTTTATAGCAAGATTAATTTTCGGATCCTGTTGTTTATCAATGATGATTTCAATAATTTTTTTTATAAGAGAAATTCATGTTTCAACAAATGCTTTAAGGCTACATATGTCAGATATGGATGTTAAGGTTGATTAAGGAATAATTACAGCAGGCCCTAAAATTTTTCGTCCCTCTAAATCTTGATGAGCCTTTACAATTTCACCTAAGGGATATTTTTTAAAAATATTAAGTGTAAATTTTTTTGTCATATACATTTCGAAAACTTTATTAGCAGCCTCATCTAATTCTTCTTTAGTTGAAGTGTAATGAGCAATACTTGGTCTTGTTAAATATAAACCTTTTGGTGCTAGAGATTTTGTAACATTGCAAGGATCTAGGGCCCCCGACGCATTTCCAAAAGAAACCATCATACCTCTTGTTTTTAAACATTCAATTGAACCATCAAATGTTTTTTTTCCAACTCCATCATAAACAACTGGAACACCTTCTCCCTTAGTTATTTCTTTTACCTTTTCTGCAAAATTTTCTTTAGAATAATTAATTACATGAGCACAACCATTTGCTTTTGCTATTTCTATTTTTTCATCTGATCCCACAGTTCCAATTACAGTGCAACCCAAGCTTTTTGCCCACTGACAAAATATTTGTCCAACACCACCAGCTGCAGCGTGAAACAATATAGTTTCACCAGATTTTACTGGATATGTTTTATGGAGAAGATAAAAAACTGTGAAACCTTTAGTCATTAAAGTAACGACATTTTCTAATTCTATTTCATTGGGAACTTTTACTAATTTTTTAGTTGGAAAAATTCTATGTGTTGCATAAGAACCAATTGGCATTGATGCGTAAGCAACTTTATCCCCAACATTAAAGTCTTTTACATCTGGACCGATTTTTTCAATTATACCTGCACCTTCAATTCCAATGTTTGATGGTAGTTCAACTGGATAAAGACCAGATCTATGATAAGTATCAATATAATTAAGACCGATAGCTTTATTCTTAATTAAAACTTCACCAGATTTAGGTTCTCCCAATTTAATATCTTTAAGTTCTAAAACTTCTGGACCACCATTTTTTGTTATTGTTACTGCTTTCATTTTACAAATGTACCATTATGATAATCTTGAACAGCTTGCAAGATCTCAGCTTTAGTATTCATCACGAAAGGCCCACCTCTAGCAATTTCTTCATTAATAGGTTTTCCTGAAATAACCAAGAATTTTGCATTAGTCTGAGCTGTAACTTTTAAATTTTTGCCTTTTGATAATAAGATTAGTGTACTATTTTCAACTTTTTTGTGGTTCTTTTCACCAATTTTTATTTCACCATTAATTAAATAGATAAAAGTATTGTGAGCAGAAGGTAATCTATAATTAAATTTTTTTTCTTTTTTCAATTCAACATCAAAATAAGTAGGTTCAACATTATGCCCCTTAACTGGACCCTCAGCTTTTTCAAATTTACCAGCTATAACTTTTACTTGCTTATCATCATCTTTATGAACACTCATTTTATTTGCATCGATATAAATGTACTCTGGTTTACTCATTTTTAATTTTGCAGGCATATTTATCCATAATTGAAATCCATGAAGCTTTCCTTCTTTCATTGCTGGCATTTCAGAATGAATAATACCACTTCCAGTTTTCATCCACTGAACATCACCGGCAGTCATTCGTCCTTCACCACCAGTGCTATCTTTGTGTTCAAAATCTCCTGCAAGCATATATGTTACAGTTTCAATACCTCTATGAGGGTGGGGTGGAAAACCAGCAATATAATCTTCGCTATTTTCCGATCCAAATTCATCTAACATTAAAAAAGGATCAAAATAATTTGGTTCTACACCAATGCTTCTTTTTAATTTTACTCCTGCACCATCAGATGCTAGAATTGGATTAATAATTTTATCTACTTCAATAATTTTCATTAGTCCTAAATAATTGTTAAAATTATAAAATCAATAGTATTAGCCACATCTATTGCATCGAATTGTAGCAAACATATCATCCCAATCAGATTCTTTTTCTTCAACATAATCTAATAAACACCTCAAGGCTTTTGATTGATCAGGAAGATCATATTTATCAACTATTTGTTCTAACATTTTTTCTGAGTCAGAATAAATTTCAAATGATACATCTTTTTTTTCACTCATATAACTCCTTTATAATTATAATTCTGTCTCCTTGATTAAAACTATATATCAAAAAAGATTTTTTAACATGTGTTAAATTATATCTATTAACTCTGATAAGTTTTTAATTTCGGTATTTGGCTTATAATCAAGATTGTCAAAAATATTATTAGTTCTGTTTACCCAAACAGGTTGATATCCAAAATTTCCTGCACCAGATATATCCCATGTATTTGCACTTAAGAAAACAACTTCACTTTTTTCAATTTTATACTTTTTAACAGGTAGGTCATAGACTTTTGAGTCTGGTTTATAAATTCCAACCTCTTCAATGGAAAACAAATCATCAAATAAATCATCTAAGTTATTACTCTTGACTAATTGATTTAAGAGAGAAGGAGTTCCATTTGAAAGTATGGCTAATTTAAAATTCTTTTCTTTTAATATTTTTAAAGTTTTTGGAACTTCTTGAAAGGGTGAGAGCACTTTGTATAAATTCAATAATTCATCTTTCATTTTAGGGTCTATATTAAAAGCTTTCATAGATTTATCTAAGCTGTCCTCAGTAATTTGCCAAAAATCTTTATGTCTTTTCATTAAACTTCTAAGCCAGGTATATTCTAATTGAGTAGTCCGCCAATAATTTGCAAAACCTTCCCACTTTTCTCCAATTTTATCTTTACACTTTTCAGCAGCAGAATTTACGTCAAACAATGTGCCATAAGCATCAAAAATTATTGCTTTAATATTTTTCATAAACTAACTTAACATAAATGAGCAATATTAGATTATTTTTTTCAAATATATTATCAGCCAACTTGACTGATAAATTAAATAAATCTCAATCACATTATTTAACTAAAGTAATGAGGATAAAGGAAAATGAAGTTTTTTCTTTATTCAATAAAGAGGGAGAATGGGAAGCAAAAATTTTAGGAATATCAAAAAATATTGTTGAATTTAAAATCACAAAGCAATTAAGACAAAAAGAAAATTCTAAAGAATTATGGTTAGCATTTTCTCCAATCAAATCAAACTATCAGAATTTTATGATACAAAAGGCAACTGAATTGGGAGTAACTAAGTTTTTACCAATTATTTTTGATAGAACAGTTGTAAGAAAGATTAATAAAGAGCGTTTAGAAAAAATAGTTATTGAAGCAAGCGAACAATCAAATCGTATAAATGTACCTTCAATTGAAAGTTTTCAAAACTTAGAAAGTTTTTTAAAAAAAAACACAATGGATTTAATATTCACAGATTTAAATACAGATAATATCAAAGTCGATAAATCAAAACTCACAGACAAACCAGTTTGTATAATTATAGGACCAGAAGGTGATTTTTCAGAGTCTGAAAGAGACAAGATTCTATCTTTTAAAGGCGTTCAATCAGTCAAAATTAATGAGAATATTTTAAGATCAGAAACAGCCGTCATATCTGCTATTTCGATCGTAAATTATGTGATTAATTGATAAATTGTCGCGAAAACTAAAGTGTAATTTTCGCAAAAGAGCTTTATATAGCTATTTAAAAATGAAAAAAATTATTTACATATTTTCAGGTCTTTTTTTAACGCAAGAAGCATTTGCTAATCAGCCTGTTGACTGGCAATTAGGCTTTCAAAAAGCAGCGTCAGAAACTATGAGAGATATAGTTGCTTTTCATGACAAACTTTTATTACCGATTATTATTGCAATTAGTGTGTTTGTTTTGTTTTTAATGCTTTATGCATGTGTAAGATTTAGAGCATCTGCAAATCCTAATCCTTCAAAAAGAACACACAATGTAACAGTGGAAGTTTTGTGGACTTTAATTCCATGTTTAATCTTAATAGTCATGGCAGTTCCTTCATTTAAAATTTTATACAAACAAGACACAATTCCAAAAGCAGATTTAACAATTAAAGCAATAGGTTATCAGTGGTATTGGGGATACGAGTATCCAGATGAAAATATAATCTTTGACTCTTATATGATTGAAGAAAAAGATTTAAAAGCAAACCAACCAAGATTATTGGCAGTAGATAACGAGGTTGTAGTTCCAGTTGACAAAGTAGTAAAAGTTTTAATTACTGCAAATGATGTTTTGCATGCTTGGGCTTTACCATCTTTTGGAGTAAAAAGAGATGCGGTTCCTGGAAGAATTAACGAAACATGGTTTAAAGCGGAAAAAGTTGGAACATACTATGGTCAATGTTCAGAACTATGTGGAATTAAACATGCATTCATGCCAATTACTGTAAAAGTTGTGAGTGAAGAAGATTATCAAGAATGGTTATCCGAGGCACGAGTTAAATTTGCAAAAGAAGAAATTGAAAATGATAAACTTAAAATAGCGAGTAAATAAAATGTATACACAAACCGCATCACACGACGATCATCATACACCAACAGGTTGGAAACGTTGGGCATATTCTACGAACCACAAAGATATAGGTACAATGTATTTAATTTTTGCAATTGTTGCAGGAGTTATTGGTACTGCATTTTCAGTTTTAATGAGAATGGAATTGATGCATCCAGGTGATGGTATTTTGGGTGGTAATTATCATTTGTATAATGTTTTAGTTACTGGTCATGGTCTGATAATGATTTTTTTCATGGTTATGCCAGCAATGATCGGTGGTTTTGGTAATTGGTTCGTACCGATTATGATTGGTGCACCTGATATGGCATTCCCTAGAATGAATAATATTTCTTTCTGGTTATTACCAGTGTCATTAACATTATTAATTTTATCAATTTTTGCTGATGGCCCTCCAGGACAAACAGGGGTTGGTGGTGGTTGGACTATTTATCCACCTTTGTCATCTAAAGCTGGTCAACCAGGACCTGCAATGGATTTAGCAATTTTAAGTTTACACTTAGCAGGTGCTTCATCAATTTTAGGAGCAGTAAATTTTATAACTACAATTTTAAACATGAGAACTCCAGGCATGACATTACATAAGATGCCTTTATTTGCATGGTCAATCTTAGTTACAGCATTCTTATTGTTGTTGTCATTACCAGTCTTAGCTGGAGCAATTACAATGCTATTAACTGATAGAAATTTTGGTACCGCATTTTTTGAGGCTCAAACTGGAGGAGATCCAGTTTTATTTCAACATTTATTCTGGTTCTTTGGCCATCCAGAAGTTTATATTTTAATTTTACCAGGCTTTGGAATGATTAGTCATATTGTTTCGACATTTTCTAGAAAACCGGTTTTTGGTTATTTAGGAATGGCTTATGCAATGGTTGCAATAGGAATAGTTGGTTTTGTTGTATGGGCTCACCATATGTATACAGTTGGATTAAGCACAGACACTAAAGCTTATTTCTTAGCTGCTACAATGATTATTGCTGTACCAACAGGAATTAAAATTTTCTCATGGATAGCAACTATGTGGGGTGGATCTATTTCGTTTAAAACACCTATGATGTGGGCATTAGGATTTATATTTATGTTTACTGTTGGAGGTGTAACAGGTGTAGTTTTAGCAAATGCAGGAGTGGATACTGCAATGCACGATACTTATTATGTAGTCGCTCACTTCCACTATGTATTGTCACTAGGAGCAGTTTTTGCGATTTTTGCAGGTTTCTATTATTGGTTTTCAAAAATGTCAGGTTATGAGTATTCTGAATGGATGGGTCAATTACATTTCTGGTTAACTTTTATTGGTGTAAACTTAATTTTCTTCCCTCAACATTTTTTAGGTTTAGCTGGAATGCCAAGAAGATATGCAGATTATCCAGATGCATTCGCTGGTTGGAACTATATCTCTTCAATAGGTTCTTATATTGCTGTTGCTGGATTAGCAGTATTTTTTGCAAATCTTATTTACGCTTTTGCAAAGAAAAAAGCAGCTGAACAAAACCCTTGGGGAGAAGGGGCTACAACTTTAGAATGGACTGTGCCATCTCCGCCAAATTTCCATACATTTGAGGAATTGCCAAAGTTTGTTGATGATCAAGAAACAGAAAAATCACATAGCTAAAATAAACGCTAATAAAATTGATGGATAATTCAAATTTAAAAAAAAGAAGTTTATCTCAAGAAGATTTATTTAATTTATCAGAATTATTTAAATTGATGAAGCCAAGAGTAATGTCTTTGGTAATTTTTACATGTGCAGTTGGTTTATTAACTGCACCAAATCTTGTTTCAACAAAAGATGCAATAATTGGAATTTTATTAGTTTCATTAGGAGCTGGAGCCGCTGGAGCATTAAATATGTGGTACGAGTCTGATCTTGATGCTTTGATGACCAGAACTTGTTTAAGACCTATTCCTACAGGAAAAGTTAACAGAAATCAGGCTTTTATATTTGGATTAACTCTATCGATTGTTTCAGTGGTAGCATTAGATTATTTTACAAATAGAATTTCAGCTGCAATATTACTTTTAACAATTTTATTTTATGTTTTTGTTTATACAATCTGGCTAAAAAGACGAACACCACAAAACATAGTTATCGGTGGAGCTGCTGGTGCATTTCCTCCTGTTATTGGATGGACAATTGCAACAGGCTCACTTTCAATTGAACCATTAGCTTTTTTCTTAATTATATTTTTTTGGACTCCTTCGCATTTTTGGGCTTTGAGTTTATATAAATCTGATGATTATAAAAAAGCTAATATACCAATGCTTCCTTTGACAAATGGAGTTGAGAGTACAAAAATAAATATATTTGTTTATTCTTTGTTAATGCTTCCAGTTATAATTTTTCCATATTTAATAAATTTTGTTGGATTAACTTTTTTAGTCCCATCATTATTATTAACGTTATATTATAACTTTTTATGCTACGAACTATACAATTATAAGAAAAATAAATTTAATCCGAAAAAGGCCAAATCAATATTTGGATATTCAATACTTTATTTGTTTTTAATTTTTGTCCTTTTTTTGATAGATAAAATATTATGATAACACCAGATAAAAAAACAAAAAAAAAAAATATTATTACAGCAATTGCAATTATTGCTTTTATGATTTTTCTTTTCTTTTTTACTTTATATAATACAGGAGTATTTGATAGAGACATATGATTGAAAGAAAGAGATTAACCCCAATAGTATTAGCTGGTATTTTTGTTTTAATGCTAGGATTGTCTTATGCAGCAGTGCCTTTATATGATCTTTTTTGTAGAGTCACTGGCTTTGGAGGAACTACACAAATATCTAACAAAGCACCAAAGATAGTTTTAGATAAAGTTGTAAGTGTTAGATTTGATACTAATGTAAATAATTTACCATGGGATTTTAAAGCTACGTCAAATGTTATTGACGTAAAAGTAGGTCAAGTTAATAAAATAGAGTTTGAAGTAACAAACTACAGTAATGAGCCAACAGCTGGAGTGGCAAGTTTCAATGTTTCACCTGCTAGCTTTGGTAAATATTATAGTAAATTAGGTTGTTTTTGTTTTGAAAAACAGGAGTTAAAAGCTGGAGAAAAAGCAACTTACGTAATGACTTTTTATTTAGACCCCGAAATGGTCAATGACCCTACTGTAAAAAACTTAGAAGATGTAACTATGTCGTATACTTTTTTCTCGACAGATTACTATAAACAATCATAATCCAAAAAAATGTCAGCTGAAAAAAAACATGATTATCACCTTGTAGATCCAAGTCCATGGCCAATCTATACTTCTTTCTCGTGCTTAGTTTTAGCTTTGGGTGCAGTTTATTATATGCATTCAGATGTATCATGGGGAATGTATTTAGGTCTAGCTCTATTAATTTATGGAGCCTACATGTGGTTTAGAGATGTTGTGATTGAAGCTGAGCATCAAGGACATCATACACCAGTCGTTCAAATACATCATCGTTATGGAATGACATTATTTATTGCTTCAGAGGTTATGTTTTTTGTTGCATGGTTTTGGGCTTATTTTGATGTAAGTCTTTTTCCAAATGAATTTGTAGGTAATGTTTGGCCACCAAAAGATATTGAAACTTTTGATCCTTGGGATATTCCATTAATCAATACATTGATCCTACTGTTGTCAGGAACGACTGTTACTTGGTCACATCATGCTCTTTTAGAAGATGACAGGAAAGGTTTTATCAACGGTTTAATTTTAACAGTAATTCTTGGTGTTTGTTTTACTGCTTTACAAGCTTATGAGTATCATCATGCAACATTTGCCTTTTCTGACCATATATATGGATCAGTGTTTTATATGGCAACAGGTTTTCATGGTTTTCATGTTATTGTAGGTACAATTTTTTTAGCAGTATGTTTGTGGCGTGGAAAATTAGGTCATTTCAATAAAGATCATCATTTTGGTTTCGAGGCAGCTGCTTGGTATTGGCACTTTGTTGACGTTGTATGGTTATTCTTATTCGCAGCTATATATATTTGGGGAAGTTAATTTGATCCTTGAAACATAAATTTTTATTTTCAGTTTTTGTAATTTTCTTTATCTTAGTTTTCATCTCCTTAGGGTCATGGCAAATAATTAGATTAAGTTGGAAAAATAACCTTATCTTAGAAATTGAAAATTCATTAAAAAATCCTCCAGTTGAACTTTCTCAATCTAATAAAGAAAATTTTCTAAAGATCAAAACATCGGGCACCATTGATTTTGAAAAACAAATATATTTATATAATTTAAATGACTCTGGCACTCCAGGATTTGAGGTTATTAATCCAATTTTAATTGATAATGAAAATTATTTAATTAATCGAGGCTGGATACCGTTTGAAAAAAAGGATAACCCAGAAATAAATATATTTGATCAAAATAATATAATAGGAACTCTCAAAACTCAGGGAAGAAAAAACATTTTTAAACCAGATAATGATATTAAAGAAAATTACTGGTTTAGCTTAAACAGAGAAGATATCTTAAAATTTACTGGTAAAAAATTTTCTAAATACATAATTTATTTAGATGGAAATTATCAGTTTCCAAAGCCAAAAAAAATTACTGCTAATATTTCAAATAATCATAAAAAATACGCAATGACATGGTTTTCATTAGCGATTTCAATTCTTTTACTATATTTATATTTTAGAAAAAAAAATTATTAAATGAACTATATTAGTACAAGAAATAATCAGAAAAACTTTACTTTTGAAGATGTTTTCCTCAAAGGTTTGGCAGATGATGGGGGGCTATTTGTGCCTCAATTAATCAAACCATTTAAAAAAGAGGAATTAGATAATTTTAAAAACCTTAGTTACAATGATTTGGCAGCTGAAATAATTTATCCATTTATAGGAGATTTCATGTCTAAAGATGACTTAATCTCTTTGATTTCAAAATCATACTCAAATTTTAGATGTGATGATGTTGTAAAAATCTCAGATCTGGGAAATTTAAAAGTTCTAGAACTATTTCATGGCCCCACGCTTGCTTTTAAAGATATCGCAATGCAATTAATAGGTAATTTTTATCAATATCATTTAGGACGTGATCAAAAAAAGATAAATATAATTGTAGCAACTTCAGGTGATACTGGTGCAGCTGCTATAGATGCTTTAAAAGGAAAAAATAATTTAAATGTTTTTGTATTGCACCCTAATAATAAAATTTCACCGGTACAAAGAAGATTAATGACAATTCACGAAGAGAGTAACGTATTTAATATTGCAGTTGAGGGTAATTTTGATGATTGTCAAAATTTAGTAAAAGCAATGTTTAATGATGAAAAATTTTCTAAAGAAATTAATATGTCAGGTGTAAACTCAATTAATTGGGCAAGAATTGTTGCGCAATCAGTATATTATTTTTACGCTTACTTCAAAGTTGGAAATGATCGACCTTTATCCTTTTCTGTTCCAACAGGAAACTTTGGTGATATTTATGCTGGTTATTTAGCAAAAAAACTAGGTCTTCCAATTGATAAACTAATTGTTGCTACAAATAAAAACGACATACTGCACAGAGCTATATCTGACGGTGACTATAGTCAAAAAAAAGTTGAGGAAACAAATACACCAAGTATGGATATACAAATAGCGAGTAATTTCGAAAGGCTTTTATATGATATAAAAAATTGTAACTCAGAAGTTACAAAAGGTGTAATGGCTGAAATAAAAAAAAACACTTATAAAATTGATAAAAACGATTTAGATAAAATTAAGAAGAATTTTATATCTGAGATGCTTGATGAAAATGAAACTGTTGAAATGATAAAGACTATTAATGATGAACATCAGACAGTAGTTGATCCTCATACTGCAGTGGGCATTGGTGCTGTGAGAAAGTTAGGATTGGAAAAAAATTGTGTTGTATTATCAACTGCTCACCCATGTAAATTTCCAAACGCAATAGAAGATGCAATCTCAAAAACTGAAAATTTACCAGATAGTCTTAAATATGTTAATGATAGAAAAGAAAAATTTGAACTTCTTTCAAATGATATTGAAAAAGTTAAAAAATATGTAATGAATTCGATATGAAACTTAAAATAAAAGATCAACTGCCAGACACAGAGATTTTTCAACTCGTTGATGGAGAACCTCAAAAAAGCAAATTAAGAGAAACCATTGGTAATAGTAAAGTTGTTTTGTTTGGTTTACCCGGGGCATTTACATCAACTTGCTCCAAACTTCACCTACCAGGTTTTGTAGCAAATGCGGACAAAATTAAAGCAAAAGGAATAGAAAATATATTTTGTTTATCAGTAAATGATCCTTATGTAATGAATGCATGGGGAGAGATTAATAATACTGAAAATAAAATTAAAATGTTATGTGATCCATACTTGTTGTTCACGAAAGCTATCGGTGCAGAAGTCGATCGGAATGCAAAAGGAATGGGAATTAGATCAAATCGATATTTGATGGTGATTGAAAATTTCACAATTGTTAATATTCATGTTGAAAAAGAAACCAAAGAATGTGGTTTAACATCAGCAGAAAATTTATTAAATAACTTATTATAATTAGGTCTGGGCTTATGACAATTGAGATAATTATAATTTTATTAACTATCATCCTCGCGGTTTATTTTTTATTTAGACCAACATCTAAAAAAGAAAAAGACAGGTTCGAAGATAAAGACAACTGGAGAGGTGGGTTTTAAATGAAAAAAATTTTAGGGATTAGGTTCTGAGTTTGTTGCCAGTTGCACCAATTATAAGTTTGCAGCATTTTTAGCCAGCAAATCTACTTCATTATTTAATTTATCAGTTGAATGTGCTTTTACCCAAGTCCAACTTATTTCAAATTCATTATTTAAAAGATCTAATTCTGTCCAAAGTTCTTTATTGCTCACTTCTTTTTTATTTGCAGTTTTCCATCCATTTTTTTTCCAATTATGTATCCATTCTGTTATTCCAGACTTTACGTATTTTGAGTCTGTAAAGATTTGGACTTTGCTACCTTTTGGAATTTCTTTAAGAGCTTTTATAGGTGCTAACAATTCCATTTGATTATTTGTAGTCTCTTTTTTACTTCCTTTTAGTTCAGTTTTTTTTTGACCATTTAATATAATTGCTGCCCAACCACCTTTACCTGGATTTCCAATACATGAACCGTCTGTATATATTTTAATCATTTACTTAAATAATCTTTATAAGTTTTTAAATTATTATGTATTACTAATTTTTGATAATATTCCCTTGGATCTTTGATTTTTATCAAAGCTGTTTTTGGAGTATTTGTATAATCATAAAGTCTAGTTAGAAAGTATCTCATCGCAGCTCCACGACATAAAATATTTAATGATTTTTTTTCTCTTTGTGAGATTTTTTTAATACTCTCATATCCCTTTATCAAATTTTTAACCTTATTTTTATTGATACTAAATTTTGTTTTACTTTTATCAAAACATAAAGCATTAACACATATAGCAATCTCGTACATATAGAAATCATTAGCTGCAAAATAAAAATCTATAATTCCAGATAGTTTATTATTTTTAAAAAAAATATTATCTATAAATAAATCCCCGTGAATTATTCCACCAGGTAATTTTTTTGGCCATTTTTTTTTGATATTTCTGAAATTAATTTTTAAAAATTTTTCAATATTTATGAATTTTTTTGATTTAAATTTTATACTATCAAACAATGGATTTAATCTTTTGATTCCCATTGAGTTTTTTCTATAAAGCTTTATTTTTTTTGTAGAGGTATGCATAGCAGCAACCATTTTTCCGACATCATAGCAATTTTTTAAGTTGAGTATTTTTTTATCTTTGCCTTTTAGAAAAGAGACAATACATGCAGTTTTATTTTTTAATTTGAACATATAATTTCCCTTTGAGTTTTTTAATGGTTTTGGACAATTAAAATTTAAATTATTTAATTGATCCATCAATTTCATAAAAAAAGGTATTTCTTTTTTTGAAACTCGTTTTTCAAAAATTGTCAAAATAAACTTTTTATTTTTTGATTTAAGTAAATAGTTTGTATTTTCTATTCCTTGCTTGATACCTTTGAAGCTTATAAATTTGTGAGTTTTAAATTTACTATTAATAACAGAAAGATCTTTTTTATTTATATTTGTATAAACAGCCATTTAATTTAGTTTTTTAGGAATTTTAAAAACAACGTTTTCTTTAATTGCTTCTACTTCATCTATATTGACTGTAAATCTTTTTTTTAAGTCATTAATAAAATTATTTACTAAAACTTCAGGAGCCGAAGCACCAGAGGATATGCCAATGATATTTGATTTTTCAATTAGTTCATATGGAATTTCACTTTGTGAATGAATCAATTGTGAATTAGGGCAACCAGACTTTTTAGCAACTTCAACGAGTCTAACCGAATTAGAAGAATTTCTACTACCAATAACAAAAAATAAGTCACATTTTTTTGCAATATTCTTTACAGCCATTTGTCTATTTGTTGTTGCATAACATATATCTTCTTTCATTGGCTCTTTAATATTTGGAAATTTTTCTTTTAAAATTTTTATAATATCTTTTGTGTCATCTACGGAAAGAGTTGTTTGAGTGACATAAGAAATTTTATCTGAATTTTTGGGTGTATATTTTTTTGCTTCATTTTCATTTTGAATAAGATCTATGGATCCATGTGGTAATTGGCCCATTGTACCAATAACTTCTGGATGATTTTGATGACCAATTAATATTAAATGATATCCAGCCTTGTGAAGATTTTCTGCTTCTCTATGTACCTTCGAAACTAAAGGGCAAGTAGCATCTACATAGGTCATATTATAATTTTTCGCATCTTCAGGTATTTTTTTTGGAACACCATGTGCAGAAAAAATCACTGGTCTTGATTTATCTTTTATTTCCTCAAGCTCTTCAACAAAAATGGCTCCTTTGTTTTTCAAATTATCAACAACGTACTTGTTATGAACTATTTCATGTCTTACATAAACAGGACTTCCATATTTTTGAATTGATTTTTCAACAATTTCAATTGCTCGTTCAACACCCGCACAAAAGCCTCTAGGAGCAGATAATAAAATTTTAATTTCTTTGTTTTTCATTTTTTTCCAAAAGATATTCCAATAATATATGTGGAAAGGTTAAAGACGCCAAACCTATAAATATAATTTTGAGAATTGAACTGTCAAAACTGTAAGTATTATTTAAAAAATATAGACTAATTAAACAAAAAATAGCTGTCAGAATTGTTAAAG
Source organism: uncultured Pelagibacteraceae bacterium (assembly GCA_902631135.1). Lineage (GTDB taxonomy): Bacteria > Pseudomonadota > Alphaproteobacteria > Pelagibacterales > Pelagibacteraceae > Pelagibacter. The sequence goes on from CACOXL010000015.1 coordinate 17,263, forward strand.
GTAAAGCTTTTTTAAAAAAAATTTTGATACCTATGTTCAAGTCTTCTCTATTAAGTTCAAATATTAGAGTAATACTGTGCCTTATTGAATGTAAAAAACAAAAGTAAAATGTAAAAGCAACAAGGGGAGAAAAATAATAGTTAATAATTAATATTGAAAAGTAATCTAAAAAAATAGTGAACTTTTTTAATTCAAAATTTTTCACAAATAGTAAAATATTTGATAGGGTACTTAAAATTATACCAAAAATTAAAATTTTATTTGTTTCTATAAAATTTAAAAAATTATAAAAAGCTTCATTTTCAATTAATAAAAACTTAAAAATATTGATTGTTTGATCAAAATGAAAATACATTGGCGCCAAAACAATTAAGGAACCTTTTAAGAAAAATAACAATGGATCATAAAAAGATTCTTTTTTTATCAAAAAAGAAGTATCTTCTTTACCAAAATGATATGATGCTACTATCAAAAAAAGTGCCAGTGAGACTGAGGGCAATATTACCCAAAAAAAAATAATTAAAATAGCTAATGATACGTAAGATAAGTAAAAAATAAAAAAATTTTTAATTTTAAATATTTCAAAAAGTTTTTTTCCTTTCATATTATCAAGAGAACCATGAGATACACCAATACTTAAAATTAATAAGAAGCAAATTAATGGAGATATAGCAAAATTAATTTTAACAAAAGTTATTGAGGAAAAAATATTACAAAGTAAAAAGAAAATGAAAGAGTGAATAAAGTTAATTTTTTTAATTTGGTAATTCATTTCTTAATAAAATAATGCTCTAATAAAAGTCCATTTAGGCATTTTTAAAATTATTTTTAAATCCTCAAAAAAGTTACTTTTATTTGATAAAAATTTTATAACAGTCTTAGGGGAAGCCTTAAACATTTCAAAGAATATATCAGACATTTTTTCTGGATGTTTATTTAGTACCCTTAAAAAAATATCATCTAAAAATTGAAACTTTTTATTAATTTCGAATTTTTTAGAATTTGAAATATTTTCAAAGTTTTTTCTGATATATTTACTATGTTCTTGGATATTTAAAAAAGTATAACCTGTGCTTAATCTTGTCATTCCACCAGCAGTTCCAATATTTATCTTATTTTTTTCTTTTT
>CACOXL010000016.1 GCA_902631135.1 uncultured Pelagibacteraceae bacterium
GATGAAGAATCTTCAATTGCTTTTTTCTCGGCATCTGTAATTTTAGAACCATGTTCTTTAAGATTTTTTTCAGTCGAATGAATTAAAGTATCTGCTTGGTTTCTTACTTCGACAGCTTCTCTTTTCTTTTTATCGGCATCTTTGTTAGCCTCAGCCTCTTTAACCATTTTTTCAATTTCTTCATCACTTAAACCACCTGATGCTTGAATTTGAATTTTTTGTTCTTTTCCAGTCCCTTTGTCTTTGGCAGAAACATTAACAATACCATTAGCATCTATGTCAAATGTAACCTCAATTTGGGGCACTCCTCTTGGTGCTGGAGCTATTCCTACTAATTCAAAATTTCCCAATAGCTTGTTATCTGTTGCCATCTCTCTTTCTCCCTGAAGAACTCTTATAGATACAGCAGGTTGATTATCTTCTGCTGTAGAAAATACTTGGCTTTTCTTTGTAGGTATTGTGGTATTTTTTTCAATTAATTTAGTAGATACACCACCTAAAGTTTCAATCCCTAAAGAAAGTGGAGTAACATCTAACAATAGAACATCTTTAACATCACCTTGTAGTACACCCGCTTGAATAGCTGCGCCCATCGCAACAACTTCATCAGGGTTGACACTTTTATTTGGTTCTTTACCAAAGAAATTTTTTACCTCTTCAATTACTTTTGGCATACGAGTCATTCCACCAACCATTACTACTTCGTCAATTTCACTTGCATTTATACCAGCATCTTTTAAAGCCGTTTTACAAGGAGGCATAGTTTTAGCTATTAGATCTTCGACTAAAGCTTCAAGTTTTGCTCTTGTCATTTTTAAATTAATATGTTTTGGTCCAGTTTTATCAGCAGTGATAAATGGTAAATTTATATCAGTTTGTTCAGCCGAGGATAATTCAATTTTTGCTTTTTCTGCTGCCTCCTTGAGTCTTTGTAAAGCAAGTTTATCAGATTTAAGGTCTATACCGCTATCTTTTTTGAATTCAGAAATTAAATATTCCACAATGGTATTATCGAAATCTTCTCCACCTAAAAAAGTATCCCCATTTGTAGATTTTACCTCAAAAACACCATCACCCAGTTCAAGAATTGAAACATCAAATGTTCCACCACCTAAATCGTATACAGCAATCTTTTTGTTTTGTTTTTTATCTAAGCCATACGCCAATGATGCTGCAGTTGGCTCATTAATTATTCTTAACACCTCAAGTCCTGCAATTTTACCTGCATCTTTTGTGGCTTGTCTTTGTGCGTCATTAAAATATGCTGGAACAGTTATAACTGCTTTAGTAACTGTTTGACCTAAATATTTTTCCGCTGTTTCCTTCATTTTTTGTAAAATAAAAGCAGATATTTGAGAAGGAGAATATTTTTCACCTTTAGTCTCTATCCAAGCATCATTTTTATCAGAGTTAACAATTTTAAACGGAGCAGCATCGATATCTTTTTTTACTGTTGGATCATCAAAATTTCTTCCAATCAATCGTTTTACTGCAAAAATCGTATTTTCCGGGTTAGTCACTGCTTGTCTTTTGGCAGGTTGACCAATAAGTTTTTCTTTATCGTCTGTGAAAGCAACTACAGAAGGAGTTGTTCTAGCTCCTTCAACATTTTCCAAAACTTTTGCTTGACTACCTTCCATAATAGCCACACATGAATTTGTTGTTCCTAAATCAATTCCAATTATTTTACTCATTTTAATATCTCACATCCTTCATATAGGGGTTAAATCTAATTCTACAAGCAGTCGTAATCATAATTATTTATTAATATTTTCTTTATTTTCCTCACTTTTTGTATCATTATTCTCTGATTTTTTAGAAACTCCAACCAATGATGGTCTGAGCAATCTATCTTTGATTGTAAAACCTTTTTGAATTTCTTGGATTATTGTTCCAGGATCTTTTGTCTTATCTTCTATTTCTATCATTGCTTGATGAAAATTAGGATCTAATTTTTTACCAATACAATCAATAGGTTTAATATTATTTTTTGAAAATATTGATATCAAGTCCTTATTTATAATTTCTAAGTGATCTAAAATTTTTTTTAAAGCTTCTGTATTTTTTAATTTTTCATCATTTTCTAAAACTTGTTTAGATCTTTCAAGGTTGTCTATAACATTAAGCGTCTCTTTTGCTAAAGCAAAACCACCATATTCAAATGCATCTTCCTTCTCTTTTTCAAACCTTCTCCTTTGGTTTTCCATTTCAGCAAAGGTTCTTGCTAATTTGTCTTCTAAATCAAATATTATTTCTTCCGGTGATTTTTTTACTTCTTCAGTATTTTTCTCTTTTTTTTTATCTAAATCTGAGTCCAAATTTTGTTTATTTTTATCTTTTAGATCAGATTCAATTGGATTTGTCTCTGAATTTTGGTTATCTTTATTTTCCATAAATTCTAATATGGTAAGAAAATTCAAAATTTCTAGATGTTAATAAAAAAAATTAATAATTTACTTATAGGCACAAATAATAAAGGAAAATTAAGAGAAATAAGGTCTTTGTTACCCAAATCACTTAAAACACATTCAATTTTAAAATTTGATCTTCAAAGCCCCATTGAAAATGGCAAAACATTTAAAGAAAATTCTTTAATAAAATCTAAATATTTTTCTAAAAAAACTAATCTTGTATGTTTGGCAGATGATTCAGGCTTGGAGATTGACTTACTAAATAAAAGACCTGGAATTTATTCTGCTAGATGGGCAGGAAAAAAGAAAGATTTCAAAAAAGCAATCAAAAAAGTTTATAGTGAATTAAATAAAAAAAATCCTAATTGGAAAAAAAGAAAAATTAAAGCTAGGTTTGTTTGTGCTTTATCAATCAGTTTTCAGAATAAAAAAATTGCTTGCGAATTAGGAAAAGTTGAGGGTACTATTTCCCATACCCCAAAAGGTAGAAATGGTTTTGGATATGATCCTATATTTATCCCACAGAATAGAAAAAAAACATTTGCAGAAATGAAACCTTCACAGAAATTTAAAATAGATCATAGGTTTAAAGCTTTTAAAAAAATTAAAAAATTTCTTTAAATTTTCCATTATTAACTTGATAAAAGTTTAGTCTGTGGAAAATATTATTATTTTGAATATCGAAAATTCCAATTTTTCCCTTAAAAGAATTTTTATTTTTAAACATAGAACTAATATTTGAGAAATCATTTGTTAATGATAAATAATAGACTAGTCCGACCAAGTCATAACTTAATAGTGCTAGATGATTTGGTACTTCTTCAAATTCTTTATAAAATTTATTTTGAAAATCCTCCAAATTTTTTTTATTTATTGATGGATAATAAATTGGTTGTATTGATTTTTCTTTAATAAGACTTTCATCAAACCACTGATTGAAAGTGATAAAATATTTTTTTTTTGGTGAAACATCTGTGTATAAAAGAGATGTAATGACACTCTTCAAGCTTTCATTAAAATCAGAAATAATGACAGAGTCAAAATTTACATTTCCAATAGTATAGCGTTTTTCTAATTTTTCTAATTGTTTTTCTTTATCTATAAGATCAGATTTTTCTACTCTTCTTATTTCATCTGCAAGATTTTGTTTTCTTATTTTATAGTTAGTAATCTTTTCAATTTGAGCTGTAAGTTTTGTTGGTTCAGTATCATAGAAATAATGTTTATTTATTGAAATTTTTGATTTTTTAATTCCTTTTTTTATTTCACTTTCGTAATTTAATTTTGGTGTTAAAAAAACTGTTTTTTTAATTTCATTTAATTTAATAAATTTATTTATTGTATTCAATTGTGAGGTAGCATTGATACCACTGCTAATAACATTTTTAGGTATATCAATTGTCATATTTGTAAAAGATAAAAAAATAATTTCCTCAACTTCATCTAAGTAGGTTAAGCTATTAAAAAAGACTGGACCTATAACTATCTTTACACCTATTTCTTTAAGTTCAAATGCAGATTTTAAAGTTTTAGTTGGATCAGAATTTGTATCTTTTAAATAAATTTCTAAATTTTCTACATTTAAATCTTTAAGTGCTATTCTAGTAGATTTTATTATTTGTTCACCTAAATCTTTGTTATCACCTGTTAAAGGAACCAGAATACCAATTTTTAATTTTTCTTCGGCAAAAAGATTTGAAGGATATAAATTAATTGAAATAAAAAATAGAATATTGATCAATTTTAAAAGTTTATTCATATTAATAATAGTATATTAAAATACATAAAATTATGTTCAAAAATTGCAAACCAAATAATAAAAAAATCAAAAAAGGTCTTTATTTAGTATCCACTCCTATTGGAAATTTGGGGGATATAACCTTAAGAGCAATAGAGATTTTGAAAATGTCTGATTATATTTTGTGTGAAGATACAAGAGTTTCTAAAAATTTATTTAACAAATATGAAATAAAATCAAAATTAATTTCAAATCATAAATTTAACGAAAAAAAAAATTTATCAAAAATTATAGAATTGTTAAAAAATGGATTAATAATATCTCTTATTTCTGACGCTGGGACACCAGGGATTTCAGATCCAGGATCAATTTTAATTAACAAATGTGTTGATGAAGGTATTGAGACAATTCCTATACCTGGAGCTTCATCTGTTACATCAGCTGTTTCAATAAGTGGTTTTAGTGAAAAATTTTTTTTCTATGGATTTATTCCAGATAAACAAAAAAAAATAGAAGAAGATTTTAGAATATTATCAGAATTAAATTCTTCAGTAGTTTTTTTTATTTCTTCGAGGAAATTTACAAGAATAGTAAACTCAATTAAAGAGCACTTTATTGGAAGAAAAATTTTGATTTGTAGAGAAATGACCAAACATTTTGAGGAATATTTAAGAGTAGATATTGAGAAAATTCATTCAGTTAAATTTGAGTTAAAAGGTGAGTTAACTATAGTTATTTCTGAAAAAAAAATTGACAAAAAAAGCTCACAAATTTTAGATGAATCAGATAAAAGAATGATTAAACAAATGATAAATAAATTAAGTATCAAAGATATTGTGAATTTAATTCAACAAAAAAATAAAATCTCCAGAAAGGATATTTATAATTATTGTATTAAATTAAAAAATGAAAAGTAGATTATTTCTTACATTTTTTTTAATTTTATTTTTGTCAGGTTGTATAGGTGTTTCATCAAAAGGTCTTTTTGGTACCGGTGTGACGGTAGCTTTCGACCCTAGATCAGTAGGGACACAAATAGATGATTCAATAATGCAAAAAAATTTATCAGCCCGAATACTATTATTGGATAAAAGTTATTTTTTATCTGTAAAATCAAAAGTTTTAGATGGAAGAATATTCTTAACTGGAAAAGTAAATGACCCTGAAGAGAAACTTAAAATCACAAAATTAGCTTGGGAAACTGAAGGAGTTAGATCTGTTAGAAATGATATAAAAATTAAAGAAGAATTTAATTTTCAACAGTCAGCTAAAGATATTTTAATAACATCACAATTAAGGACAGCTTTAGTTTTAAATAGTTCAATTAAAGCAGCAAACTATCAAATAGATACTTATAAAAATAAGATTTATATTTATGGGATTGCAATAGACTCAGATGAAAAAAAATTGGTAATCAAAGAGGCAAAAGAAATTTTAGATGTTAAAGATGTAATTGCAAGTATATTGCTCGTAGAAAACTTGAGAATTCAAAAAAATTAATTATTTGTTATAATCTATTATGTCAGCTGAATAAGCGGCTATAGAAGCTAAATTAATAATTTCTGAAGTTGAGCTTCTTAAAGGGGCAATTTCAATCGGTAAGGCCAATCCAATTAGTAGAGGCCCAATTACTTTTGAATCTCCTAAAGTTTTCATCATCTTATATGAAATTGCTGCACTATGCTGACCTGGCATAATCAAGATATTTGCATTACCTACAATTTTTGAAAAAGGATAAAGGTTTTTATACTCCTCATCTAAAGCAACATCTGGCTGCATATCTCCATCAAACTCAAAATCAACCTTTCTTTCTTTTAATATTTCTACAGCATTTTTTATATGTTTTGTTCTACTAGTGCTTGGTTGTCCAAATGTTGAGTGGGAAACAAATGCAACTTTAGGATCAAAACCAAATAATCTAACAACACGAGCCGCTGATATTGCCATATCAGCCATTTGTTCAGAACTTGGGTATTCATGAACACTTGTATCTCCAACAAAAATAGTTTTACCCTTATGTACAACCAGATTAAGTCCAAACATTATTTCTCCTTGTCTAGCATTAACCACTTGTTTAATTTTGTCTAACGAAGCGCCGAATCTTCTTGTATTACCAGTAACTGCTCCATCTGCATCCCCACACGCTACCATACATGATGCCCAAATAACTCTATCATTTCTAACCATTCTGTCACAATCCCACTCTAATAATCCTTGCTCTCTTTGAAGTTTTTCAAATAAATACTTTACGTATTTCTCTCTTTTATTTGAGTCTTTTGAATTGGTAATTTCTATATCAAAACTGTCATTGTAACCAATTTTTTTTATTTGTTCCTTTATTTTTTCTTCCTTGCCAATAAGAATTGGAATTCCAAGTTTTGAGTTTTTAAAAGCTATTGCTGCCTTTAAAGTATTTTCATCTTCACCATCTGCAAAAACAATTTTTTTTGGATTTTTTTTAATATAAGAATTTATACCTTGCATTATTGTAACTGTCGGATCTAATCTCTGTTTTAATTGTTCTTGGTAAATTTCAAAATTTTCTATTTTTTTTCTAGCCACACCTGTTTCTATTGCAGCTCTTGCAACAGCTGCTGGGATTATACTTATTAATCTTGGGTCAAAAGTAGATGGTATTATATAGTCTTTACCATAATGTGGTCTTTCACCACCCATAGCAGCTACAACTTCATCAGGCACATCTTCTCTTGCTAATTTAGCTATTGCATGTGCAGCAGCAATTTTCATTTCCTCATTAATTGTTTTAGATCTTACGTCTAAAGCACCTCTGAATATATAAGGAAAACCAATTAAATTGTTTACTTGGTTTGGATAATCTGATCTTCCTGTTGCAATGATTGCATCATCTCTTACTTCTTCAATTTCCTCAGGAGTAATTTCTGGATCAGGGTTGGCACAAGCAAAAATAATAGGATTTTTTGCCATCTTTTTTACCATCTCTTTTGTTAAGGCACCCTTTGCTGATAATCCTAAGAAAACATCTGCGTCTTTGATAGCTTCATTTAAAGTTTTATCTTTTGTTTCAATAGCATGGGCAGATTTCCACTGATTTAAATTTTCTCTACCTCTAAAAATAACACCAGTTCTATCCACCATTGTAATGTTTTTTTGTGGAACACCGCTTTTTTTAAATAAATTAGCGCATGCCATCGCAGATGCACCAGCACCATTGACTACAACTTTAATCTTATTTATTGATTTTCCACTTACGTCTAAAGCATTAATTAATGCTGCTGTGGTAATTATGGCTGTTCCGTGTTGGTCGTCATGAAACACTGGAATATCTAAAATTTCTTTTAGTTTTTCCTCAATTATAAAACAATCCGGAGCAGCAATATCCTCTAAGTTAATTCCACCAAAACTTGGTGCAAAATTTTTTATAGAATTAATTATTTCATTAGTATCATTAGAGTCGATTTCAAGATCTATTGAATCAATATCTGCGAATCTTTTAAATAAAACAGCTTTTCCCTCCATAACAGGTTTAGAGGCTAGTGCACCTAAATTTCCTAAACCGAGGATAGCTGACCCATTGCTAATAACAGCCACCAAATTTCCTTTACTAGTATAATCATAAGCAGCATCTGAATTCTCACTTATTTTTTTTACAGGAACTGCAACACCAGGCGAATATGCTAAAGCTAAATCTCTTTTAGTGATCATGCTTTTTGAAGCTCTGATTTCTATCTTGCCAGGTTTTTTATGACTGTGGAATTCTAAAGCTTCTTTATCAGTATAATGATCAATTTTTGTTTTTTTCATTTATGTTAATTAGGTGTACAAATGGGGTAAAATTAAGACTAATATGATTTATGAATTTAATTAAGTCAACAGGGACTTTTGGATTTTATACTATAATCAGCAGATTACTTGGTTATTTAAGAGATATTTTAATTGCTATATTTCTTGGAGCCAGTTCACTCGCAGATGTTTTTTTTGTTGCGTTTAGAATCCCAAATACATTTAGACGATTATTTGCAGAAGGAACTTTTAATGCAGCTTTTGTTCCTAGTTACACTTCGGAATTATCAAAAAGTAAAACAAAAGCAAATAAATTTGCAGATCAAATTTTTAACTTATTATTCTTAGGTTTGCTTATTTTAGTTTTAGTTATTGAATTATTTATGCCAATTTTTATAAGTTTAATAGCTCCAGGATTTGTTGGTGATGTTAAAAAAATAGAACTAGCAATTACTTTGACAAGAATAACATTTCCATTTTTGATGTTTGTTTGCTTGGCATCTTTTTTTTCAGCAATTTTGAATTCTCATAATAAATTTGCGGCTGCTTCAGCTGCTCCTATAATCTTGAATTTAGTTTTAATTGGAATTTTATCATTTAGTAAAATAATAGATGATAAACTTGTTTATTATCTTTCATATGGTGTTTCGATAGCAGGGCTTCTACAGATAATTTTTTTATATAAGTTCGTCAGAAATTTTTATTTAGTTAAGTTTGATTTAAGATTTAAAATAACAAAAAAAGTAAATTTTTTTTTTAAAAAACTTTTACCAAGTATTTTTTCTTCAGGTGTAACTCAAATAAATATACTTGTAGGAACAATTATTGCATCCTTTCAAGCTAGTGCAGTTTCCTACCTTTATTACGCAGATAGAATTTATCAAATTAATCTAGCTATAGCCGGTATAGCGATAGGGGTGGTTATCTTGCCACAACTTTCTAAATATGTTCAATTAAAAAAAAAAAATAAAATTCTTTTAGTTCAAAATAAAGCTTTGGAATTAAGTATTTTTTTGAGTTTTCCAGCTACCTTAGCATTAATAATTGGATCCGAGGAAATTATTTCAGCACTATTTGGTTATGGTTCTTTTGATGAAACAGCTATTAAAAACTCAGCTCTAGCGCTTTATTATTTTAGTTTTGGGTTACCAGCTTTTGCATTTATAAAAGTTTTCTCAAGTTTTTTCTTTGCTAATCATAATACTAAGTTACCATTTTATATTTCTTTTGTTTCAGTTTTATTAAATGTTGTTATAAGTGTTTACTATTTTAAAGATATTGGATTTATAATAATACCCATAGCAACTTCTATTTCTTCTTGGTTTAATTCGATTATTTTGTTTTTTTATCTTAAAAAAGAAAACTTATTTCATTTTGAAAAATACTTTATTTTTAAATTTTTAAAGATAAGTTTTGCCTCATCAATGATGTGTCTATTTTTTGATTATTTAATTTCAAATTATGGAAGTTTATTAACTTATAGCTATAATTTAAAATTATTTTATTTGATATTATTTGTAATATTAGCATTTATCTTCTATTTATTTGTATCGATTTTTATCAAAGCTTTTAAATATCAAGATCTTAAATTAAAGTATTAAATTATGACAAAAAAAATTTTTTCTGGAGTTCAACCTACTGGTAATTTACATTTGGGAAATTATTTAGGTGCAATAAAAAATTTTGTATCATTAAATAACGATGATCAAAATAAATGTATTTTTTGTGTAGTTGATCTACATGCAATTACTGTCAAACAAGATTCAAAAGTATTAAGAAACAATATAAGAGAAACTGTAGCAACTTTCGTTGCAAGTGGAATTGATCCGTCCAAAAGTATTATCTTTAATCAATCAAGTGTCGCAGCCCATTCTGAGACGGCATGGATTTTGAGCTGTGTAGCTAGAATGGGTTGGTTAAATAGAATGACTCAATTCAAGGAGAAGGCTGGAAAAGATAAAGAAAAAGCAAGCGTAGGTCTTTATTCTTATCCAATTTTAATGGCTGCCGATATTTTATTATATGATGCCACACATGTACCTGTAGGTGATGATCAAAAACAACATTTAGAACTTTGTAGAGATATAGGGCAAAAATTTAATAATGATTTTGGAATTGAGGATTTTTTTGTGATTCCTGAACCTTTAATTCAAAAAGAATTTTCAAGAATAATGAGCCTAAAAGATGGCTTAAAAAAAATGAGTAAATCAGATGTTTCTGATTTAAGCAGAATTAATTTAACTGATACAAAAGATCAAATTATAAATAAAATAAAAAAAGCTAAAACAGACCCTCTGCCAATGCCCTCGAGTCTTGAAGAATTAAATGAAAGACCAGAGGCATCAAATTTGATTGGTATTTTTTCAAGTTTGAACAATTCTTCCTTAGAAGAAATAATAAAAAAATTTTCTGGTAAAAATTTTTCTGATTTTAAAAATGAACTGTCACAATTACTGGTTGATAAAATTGATCCGATTTCTCAAGAAATTAAAAAATTACTAAATGAAAGTAGTTACTTGGACCAAATTCTGTCCGATGGATCCCAAAAAGCTCAAGAAATTGCATCTCAAAAGATTAAGAAAATTCACAAAATAGTGGGTTTTTAAAAAAATTTGTTTTTACAAGTTTAAAATTTTAATTTTTAATCTATATATAAAATATGTTTGTTCAAACTGAAGTTACACCAAATCCAAATTCATTAAAGTTTTTACCAGGAAAAGCTGTTTCAAATATTGGGTCTGTAGAAATTAGTAAAAAAGATGAAACAAATAATGATTTAGTTAGAAATCTATTATCAATAAATGGTGTTGAAGGTATTTTTCTTGGAAAAGATTTTATATCTATAAATAAATATGATGATGTTACGTGGGAAGAAATACGACATATTGTTATTTCTTTAATAAATGATTTTTATTCTAATGGTAATGACTGTGTCATTGATAAGAGTTTAAAAGAAGAAAGTAAAAATTATTCAGAAATAGAAAGTAAGATAATTAAAATTTTAGATGAAAAAATAAGGCCTGCTGTTGCTAAGGATGGTGGAGATATAAAATTTAAAGAATTTAAAGATGGAACTGTTAAAGTACAATTGCAAGGAAGTTGTTCAGGATGCCCAAGTTCAACTATGACTCTAAAACAGGGAGTTCAGAATCTTTTATGTCATTATATACCTGAAGTAAATAATGTTGAGGCAGTATAATTTATGAAAAAAAATTTTTTTTTTAATAATTTAAAATTTTTTAAATTCTTTGACAAAAAAGGTTTGGGATCATTACCAAGAATTTTTATAAGTTCTTTTGCAATAGTATCTTTTTTTTATGTTTTCCCTGTAATGGTAAATTTAATTGACAAAAGTAATATAGAATTTCAAAATAATTCAAAACAAATTCTTGTTTACGAACTTAATAAAGACAATAGAATAGAAGGTGATAGTAAAATTTTAGATGAAAAAGATTTGTTAGTAGACATTTTCAGTTTGAATGATCTAGAAACAGATACAGTTAGACTAAATGCATCTACTATTAAACAATTGTTTGATGACACAAATTATACTCTTCAAGATGTTAGAGAAAAAAAATTAGTTAAACCAGTTGCCTTGACATTATTACCAAACGAAATAAAAAAAATTGAAAATACAAAAAAAAGAAAAGAATTCTTTATTCAAATAATTTTACCTTTAATTTTACAAGAAAATAACAATATAAGATTGGACAGAAAAAGACTTTTTAGCATTATTAATAAAAGTAAAAATACAGACATAGAAAAAAAATGGCTTGATAAAAAATACAAACAGTATGGAGTAGTCTCTAGAGATTTATCAGTATTGAAAGTAAGAATGGATGAAATACCAGTTTCATTAGCTATTGCTCAAGCGGCAAAAGAAACTGGTTGGGGGACATCTAGATTTGCTCTTGAGGGTAACGCATTATTTGGACAATGGACATGGTCTGGAGAAGGTTTGAAGCCAAAGGACTCAGAAAAAAATACTGGACATAAAGTAATGCGATTTAATGTATTGCAAGCATCAGTAAGAGCATATCAAAGAAATTTAAATACTCATTCATCTTATAAAGATTTTAGACAAGCTAGAGCAGAACTTAGAGATGCGGGTAGATCCTTAGATAGCATCATATTATCGAAATTTTTAGATGAGTATGCTGAGACAGGTGAAAAATATGTAGAAGTTTTACAACAGATCATTAAACAAAATAATTTAAAAGATTTCGATGATGCAAAATTACTCCCTTCAAGTATTGAATTAGAAAGTTTAATTTAATTTTTTTTTACAATTGTAAATTGAGTTCCAAACCAACGCCATTTACCATCATCATTTAAAGAACAATTAATCCTCCCTCGTCTAGGTAAAAATTTATTTTCAAATTTGATTGTTAAAATTTGTTCCTGGAATTTTAGATTTGATTTCTTCCAGTTACCTCCATCATTGGAATAACAAGTAATATTTTGAATATTTTTTTGATTTTCAAAAAATTCAACAATTAATTCTGGTGGATTTTCATCATCAAATATTTTTTTTTCTTCGGGTTCTAAGCTTTTATATTCTAGTGGGTTATAATTTATTAATGAGTTGAATCTTTTTAAGTCTCCATATTTTTCATTAATTGGAAATCTTGGTAATTCAAATTTATCTTTATTGACATCAATTACTCCAGAATGTTGACCAAAGCCAATTTTGAAATTTTTTGAAATGTAATTCTTTATAGATTGTGAGTATTCACCAAAAGGATATGAAAATATTAGTGGAACGTATCCTAATTTATCCTTAAAAATTTTAGTAGCTGTTTTAATATCATCAATGAATTCTTCTTCTGTCATATCAATCAGATATTTATGAGTATGAGAATGATGACCAATATATCCAAATTCTGATTGTTCAATTTCCTTTATTTCGTTCCAGTCCATATACCCATTTTTTCCCACAGGTTCAGTGGACACAAATAGTATAAACGGAATCTCATTTTTTTTTAAATATGGCCATGCTTCCGTGTAAAATGATTTGAACCCATCATCAATAGTTATTAAAATTTTTTTTTCTTTTTTTGGTTTATTGAACTCTTCAATAAAAAATTTTGGATTATAAAAATCATATCCATTTTTTTTAATAATTTCCATGTGTTCCTTAAAAACATCCATTTTAATATTTGTTGATGGATATTTATTTTCATTAAATCTATGATACATTATTGATAAAATCCCACTATCATTCGAATAGTATTTGATATTATTTTCAGCTGAATTAGAATTAGATGATAAAAATAAAAATATAATGAGTAAATTAATTATAGATGCTGCTAAAGATAAAATTTTTTTAATGATCATTCTCAAGGATACAAATTATAATATTTCTTATGAAAATAGTAGAATAAATTATGAAAAATTGACTTTACTAATAAGTGAATTTTTAAATTCTAAAAATACGGATTTAAGAAACATTTCTGAAATTTATGTAAACAGAGGACCAGGTAGTTTTGCGGGAATAAGAAACTCACTTTCTGTTACCAAAGCAATTCATTTAGTAAATAAAATTGATTATTTTTGTTTTAGTTTTGATGATTTTAATGAAGAAAAGGATATTAAATATGAACATATACCCAAACTATGCGAAAAATTAGGGGTTAAAAAAAATTTGATTAACCCCATTTATATGAGTTAAAATTAACTATGTCAGAAACAATTGAACAAAAATGTTTGTCTAAAGGTGTAAAGCTTACAGATCAACGAAGAATAATTGCAAAAGTGATGTCAGAGTCATCGGATCATCCAGATGTTGATGAACTTTATAAGAGAGTATCTAAGGTTGACCCCAAAATAAGTATTGCAACTGTTTATAGGACAGTAAAGCTTTTTGAGGAAACTGGAATTTTGACTAAACATGAATTTAAGGGTGGGAAAGCTAGATATGAAGAATTGAATGAAAGTCATCATGATCATTTAATTGATGTAAAAACTGGTGAGATAATAGAATTTGTAGATGAAGAGATAGAAAAACTTCAAAATAAAGTTGCTCAGAAACATGGGTACAAACTTGTTGATCATAAGCTTGAATTGTATGGTGTTAAGATAAATTCAAAAGATGAATAAAAAAATTTTTATCAAAACTTTTGGTTGTCAAATGAATGAATATGACACAAATCGTATATTTGATAGTGTTAAAGAAATAGGATTTGATAAAACTAACAATATTGAAGAAGCAAATTGCTACTTATTAAATACTTGTCATATTAGAGATAAAGCTAAAGAAAAAGTATATCATGAAATTGGAAGAGTAAAACAAACTTTTAGATTTAAAAAAAAACCACTTGTTATTGTGGCGGGGTGTGTTGCTCAAGCAGAAAATGAACAAATGCTTAATAGAGAACCTTATATTGATATTGTAATTGGACCACAATCTTATCACAAAATAAATAGTAGAATTGAGGAATTTTTAAAAAAACAAAAAAAAATAGATGAAACAGAATTTGATACAATTTTAAAGTTTGATTATTTAAAAAAATTTAAAAATTCTTCTGATAACATTTCTTCTTTTCTAACTATACAGGAGGGGTGTGATAAGTTTTGT
>CACOXL010000017.1 GCA_902631135.1 uncultured Pelagibacteraceae bacterium
CCTAAATGACCTCTACAGCCTTCTGCAAAAACTGTTACTTTCCCAATTAAATTTATTCCTGGTTCAAAGCTATCTTTCTTGTTTCTATTTTTATCAATACCCATATCTTGAGTCGCAACTCCTTTTACTGATCCATCATCATTATATAAGATTTCACTAGCAGGAAAGCCTGGAAAAATTTCAACACCTAAAGCCTCTGCTTGTTCTGCAAGCCATCTACATAAATTTGCTAAACTTATAATATAATTTTTATGATTTTGTTGAACAGAAGGTAATAACCAGGTAGGCCAGCTTAATGAATTTTTCTTACTTAAAAATAAAAACTTTTCTTTTATTACTTTAGTTTTAATAGGTGAATTTAATTCTTTCCAATTGGGTATTAATTCATCTAAAGCTCTTGTTTCAAAAACATTACCGCTTAAGATATGTGCACCTATTTCAGAGGCTTTTTCTAGTATACAAACATTTAAATTAGAGTTGAGCTGTTTTAATTTTATAGCAGTTGATAAACCTGATGGTCCTCCACCAACTATAACAACATCATATTCCATTGTCTCTCTGGACATAATCTAATTTCTTACAGATTCTATTATTTTTGTATAGTGTTTAATTTGTTCAATTCTTCTAAGAATTGAGGAAGAGCCTCAAAAAGATCAGCTTCAAGACCATAATCAGCAACACTAAATATTGGAGCTTCTCCATCTTTGTTAATTGCAACAATAATTTTACTTTCTTTCATTCCAGCTAAATGTTGAATAGCCCCAGAAATTCCAACTGCGATATACAAGTCAGGAACAACAACTTTACCAGTTTGTCCAACTTGATGATCATTGCTTATATATCCAGCATCAACTGCGGCTCTTGATGCTCCAATTGCTGCATTTAACTTATCAGCAATTGAAGTGATTAATTTAAAATTGTCTCCACTTTGCATTCCTCTTCCTCCTGAAATTACTACTCTAGCAGTTCCAAGTTCAGGTCTATCAGATTTAATTTCCTCTCTTTTAATAAATTTTGTATGTCCAAATTCTTCACCAGGATCAGCTTTTTCAATTGGTGCAGATCCACCAGAACTTTCACAAGCATCAAATGAAGTTGGTCTTATCGTAACACATTTTTTCGCATCTTTACTTTTTACAGTTGCAAATGCATTTCCTGCATAAATAGGTCTTAAAAAAGTATCAGCGTCTATAACTTTTATAATATCACTAATTTGTGACGTATCTAAAGCAGCCGCAATCCTTGGCATTAAGTTTTTACCAAACGTATTTGCTGAGCAAATAATATGTGAGTAATTATCTGCTAATTTAACAATTACTGGTGCAAAATTCTCCGCAACAAAATTTTCATAATGTGCAGCTTCAATATGTATAACTTTTTTTACTAAAGGTAATTCCGACAATGATTTTACTACATCTGAACAATTCTGACCAATAATCACCGCATGTACATCACTATCAATTTGTGAAGCAGCAGTAACTGCATTTAATGTAAAAGGTCTAAGCTCTTTATTGTTATGTTCCGCTATTAATAAAACTGACATCTATATTACTTTTGCCTCATTTTTAAGTTTTTGCACTAATTCTGCCACACTAGAAACTTTTATACCTGCTTTTCTTTTTGGTGGTTCCTCAACCTTAATTTGCTCGATTCTAGGAGATGTATCTACCCCTAAATCTGACGCATTCAATTGTTCGATAGGTTTTTTCTTTGCTTTCATTATATTAGGTAATGAAGCATATCTTGGTTCATTCAATCTTAAATCACAAGTAACAATGGCTGGAATATTTATCTCAATAGTCTCCAAGCCTTCATCTATTTCTCTAGTAACTTCTAATTTTTTATCTTTAATCTCGATTTTTGAGGCAAAAGTTGCTTGAGGCCAATTTAATAGTGCACTCAGCATTTGACCTGTTTGATTACAATCATCATCAATTGCTTGTTTGCCCATAAAAACTAAATCAGGTTTTTCTTTTTGTACAATTTTTTGTAATAATTTTGAAACTGCTAGAGGCTCTAAAACTCCATCTGCTTTAATAAGAATTCCTCTATCTGCACCAACAGCGAGAGCCTTTCGAACGGTTTCTTGAGCTTTTTCTTCTCCTATACTAACAGCGACAACTTCTGTTGCTTTTCCAGCTTCTTTAATTTTAACTGCTTCCTCTATAGCGTTATCATCTGGTGGGTTAGTCGACATTTTAACATTATCAGTTACCACTCCAGTATTATCATCTTTAACTCTAACTTGAACGTTATAATCAATGACTCTTTTTACTGCGACTAAGATTTTCATCAAGCTCTCAATAGTTTGTTTTCAGCATCATAGGGACTTTCCTCTAGAATTGTAGCCTCGTACATCTTTCCAAGAATATCAACTTTAAGTTTTTCCCCAACATTTGCCAAATCTGGTTTTACCATCGCTAATGCTATAGATTTATCTAATCTAAATCCATACTCTCCACCAGTTGCTCTTCCAACAACTTTATCATCTTTATAAATTGGATTATTACCTAAAACATCTGAGTCTGAAGTATTATGAACCTCAAGTGTTACTAATTTATTATCAAAACCTTTTTCTCTCCATTTATTTAATGCTTCAAGACCTATGAAGTTTCCTTTGTTTGGATGAATAAATCTGTCTAATCCTGACTCATAAGGAGAATATTCAATAGATAATTCAGTTCCAACAAGTTTATAAGATTTTTCAACTCTTAAACTATTCATTGCTCTTATTCCAAAAGGTTTAATTCCTAAATCTTTACCAGCTTCCATTAATTTATCAAAAATATGGTTCTGATATTCAATTGGATGGTGCAATTCCCATCCAAGCTCTCCAACAAAGTTAACTCTCATGGCATTAACTGGGGCATATCCTACATTTACGTTTTTAGCTGTTAGCCATTTAAAATTCTCATTAGAAAAGTCATCTGTTGAAACTTTCTGCATTAGCTCTCTTGCTTTGGGACCTGCTACAACAAGTACTCCATTACTATTAGTAAGATCTTCAAATATTACAGATCCGTCACTCGGCATCCATTTTTGAATCCAATCATGATCTAGTCTTAAATTTGCTCCTGCAGAAACAAGGTAATAGCTATTTTCAGCTTCTTTCATAATTGTAAATTCTGAATGAACTCCACCTTTGGTGTTAAGTGCATGACATAAATTTATTCTTCCAATTTTTTTAGGAAGTTTATTAGCCACTAAATAATCCAAAAATTCTTCAGCTTTCGGACCTTTAATTCTACATTTTGCAAATGCTGTCATATCTAAAAGACCAACATTTTTTTTAACATTTTCACATTCTTTTTTTATTGCATCAAACCATTTAGATCTTCTAAACGACCAATCATCTTTTTGCTCCATGCCATCAGTTGCAAAAAAATTTGGTCTCTCCCATCCAAATTTCTGCCCGAATACTGCACCAAGATTTTTCATTCTCTCATAACAAGGCGATGTTCTCAACGGTCTTGCTGCTGGTCTTTCTTCATCTGGATAATGAACAATAAAAACATGACTATAGGCTTCTTCGTTCTTTGCTTTTAAATAAGATTTAGTTGCATAATTTCCATAACGTCTTGGTTCAACACCAAGCATATCAATTGTTGGTTCTCCATCTACAATCCATTCTGCTAATTGCCAACCTGCTCCTCCTGCAGCAGTAATTCCAAAACTATGTCCTTCATTAATCCAAAAGTTTTTTAATCCCCAAGCAGGTCCAACGATTGGATTCCCATCTGGCGTATAACAAATGGCACCATTATAAACTTTTTTAACACCAACTTCACCAAATGCAGGTACACGATGAATTGCTCCTTCAATATGTGGTGCTAGTCTATCTAAGTCTTCTTGAAATAATTCATACTCGGAGTCTTTTGATGGTCCTTCAACATAGCAAGCAGGCGCTCCATCTTCATAAGGTCCTAAAATTAAACCTCCAGCCTCTTCTCTCATATACCATCTGCTATCACTATCTCTTAAGACTCCCATTTCTGGTAAACCCTCTTTTTTTCTTTTTTGAATTTCAGGATGTGGTTCCGTAACAATATATTGATGCTCAACTGGTATAACTGGAATATCTAACCCCACCATTTCTCCAGTTTGTCTCGCAAAGTTTCCTGAGCAAGATATCACGTGCTCACATTCAATCGAACCCTTATCAGTTTCAACTATCCACCCATCTTTCGTCTGTTTGATCGCTAGAACAGTTGTATTTCTATAAATTTCAGCTCCTCTATTTCTTGCTCCTGTAGCAAGTGCTTGTGTTAAGTCTGCTGGTTGAATGTAACCATCTTCTGGATGCTGTATTGCCCCAACTAAATCGTCTGTATGACATAAAGGCCAAATTTCTTTTACTTGTTGTGGTGTTAAAAATTTTACGTCTACTCCTATAGTTTTTGCTACACCAGCATATTGATGATATTCATCCATTCTATCTTTGGTGCTCGCCAAACGAATATTTGATACAACACTAAAACCGACGTTTTTTCCTGTCTCTTCCTCTAATTTTTTATATAGATCGACTGCATATTTGTGAAGCTGACCAACAGAATAACTCATATTAAAGAGGGGCAACAGACCTGCAGCATGCCAAGTAGAACCCGAAGTTAATTCTTTTCTCTCAACTAAAACAACATCTGTCCATCCTTTTTTTGCAAGGTGATAAAGAGCACTAACACCAACTACCCCTCCACCGACAACAACTACTTTTGTTTTAGTTTTCATAAGACGATTCCTACTAAATTTTTATTCATTACGAAACAAAATTGTATCGCAGGCTATCAAATTGAACTTCCTAATGGTATGGGACTTGAAACCATCGTGGTAAGCCAACAATCTTTTAATGGCCCTTCCTCAGTATATTTTTCAACCTGCCAATTAAACTTATGATAAATCTTTTCCTGATCTAAAATTATAACCTCAAACTGGGCCCATTTGTCACTACTGCCTACTTCAGTAATTGTGTGGCTTAAATGGTTTAAAAGCATTTGATAAGATCTTCCCTTTATCATCATTTTAAAATTAGGAAGTGGACCAGTATTTTTTTTATTTTCTGGATGTGCAAAATTCCAAGTTTGTTCTATACCACTATCTTTAAAAAAATTATCATTTTTCATTAATCCAGTTAGTTGAATTCGAATTACTTCTTTTGGTTTTATTAAAGTACTTGGATTGATTAAATCAGCATTTAAAGCAGTAGTGCTTAAAAAATAGAATAAAACTATTTTAAACGTTAAGAGCAGTTTTTTTAACATCATCAAGGAATTGTTTTCGTTTTTCTTCACTAACAAATGGTACAGCAAAATATCTTCTATAAACAACATCCGTTATGCCACATATATTAAATACTCCTCTTCTTAATCTTTTTGTTGGCATATTCAAAAAGAAAGTTCTTACAGCAAATTGAGGAGAACCATAAGTGCAAAATACAACAGCTTTTTTACCTTTTAAATTTCCTAAAGGGTAACCATAATTTCCGAATAGTTTTTTAAATTTAAATGCCCATGGTGGGGCTAGAACTTTATCTATCCAGCCCTCAACAATTGCTGGCATTCTAAAATTCCATATTGGTGCTATCAAAACTATTACATCAGAATTTTCAATTCTTTTTCTGTGATCTAAAACTATATTATCTGGTTCTTCTCCTGCAAAAACTGGATCAAATTTTTCTTTATAAAGATCAACAGTATCTATAAAATGACCTTTTTCCTTGACTGTATCTGTAAATGTATTTTTTATTGATGCATTAAATGATTTTTCATCGTAGTGACCGTATACTAAAAATATTTTTTTCATAAGAATTCATATTACTAAAATACAACATCTAAAACTAATAAAAAATTTATAATAACTTAATTATTCTTGAAGTACTGGAAAAGCTTGTCTTACTTTTAAAAAATAACTTTGGTATTCCATTTTTGTACATTTATTTTCAATATATCTAATATTATTATTTTCCATTAATTTTTTAGCCTCCTCACTTTTAATTCCTAATTGAAGCCATAAAACTTTAGCTCCAATTTTAATCGTATCCTTAGCAATAGCAGGCACCTCTTTAGAAGGTCTAAAAACGTCTACGATATCAATCGTATCTTTTATATCAGTTATTTTTTCATAAACTTTCTCACCTAAAATTTTTTGACCTTTTGCTTTTGGGTTAACAGGATAAACCTTATATCCATATTTTTGCATGTATTTCATTACAATTGTTGATGCTTTAGTTAAATCATTGCTTACTCCAATCATCGCTATTTTTTTATATTTAGAGAGAATATTTTTTATATCATTCATTTATCGTTCATAATTTTTTTTTCACAGAATATTTTTGCTTCTTCTATAGTCATTGGTTTATCTAACTTTTGACTGCCAGCAATACAAGCATCGATAGCTCTTTTAAAGTTATGATCCCTAAAAGTAAAAATAAAATAAAGTCCTAATATAATTAAAATGATAGTTATAATATTTTTCATTTTCATTTATTTTTCCATTTTGGTTCTCGTTTTTCTAAAAAAGCTGAAATCCCTTCTTTTGCATCCATTGCCATCATATTAAGAGTCATCATCTTGCTAGTATAAGCATATGCTTTCTTCAATGGCATCTCTAATTGTTTATAAAAAGCCTGCTTTCCAATTTTAATTGTAAGATTTGATTTAGAGGCAATTTTTTTTGCTACTTTAAGAACCTCAATATTTAATCTAGATTTTGTAAAACAATCATTAATTAATCCAATTTCTTTTGCATAATTTGCTTTAATTGGTTCTCCTGTTAACAACATTTTCATCATAGGTTTTCTATTAATTTTTCTACTCACAGCAACCATTGGAGTACTACAAAATAATCCTATATTTACGCCAGGAGTAGCAAACAAAGCATCATTTGTGCTATAGGCTAAATCACAACTTGCAACTAATTGACATCCAGCAGCATAAGCGGCACCATGGACTTTTGCTATCACTGGTTTTCTGCCTTCAACTATTTGAAGCATCAATTTTGAGCAAAGATTAAATAATTTTTGATATTTATTTCTTACTTTTAAATTTTTAACTTCTTTAAGGTTATGTCCAGCACTAAAACCTTTACCGGATCCTTCAAGAATAATTACTTTTGTTTTTTTATCTTTATCAAGGTTTTTAAAAACTTTAATTAAATTATTTAAATTTTTAAATGATAATGAGTTGTAAGTTTTAGGCTCATCAATTGTAATGATAGATATTCCACCAGATAAATTTTTAACTTTTATATTCATTAAAAATTCTATTTAAGCTTTCCTTCTTCTCTCATTTTAGCTCTAATTTTAGTAGCAGAAATTTTTTGTATCTCTTCAGGTAATACAATCTCTTCGATTTTATAACCAACACCTCTGCCATAGCAGATATTTGTAATATTAGGCACTAACATTATTTTAAATCTTCCCTTAAATTCTGGATTAAGTCTATCCTCAATATTTTTTTTTACTGTTTCAAAATCAAAAGGATTATCATCAACTCCTTGAACATCTCTAATCTGAATACAAACTTGTCCTGTTTTTTTTATAATTTCTTTGAATAAAGTATAATGTCCATCATGAAATGGTTGCCATCTTCCTAGCATTTGTGCTGTTGGTTTTTTATTATCCCATTCGTAAGCCATTATTTAATCTCCTTATATATTTTTGGTGCCCAGGTTTTAGCATCTTGAGATGTAACATGAAAGTCATACTTATCTGGTTTCACAAACATCTTATTAGTATCATCAAATCTTCCTTCTTTTATTGTGTCTACCCAAATTATATAATCAGCTGGAAATAAACTTCTTGCTTGAGGGGTTGGACAAATAAAGTCTGCAACAACATAACTTCCATCTTCTTTCATCTTAACAGCAAAATCAGCCATTCTTTTTGATTGTCTTTTTCTTCCTTCTTCAGAAAAATCCCAGTCATTAGCTTCTTTTCTAACTTCATCTGCATTTAATCTTTTTGCATTTAACAATGGAGCTAACTCATTTGCTAAAGTTGTTTTACCAGATCCGGGTAATCCCATAATTAATATGATCTTCATATTAAACTATTAGCTACCCATTTGTGAAATTGATGTGTGGGTTGATCCATAACAGGCGAAAAATTTCCACCATTATAAACTGGGGAGTTTCTTCCTTCTTGCATTCCCTCAATCGCATTTATATCCTCTAACATAACATCTTTCCAAAATCTTGAATTTTCTTTTCTTAATTCTTTTAACTCATCTCCATTCGCACTTTCATTCCCAATATAATACATTTGCATATGTTCTTTTGTTTTATCCATTGCTAAAGGTTCTAACCAAAAAACATAAAAGTGATCTATATGTAAACCTATCATTACATTTGGAAATAAAGCAATATACTCAGAATTTTTTAACATACTTTTGTCCCAATTAGGGAAAGTATTAAATTTTTTATTTCCTTTAATAGGTTGTTCATATTTTTTACTTCCTTGTCCTGCAAATCTATTTGGTAATCCTTGAATATGATAATGATCATCAATATTTGAAACTTTATTTAATTCTGGATGAATTGTTGGTAAATGATAGCTCTCACAATAATTTTCGATTGCAAATTTCCAATTGCATTTTACGTCTAAATTAAAATAACCATAATCATTTGAATGAACTAAAGATTTATGATCTCCTTTATTTATGAACTTGGACCATCTATTTTCTAAAGGTTGAATATATTCGTCAAATTCAATTTCATTTGAATTAATATTTACAAAAATTATATCCATCCAAACTTTAGTTTTAACCTCTTTTAAGTTACTTTTTGTCTTATCAAAATTTTCTGACTGATGATTGTTCAAACCACCAATGTGCGGTGTTGCCATAAGTTTACCATTAAAATCATAAGACCAAGAATGATAAGGACATCTAATTACGTTCTTTAATTTACACTGGTTGTCTAAAAGTTTAAAACCTCTATGACTACAAACATTATGAAATACTCTTATCCTCATATTTTTATCTCTTACTAAAATTAATGGAATACCGAGTAGATTGTGCGGTTTGGCATCTCCTGAATTAGGAATTGAGCTTGCTACTCCAATCACAGTCCATTTATCAAAAAATATCCTTTCTTTTTCATGTGCTAAATAGTCATTATTTATGTAACATTCGTTTGGTAAGCCATTCGCACGCTCTATCGGCTTATTAACATCTTTGATTTTCTCTATATCTAGTATTTCAGACAGGGGTAAATTTTTGAGATTTTTGTTCACAAAAAAAATTATCATGAGCATATTTTTAAGCAACAAATTTCGCCACACCCATAAATGAATTTCTTTGACAGCTTTTTCAAAAAAGATAAAGATCTTAAAATGAAATTTTCTTTGGAAATTGGACCTCAAACTGATCTTGATACAGTTCCTCAGGTAAATGATATTTACATCACTATGTTACCAGGAGGGGATTATAAAGAGACAGCTCAACAAGCAGTTGAGTTAGTAAAAAGAGGCTACAATCCAGTGCCCCATTTTCCAGCAAGATCCATGCAGGATGAAAAGCAACTAAAAGATTATGTTTCTAGATGCAAAGATGGAGGTGTTAAGCAGGTTTTGGTAATTGGGGGTGGCAGAGAGCCAATGGGAAAATTTGACAGCTCTTTCCAACTTTTGGAGACTGGTTATTTTGAGAAGATGACAATAGGAATTGCTGGACACCCCGAGGGGAGTCCTGATATATCCGATTCAAATTTAGAAAAAGCTATGAAAGATAAAAAGCCTTATGCTGATTATATAGTAACCCAATGGTTATTAGATCCTGAGCCTATCATTGATTTTATTTCTAAACAAAGCGTACCAGTGCATGTGGGAATTACTGGGCCTCTAAAAATATCTAGCTTAATTAAATTTGCTAATATTGTTGGAGCAAAAAATTCCTTAAATTTTCTTAAATCTAATTTTAGTAAGGCGTTAGATTTATTAAAACCTAAAGACCCTAATGATCTAATTGGGAAAGTTAAATCGCATACTGATTTCTTCCACATTTATACATTCGGCGGCTTGAAGGAAACTAACAAGTGGTTGAAGGAGAATAGTTATGTCTAAAGAATTTGACTATACTAAATTAAAACATGTTACTTCAGTTGATCAGTCAGATCGAAAAGTACCATATAATTTAAGACAAAGTGGGCCAACAAAAGTTGAAATGTTAATTTCAACAAGGGTAAGAAAATCTCCTTATTGGCATTTATCAATGCAGGCGGGTTGCTGGAGAGCAACTGTTTATAATCGTATTTACCATCCAAGAGGTTATGTAAAACCAGAGGATGGTGGAGCAATGGTTGAATACGATGCTATTGTTAATCATGTTACAATGTGGAACGTTGCTGTTGAAAGACAAATTCAAGTAAAAGGTCCGGATGCAGAAAAATTTGTTGATTACGTTATAACAAGAGATGCAACAAAAATTTCTCCTATGAGAGCAAGATATGTAATCTTATGTAATGCTTATGGAGGAGTATTAAATGATCCTATTCTTTTAAGAATTTCAAAAGATGAATTTTGGTTTTCTTTATCAGACTCAGATATAGGAATGTATTTACAAGGTGTAAACGCTGATGGAAGATTTAATTGCACTGTAGAGGAAATAGATGCATGTCCAGTACAAATTCAAGGACCAAAATCAAAAGCTCTAATGAAAGATCTTTGTGGAGATCAAGTAGATTTTGAAAATATGCCTTTCTATGGTTTGGCCGAAGTAAAAGTTGGTGGAAGAAGTTGTGTTATTTCTCAATCTGGTTTTTCAGGAGAGGCGGGATATGAAATA
>CACOXL010000018.1 GCA_902631135.1 uncultured Pelagibacteraceae bacterium
ATCTTTAGATCCAGATGTTAGAAATTTTTTATCTCTTTCTTGAACTAAAGTTTTAACTACAAGTTCATCATGAACATTTGCAATAACTGTTGAAAAGTTTTTTGGTTTTAAACTTTTATCGACAACTAATAAATCTCCATCATTAATTCCGACATCTACCATTGACTTTCCTTGCACCCTTATGATGAAAGTGGCTGGAACATTTCTGATCAAATGCATGTTTAGATCTATGTCTTCTTCGATGTAGTCGGTAGCAGGTGATGGAAAACCAGCACCAGCTTTGTGTAGATAATAAGGGATAGTTAGTTTCATGTTCTTGTTTTGTTCTAATTTATAGCCCATTTATACTATGCACGCAAGAGGTTGTATTTTGAGTCCGTAACTGAATCAAAAGTGAATCAAAACGTGAACATCAAAACTACATTTTGTATGCTTGTGGATAACTTCAACCAAGGATAGTTTAAAACATCAAATGAAAAAACTAATATGTCATTGCGGAGCTGTTGAAGCAGAGATTAATTTAGATGGAGATTTAGCTAAAGTAATAAAATGTAATTGTTCTATATGTAAAAGAAAAGGGGCAATCATGTCGATGGTAAAAAATGAGGATTTTAAAATTGTAAAAGGCGAAGATAAATTAAAACTTTATCAATTTCATTCGAAAGTTGCTAAACATTATTTTTGCTCTGACTGTGGAATTTATACTCATCATAATCCTAGGATCAATCCAGCAATGACAGGATTTAACGTAGGATGTATTGATGAAATAGATACTTTTAAATTAAATGAAGTTCCTGTAAATGATGGTCAAAACCATCCATTAGATAAAAAATAATTTTAATGCAACAATTTAGTTTATGCTTTGGTAAGGTAAAAAAAGATTGTTTAAAGTTCATTAAATCTCAAGAAACTAAAGCTGATAAATTTAAGAATAAGGAGCGAATGATCAAATTGTTTTTGATTCCTTTATGTTTTTGGATAAGTAAAAAAGTTGATAAAAAAAGACCTTATTTTGTGGGATTAGCAGGAGGCCAAGGAACAGGTAAAACGACAATAAGTTCTTTGATAAGAATTATTTTGATTAAGTACTTTAAATTAAAAGTTTTTAGAATTTCTATTGATGACTTTTATAAAACAAGAAAAGAGCGAATAGGTTTATCAAAAAGAGTTCATCCTATGCTTCTTACAAGAGGAGTTCCGGGAACACATGATATTGATATGATGTTAAGTTTTTTTAGAAAAACAAAAAGTAAGAAATTTAAAAGATTAAAGCTTCCAGCATTTAATAAAGCTATTGATGACAGGTTTGATAAAAAAAAATGGTATGATTTAAAAAAGAGACCAGATGTTATTATTTTTGAAGGGTGGTGTGTAGGTGCAAAATCAGAAAAAAATATCACTTTAAAGAAAACAATTAATTCAATGGAAAAAGCAAAAGATCAAAAACAGATTTGGAGAAAATATGTTAACCAACAATTGAAATATAAATACAAAAAATTATATTCACAAATAAATTGCTTAATTTATTTGAAAGCAAAAAATTTTGGTTTGCTTCAAAAATGGAGATTAAAACAAGAGAGAAAACTTTGGATTAAAAGTAAAGTGAAATCTACCTCTAAGATAATGAGCAGAGGAGATGTAATAAACTTTATGCAAACTTATCAAAGAATTACACAAAATATGTTTAGATACATGCCTAAATATGCATCAATTATATTAAAATTAAATACTAACCATCAAATTAAAACTGCATTATATAGAAACAAATGAAAAAATTTTATTTAATTATTTTAAGTATCCTATTTTTATTTTCTAATTCTAATGCAGAAACTTTTACTGCTGCACTTAAAAAAGCTTATGATACTAATCCAGAATTAAATGCTGAAAGAGAAAGTTTAAATATTTCAGAACAAGAATTAAAAGTTTCAAGAAGTTCTTATTTACCTACAGTTACTTTAGAAGGAAGTAGAAGTCAGGAGGATACAGAAAAACTTACTAATCAAAGTGGAGGTAATGCATCAATTGATGATGTGGATCCATCAACTCAATCTATAACAATTACCCAAACTTTGGTTGATTTCGGAAGAGGGGCAGAATTAGCAAAAAGCAAAATAGGAATTGAATTGGCAAAAGCGAAACTCTTAAAAAAAGAACAAGATATTTTATATAAAGCTGTTGATGCTTATACTGGATTAATTTCAGCAAAAGAGAAATATGAAATTAATGTATCTAATGTAAACTTATTAGACAGACAAGTAGAAACTGATAAAATAAGACTTGAAAGAGGGAGAATAACCTTATCAGATGTTGCTCAATCTGAGTCTTCCTTAGCTGAGGCACAGGCAAAACTTATAAAGGCTGAAAATGATCTTTTAACTAGTAGATTGAATTATGAAAATATAATTGGCCAATTATTCAGTATTGAAAATTTAGATAAAAGTTCGATAAAAGAGCCTATTTTACCAAATCAACTTACTGATGCAATTGATATTTCAAAGAAAAATAATCCAGATTTAATTATTGCTCAACTGGAGTACGAGCGAGCAAAAAAAGATACAGTAAGTTCAAGGTCAGATTTAGCACCTACTGCAAAATTATCATTTGATAGAACAAAAACTGATGATTTTAGCTCTACTTACGATGAAAGAGATAAAGATATTTTAAAAGCTACAATTACTTGGCCCTTCTTCAGTGGTGGTAAAAATTATGCTAATTTAAATAAGAGCAAAAGTTTGGAATTACAAAAAAATTTATTATTAAATAATACAACTAAAAAAAATCAAACAGATGTAGCAAGCGCCTGGTCAAATTATCAATCAAACAAAAGTTTATTGAATTCTGTTCGTGCTCAAGTCGATGCTGCTGAAATTGCCAACGAAGGTATTGTTGCCGAGTACAATAGTGGATCAGATCGAACCACATTAGAAGTTATTCAATCTAATTCATTATTATTGAATGCCCAGATTTCATTAGCTAATTCCGAGAAGGACTATATTCTTTCACAATTTAATCTTCTTAAATCTATTGGCTTACTTAATAGTGAATATCTAAAAATTAAGTAATTAGCGACTTTTTAGGCTTAATTAGATTAATCTTGCTAATGAGAACAAAATGTGTACATTTATTTTATGATTCGAGTATTAAAAAAATTAAAAAAAGAGGTAAAAAATGACGAAAAATAACCTAAAAGTAGTTAAATCTACTAAAGACCAAGAATTGGATAACAAAGAGAAAAATAAAGCTTTAGAAGCAGCTATTAGCCAAATTACAGATAATTTTGGAAAAGGTTCAGTAATGAAGCTTGGCGAAAAAAGAGCTATGGATATTGAGTCAATATCCACAGGTTCTTTAAGTTTGGATTTAGCTTTAGGAATAGGCGGTTTACCAAAAGGAAGAATTATTGAAGTTTACGGACCAGAGTCTTCTGGAAAAACCACATTAGCATTACAAGTTGTTGCTGAAGCTCAAAAGGCTGGTGGAATTTGCGCATTCGTTGATGCAGAACATGCTTTAGATCCAGTGTATGCAAAAAAATTAGGAGTAAATACTGAAGAGCTTTTAATTTCTCAACCAGATGCTGGTGAACAAGCCTTAGAGATAGCTGATACACTAGTAAAATCAGGCTCTATTTCAGTTATTGTAATAGACTCAGTTGCAGCTTTAACCCCAAAAGCTGAAATTGAAGGTGAAATGGGAGATCATCATGTTGGTCTTCAATCTAGACTAATGAGTCAGGCTTTAAGAAAATTAACTGGTTCAATTTCAAACACAAACACAATGATGATTTTCATTAACCAAATCAGAATGAAAATTGGAGTTATGTTTGGAAGTCCTGAAACAACATCGGGTGGAAATGCACTTAAGTTTTATTCATCTGTAAGAATGGACATTAGAAGAATTGGTGCCATTAAAGATAAAGATGAAATTATTGGAAATACTACAAGAGTAAAAGTAGTTAAGAATAAAGTTGCGCCACCATTTAAAGTTGTTGAGTTTGATTTGATGTATGGAAGAGGAATTAGTAAAATGGGTGAGTTAGTCGACCTAGGTGCTAAAGCTGACATTATTGAAAAATCAGGAGCATGGTATGCTTACAAAGGTGAGAAAATTGGACAAGGTAGAGAGAATGCAAAAACTTATCTTGCTCAAAACCCTAAAGTTGCTGCAGAAATAGAAATGGCAATTAGAGAAAAAGCTGGTGTGATTTCAAAGAAAATTGAGGGAAATCCATTAAGTCCTGAAAAAATTGAAAAAGAGAAGAAAGTAGCTGAAAAAGAAGAGGCTACTAAAGAAGCTACTCCTTCTAAAAAGAACTAAAAATTTAAGGTCATCTTTAAATTATAAAAGGCGCTTATTATAAGCGCCTTTCCCCCTTTATCACTATCTAGACATAGAATAAAAAAGCTGTATTTTAAAAATATGGCTCAAAAAACACTAAATGAAATAAGAGAAACATTCTTAAAATATTTCGAAAAGAATGATCATAAGATAGTTGAGTCTAGCAATTTAGTTCCAAACAATGATCCAACATTGATGTTTGCAAATTCAGGTATGGTTCAGTTTAAAAATGTTTTTACTGGTTTAGAGAAAAGAGATTATCAAAGAGCTACCACATCACAAAAATGTGTAAGAGCTGGCGGAAAACATAATGACTTAGAAAATGTTGGTTATACACCTAGACACCACACTTTTTTTGAAATGTTAGGTAATTTTTCATTTGGAGATTATTTTAAAGAAAAAGCAATTCATTATGCTTGGGATTTAATTACTAAAGATTTTGGATTAGATAAAAATAGGCTCCATGTAACTGTTTTTCATGAAGATAACGAGGCCTTTAATTTTTGGAAAAAAATAGCAGGTCTTAGTGAAAATAGAATTATTAGAATTTCAACATCAGATAATTTCTGGTCTATGGGTGAAACAGGTCCATGTGGTCCTTGTTCAGAAATTTTTTATGATCATGGTGATCATTTAAAAGGTGGGCTACCCGGAAGCAAAGATGAAGATGGTGATAGATTTATTGAAATTTGGAATTTAGTCTTTATGCAATATGAACAACTAACTAAAGATAAAAGAATAAATCTTCCAAAACCTTCTGTAGATACTGGGATGGGTTTAGAGAGAATAGCAGCCTTACTTCAAGGTACACATGATAATTATGAAACAGATCATTTTAAAAAATTAATTCAATCAACATCAGATATTGTCAAAAAGAAACCAGATCAAAAAAATCTTTCAAGTTTTAGAGTAATAGCTGATCACTTAAGAGCTAGCTCATTCTTAATAGCTGAGGGAGTCCTGCCATCTAATGAAGGTAGAGGTTATGTTCTGAGGAGAATTATGAGAAGGGGAATGAGACATTCTCATTTGCTAGGATCTAAGGAACCAGTTTTTTATAATTTGTTTGAGACACTTAAAAATGAAATGTCAGGCAATTATCCTGAATTAAAGAGAGCAGAGTCATTAATTAGAGAAACTCTTAAGATGGAAGAAGAAAAATTTTTAGTTCTTTTAGATAGAGGAATTAAAATTTTAAATGATGAAATATCTAAAATAGATAAAGTACTACCGGGCGATGTTGCTTTTAAATTATACGATACTTATGGTTTTCCATTAGATCTTACTGAAGATATCTTAAGAAACAAATCTCTTTCTATTGATACAAAAAAGTTTCAATTACTAATGAAAGAAAGCAGAGAACTTGCTAAGAAAAATTGGAAAGGATCTGGAGATGCTGCGGTTGAAGATATCTGGTTTGGTATCAGAGATAAATTAGGTGCTACAGAATTTTTAGGTTATGAAACAAACCAAGCTCAAGGGGTAATTTTGTCGTTATTAAAAGACAATAAAGAAGTTAAAGAATTAAAATCAAGTGATGAAGGAATGATTATTACTAACCAAACACCTTTTTATGGAGAGTCAGGTGGTCAAGTAGGGGATATTGGAGGATTTAAAAATGGTGAGTTTAGATTTATGGTAACAGATGTACAAAAAAAATTAGGAGACCTTTTTGTTCATTATGGAAAAGTCTTAAGTGGGTCTGTAAAACTTGGCGATAATATTGAAATGAAAATAGATGAAGTTAGACGAAACAATACAAGAGCTTATCATTCAGCTACACATTTACTACATGAATCATTGAGGAGAGTATTGGGTACTCATGTTACTCAGAAAGGTTCTTTAGTAGAACCAAGTCGATTAAGATTTGATTTTAGTCATATGAAACCTATTTCTGATGATGAAATTGATAAAATCGAAATTTTTGTGAACTCAATGGTTTCAAAAAAAACTGAAGTAAGAACTAGATTGATGACTCCAGATGAAGCGGTAGAAAATGGTGCGTTAGCACTTTTTGGTGAAAAATATGGTGATGAGGTTAGGGTTCTTTCTATGGGTGACGAAAATGGAAAATATTTTTCAACAGAATTGTGTGGAGGAACACATGTAAAAAATACTGGTGATATTGGTAAATTTAAAATTATTAGTCAGTCATCGATTGCAGCAGGTGTAAGAAGAGTTGAAGCTTTAAGAGATAAACAATTAGAAGATTATTTAAAGAATAAAGAAAAACTATCAAATCTTTCTTCAGAAAAAAATGAAGAAATTATAAAAGATTTAAAAAGTCAAATAGTTAGCTTAGGCGGGAAACCAAACTTAAATGAGACAGATCAAAAACTGTTAATAAAAAATCTATCTAAACAATTGGAGACATTATCCGTTGCATCAATATTGAATGATAAGAATAAGAATAAAATTTCTGATGAAGAAATAAAAGGTGTGAAAATAAGATTTCAAAATGTTGAAGGACTTCCAACCAAAGAGCTTAGAAAACTTGTAGATAAAGGAAAAAAAGAATTGGGTGAAGGCATCATTATAGTATTTGCAAATCAACAGGATAAAGTTGGTGTAGCAGTTGGTGTAACCAATACACTTACCAAAAAGTACGATGCTGTTAAATTTGTAAAATTAAGTTCAGAAATTATAGGCGGAAAAGGTGGAGGGGGCAGAAAAGATTTTGCTCAAGCTGGTGGTCAGGATCCAAAAAAAATTGATGAAGCTTTGAATAAATTAAGAGAGCTAATCTAGTTTTTTTCCAAAACCTCAATAATCGCATTACTTGATAATTTATCAATTGATGTATTGTTTAAATTACAGTCATAAACATAGGTATGATTATTAGCTGGTTTCCATTTTTTTGACTGTTCATTAAAAAAAATAAAATTTTTATTCTCTGAAAAAGAAAGCATATGTGAAACACCGTTATTAATTAAAATATTAAATTTGGTTAATTTACCTAGGGCTGTAACTAAAATTGGCTTTTGAAATTCAGTGGATGTATTTTCCTCAGGAATATAACAATTTTTAACTCTTTTTTTTAGCTGATCTATCAATTCTTTATATTTACGTTCTATAAAAAAAGTAGGTGTATATTTATTAGAGTAAAAATTTGCAACTTTAATAATTTCTTCAGTATTAAAACTTTTTACTCTTTTTGGATTAGCGGCAGTTATAGAAAAACCAATAAAATTTTTATTTGGTATTAATCTTTTAGCTTCATTTAAAAATTTATCAGGAATATCTATTTTATAAATTGGTTTTTTATCTAATCCCATAATTTTATTCACATAGTCAACTACTCTAACAGAAAATTCAGTTCTCTTTTTCATCAAAGTAAATGGTTTACTCATAAAATAGTTTAAACAAGGAGTAATGAAATACTTATGGGGTATTCTTTTATAAACTAGTGAATTTTTAAACCTTGTTTGATTATCAATAATTAAATCAAATTTATCAAAATCAAAATTTTTTATTAAATTTTTTGATTGAAAGTAATGATCAGTTGAAAAACCAAAATGATTTGGAAATGATCTTAATTCAATTAAATTTTTAGGCTTGAACTCTAAAAGTTTATTTTCAAACCAAAAATTTTCTAATGTTGCATAATAGTATATTTTTTCAGGATTAAAAATTTCATTTATATAATTTATAGTTGGAAGATATGATAAGGTGTCACCTATTCCTCCACCTGTATTAATGAATAAAATATTTTTTAATTTATTTTCCAATTAATTTAATTTTTTTTCCAATCTTAACTTTATTACTTCTAAAAATTGATTTGTTGTGAGAAATTTTGTAGACGGACCTACTAAAATCGCTAAATCTTTAGTCATATTACCTTTTTCAACTGCCTCTACACAAACATTTTCTAAAGTGTTTGTAAAATTCATGAGTTTTTCATTGTTATCTAATTTTCCTCTATGTGATAAACCTCTTGTCCAAGCAAATATTGATGCGATTGGGTTGGTAGAGGTTTCTTTTCCTTGTTGATGCATTCTGTAGTGTCTTGTTACTGTTCCATGTGCTGCCTCAGCTTCCATTACTTTTCCATCTGGAGTTAAAAGGGTACTTGTCATTAAACCTAAAGATCCATAACCTTGTGCCATTGTATCTGACTGAACATCTCCATCGTAATTTTTACATGCCCAAATATATTTTCCACTCCATTTCATAGCGCAAGCAACCATGTCATCAATTAATCTATGTTCATAAATTAAGTTATTTTCTTGAAATTTTTTTTTAAATTCCTTATCAAAAACTTCTTGAAAAATATCTTTAAATCTTCCATCGTATTTTTTAAGGATAGTATTTTTAGTTGATAAATAGACAGGCCATTTTTTTATTATTCCATAATTAAAACAAGATCTGGCAAAGTCTTCAATTGATTTATCTAAATTGTACATTGAAAGAGCAACACCTGGACCAGTAAAATTAAAAACCTCATGTTTAATCTCATTTTTACCATCCTCTGAAGTCCATTTTATTTCCATTTTTCCTTTTCCTGGAACCTTAAAGTCTGTTGCACGATATTGATCGCCGAAAGCATGCCTTCCAATTACCACGGGGTCTGACCAAGAAGGAACTAGCTTTGGAATATTAGAGCAAATAATTGGCTCTCTAAACACAGTTCCGCCGATAATGTTTCGAATTGTTCCATTAGGCGATCTCCACATTTTTTTTAATTTAAACTCTTCTACTCTTGCCTCATCAGGAGTTATAGTTGCACACTTAATTCCAACTCCAAATTTTTTAATTGCATTAGCTGAATCTATTGTGATTTGATCATTGGAATTATCTCTACTTTTCATTCCTAAATCGTAGTATTCAATTTTGAGGTCTAAA
>CACOXL010000019.1 GCA_902631135.1 uncultured Pelagibacteraceae bacterium
AAGCCTCATCAAAATCATGGGTAATAAACATAATTGTTTTTTGTAATTTTTCCTGAAGTCTTAAAAACTCATCTTGCATTTCTTTTCTAATTAATGGATCTAAAGCAGAGAAAGGTTCGTCTAAAAACCATATATCTGGTTCTACAGCTAATGATCTGGCTATTCCTACTCTTTGTTGTTGTCCTCCAGATAACTCTCTTGGAAAATAATTTTCTCTCCCATCAAGTCCAACCAACTTTACCATATCCATTGCTTTACTTATACTATCTTCAGTTTTGACACCTTTAATTTGAAGTGGAAAAGCTATATTTTCAACTACAGTTTTGTGTGGAAGCAAAGCAAAACTTTGAAAAACCATTCCCATTTTATTTCTTCTAAGATCAATGAGGTCTTTATTGTTTAATTGTAGTAAATCTTGGCCCTCTATAAAAATTTTTCCACCTGTTGCATCAGTTAATCTAGAAATACATCTTAACAACGTCGATTTACCTGAGCCAGATAAACCCATAACAACCAACATCTCCCCTTTAGAAACTTCAAATGAAGCATTATTAACTCCTACAATACATCCATTT
The DNA here is from genome assembly GCA_902631135.1 of uncultured Pelagibacteraceae bacterium. Classification (GTDB taxonomy): domain Bacteria; phylum Pseudomonadota; class Alphaproteobacteria; order Pelagibacterales; family Pelagibacteraceae; genus Pelagibacter. The sequence continues at coordinate 576 of CACOXL010000019.1, forward strand.
TCTTGAAAAGTTTTAGCATCAACATTGCCATTTGAATCTTTAAGCATCTTTTCAGCATTTGCTCCAAAGATTTTATAAACATTTTCACATTTAATTACTGGTTCAGACATAAATTTTAATTAAGTTATATGAAATTAAGATAAAATTAAATCCATAATATTGTTGTTTTTCCTCCTTAAAAATTTTTAATATAATAAACTCTTGTATCAATCCCTGTGCTTAAAAAACTTAATGCTTCCCCACTAACAGATATTGACTCATTAACTCCAACATTATCTCCACTTACTGTAAAACCTGCATAACATTTATTTTTCTCTTCATCCCACTTTACAAAAGTTTCATCAATTTTATTCCCATTAATTGTATAAATTTCGTGTGCTCTAAAATTTAAAAAATTTGCACCCATAATTGCTCTTTGAGGAATGAGTTTTGTTGCTTTACAAACTTGTTCATATACTTCATCTGTTAATTTATAATGATCAGTACCGTCAAAAGTTACTAATATTCCCGAAGGTAATTTAGATATTAATTCACTTAATTTTTTTTCTTCCGCAATTCTTTCTTCTTCCAATTTCATTTTTCTTACAAGCTCATCACCACCACCAAACATAATATTTAAAACAGAAAATGAAAAAAATATAATTAGAACTATTAGCACCAAACCTCCAAATTGTTTTACAGTTTCTGGTAAATCCTTAATCTTATTTAAATAATTTTCTTTTGACATTATTCTTGTAGCTTTCCATTTTTCCATGTGCCTGATTTCTGTGTTCCATCTGATGAGGTAAAAGTTCCTGTACCATTCATAAATCCTTTTGCCCATTCACCTTCATAAGTTGAGCCATCAGGAAAAGTTAAAACACCTACTCCACTCCATTCACTGTTTTTAAACTCACCCTTGTAGATGTATCCGTTTGGCCAAGTTTCAACTCCTTGACCATTTTTTTTTGTTCCTACCCATTCACCTTCGTAAGTAGTTTTATCTGTATAAACCCATTTACCAAAACCATTTTCACAATTTCCTTCTTTGCAACCAGTGCTTCGTGCTAATGCAATTGATGAAATGAGCAAACTTAAAATTATGCTAAGAAGGTATTTTTTCATAACAACATTTTACACAAAATTTTCTAAAAAAAAATTAGACTTTTTGGTCATGTTTAGTGCATGAATATATTGAAATATATTTTTCTGCATTTTCACTTTTTATATTTCTTGTAATTTCGTGAATCAATTCTCCTGTTTTTCTGGTAATTATGCCTGACTCTGAATAATTTTTTTCTTGATCAATCGACTTAAATAAAACTACATCTTTATTCACAACTTTTACATTTAATTTTTCTGACTCTGAAAGAAACAGTGACAATCCTTTAATTAAAAGTATCTCTGGTTTTTTTGACTGTATTTCAAACTCATCCAAACCTTTTTCATTCAAATCTTTAGCTAAAAAAGTTTGATAATTATATTCTGAATTTTTAATTATTTTTTTATCTAAATCACAGACAAACTTAAGATCAATATTTTCATTAATACTCACATCTTTTGCAAAAGTTTGATTAAAAAATAATAAACTAATGAATATACTTAAAAAATATCTAATCATTAAATTTTTCCTAAAAAAAATCTCCCCCAACATTGTTGGGAGAGATCTAAAGATTTAATCGCTTTTAACCTTATTTAGTAAAAGCTTTCCAAACTTTCTTATTCTTTTTCAACCATGCTTTTGCAGCATCCTCGTGAGTCATTTTGTCAACGTCAACTAAAGCTGCCATTGCACCAATTTGACTTGTTGTGAAAGAAAGTTTTTTGAACATAGCTGCTGCTTTTGGATGAGTTTTTGGAAAATCAGCGTTAACTGCTTTTTTCAAATAACCATCAGGCGAACCACATTTTCCATCTCCACCATCTTCAGGTCTGCAACCTGCTGTGTATGGAGGAAAGTCGATAAATGTAAAACCAGCACCATCTGTAAAGTTAGGTGTCCAGTTAAAGATGATTGTTCCTCTTCCTTCTTTTTCAGCTGCTGCTAACTCTGCCCAAAGTGCATCGGCACTTCCAGCAAATTTAACCCACCAAAGATCTCCTAAACCTAAAGCGTCAACCCTTTGTGGAATTAAGTCACCATGCCAAGTTTGTGGACCTTCCAACATTCTTCCTTTTCCATCTGGAGAGTCAGGTGTTGTAAAGTTTTTAGCACAGTCAGGATTTTTTAAAGCAGTCCAGTCTGGTAGTCCTGGGCATAATCCTTTTTCAGCAACCCAGTTTGGATATCCCATATCTTCAAGTGTTCTTGCTTCATGGTCACCCCAGTCTAGCAATCCACCTTTATCCAATGCAGTTGTGAATGATTTACCAAAAGCAGATTCCCACACTTCGTGTGATAAAGTTACGTCGCCAATTCTAATTGACTCGTAAACTGCTTGTGAGTCAGCGTTTACATATTTAACATTATTTCCCATGTCTTCCATGATTCCACCAATAACGTAAGCCATTACAATTTGGCTTGACCAGTTATGTGTTGGGATCACGATGGGTTTTTTACTATCTGCTGCGTTTGATATTCCAGCGAAACTTACTGCTGAAATTATCATTGCAGATACTAATGATATTATTTTTCGCATTTATTCCCCTTTCTTAATATTAAGTGTGATTAGTATGTGCCTAAGTAAAATGATAGTCAACTACTAGATTTAAATATATTATAATAAAAAGTTTTTAAAAATGTCGCTAACTACTTTAGATATTAAAGAGCCAGGTCTTAATGTCCTACCACCTGGAGTTGAAAGGCATGTTGTAAATGCTGGTGGTCTAACTGGCTTACAAATATTTCCAGATGATGAAATAGAAATCATAAATGATGAAGGAAATCAAATTTGTGAAATAATTTGTTTTGATAAAGATGGAAAATCTGAGCTTGGAATTTTAAATCAAAAAGAAAATAGTAAAGAAAGTTTTATTAAAAAAATTTTAAATAGAAAAGATGAAAATTCTTTGATCACAAATCTACAATTAAAAAAAAGAAATCTAGATATAAATAAATCTAAATCATCTATTCTCTTTGATATTAAAACTCCTAGTGGTGAAAAAATTAAGATTAAATCAAAAGATAAATGTTATGTAATTTTTTCTGCACCACAAAATGATATGTTGGTGAGTGAGCAAAATCCCTCAAGCGATTTAACAATTTTTATAAAAAGAGCAAAGATAATTAATGACAAAGAATTGTCAGTAATACCTGATCCAGTTTTTGAACCAAATTATGAAAAAAATATTAATCGACAAACTTCAATTTCTTATCAGGTTAAAGAAGGCGACTATATTCAGGTTATCAGCCCAGCTGGAAGACAATGTTCTGACTTTGTGGCGTTTGATACAAGAAAACTTGATAAAAAAATTGAGAAAGGCCTCGATTGGCAAACAACAAGAACTTTCATGGGCAACACTTTTCCTGGACCAGGATTATTCTCAAAGTTTTATGATACTGACCATGAGCCATTGGTTGAGGTAATAAGAGACACAGTTGGCAAACATGATACATTTAATCTCGCTTGTACTTCAAAATATTATGAAGATGCTGGATACTTTGGTCACCCAAATTGCTCAGATAATTTAACTAGTTCAATGTCAAAATATGGTGTTCAAAAACAAAAAGGCTGGCATGCTATAAATTTATTTTTTAATACGTCAGCTTCAGGATTAAATTCTGTTATTTCTGATGAATCATATGCTAGACCCGGTGATTATGTAATGTTTAGAGCACTAAAAGATTTAACAATTGGAACTACTGCATGTCCAAGTGATATTGATGCATGTAATTCGTGGAATCCAACTGATATTTTTGTTAGAACTTATGACAAAAAAAAAGAATTTTCAAAATCATTTGCTTTTAGAATGAAAACAGACTCAGAAAAAAAACTTACTAGAAATTCAGGTTTTTATGAAAGAACCTCAAAATTAACTAGAAACTTTATTGATGCTAGAGGTTTTTGGTTACCAAATGATTATACTAAACATGGTGTTGTTGAGGAATATAATGCATGTAGAGAAAAAGCTGTCTTAATTGATTTATCTTCTTTGAGAAAATTTGAAATTATTGGACCCGATGCTGAAGAATTAATGAATTATACGCTAACTAGAAATATTAAAAAACTTTCTATTGGTCAGGTAGTTTATTCTGCAATGTGTTATGAAAACGGAATGATGTTTGATGATGGTACACTATTAAGATTGAGTGAAACAGGATTTAGATGGATTTGTGGCGATGAATATGCTGGTCAATGGTTAAAAGAAATAGCTAAGAAAAAAAACTTTAAGGTAAATGTAAAAAACTCAACAGATCAAATTAGCAATGTTTCTATTCAAGGACCTAAAAGCAGAGAAATTTTAAATAAATTAATTTTTACTCCTCCTACCCAACCATCGATAGATGAATTGGAATGGTTTAGGTTTACAATTTGTAGAGTTGAAGAACTTCAAGGTATTCCACTAATTGTTTCAAGAACAGGTTATACTGGTGAACTTGGTTATGAAATTTGGTGTCATCCAAAACATGCGCCTGTAGTTTGGGATAAACTTATGGAAGCTGGAAAAGAACATGGTTTGATTCCTGCAGGATTTGCGGCTTTAGACAAATTAAGAATAGAGGCAGGTTTAATTTTATTTGGTAATGAGTTTGATGGACAGCAAGATCCTTTTGAAGCAGGAATTGGTTTTGCAGTCCCACTTAAAACTAAAGAGGAAGATTTTATAGGAAAAGAAGTTTTAAAAGAAAGAAAAGCTAATCCGCAAAAAAAACTTGTAGGTTTGGAGCTTATTGGAAAAGAACATGCTGGCCATGGTGATTGTGTACATGTTGGAAGATCACAAGTTGGAATAGTAACAAGCGGTTGTTTATCAACAACTCTTAATAAAAATATAGCACTCTGCAGAATAGATGCTCAATATTCAGAACCTGGAACAGAGGTCGAAGTTGGAAAAATTGATGGTCATCAAAAAAGAATTTCTGCAAAAGTTGTAAGTTTCCCACACTTTGATCCTAAGAAGACTCGAGTAAGATCTTAATGACAAAAACAACTAAAGATTTATTGGAATTTTGGGAAGATCAAATGAAACTTTCTCATACATCAAGTAATTATTTTTTTAGAAAGTCACCTTCTCATTACCATATGATGCTTCTGGTAATGCATGCTTTTAAGTATAAAGAAAATCTGACAGTTGAAGAACTGAAAACTAAGTTATTCAAAACTTCACGACCAAAGTCAGCTTTAATGATAAATGAAGCATGTGAAAAAGGTTTTTTTTTCTTAGAAAAAACTTCTGGTGATCAAAGAAAAAAACATATCAAACCTAGTGAAGCATTTATTGAGGAATTCAATCAATATCTGGCAACTCTTAAAAATCTAAGTTTCTAAGAATAAGTAATTAATTACTTATATATTTTATATATATAAAAAATTATATATTTACGTCGCATGAGAAATAAAGATGTGTGATATGTCATTACCGACAAAAGCAAAAGTAGTTATAATCGGTGGAGGTATCCACGGTTTAAGTACTGCATGGAAATTATCAGAAACTTATAAAAATCCTGGTGACATCATAGTTTTAGAAAAAAAAGATACTGCTGCTGGTGCAAGTGGAATAGCTTGTGGTGTAGTAAGAAATAATTACTTTCAACCAGCAATGAGAGAATTAATGGCCCATTCAGTTTCTGTTTGGGAAAGTGATCCAAAAGCATTTAAGTACAATCCAGTTGGTTATTTACAAATATCACCTGAAGTAATGCATGAAGATGTTGCAAGCATTTATAAACAACAAAAAGCAATTGGATATGAATCTACATTTATTGAAGGTGAAAAAGATTGCATGAATTATATGAAGGGGATTTTTGACGATTGGCAAGCACAAGGTATTACATCTATTCTTCACGAAAAAAAAGGTGGATATGCATTTAACAAAGACTCAATAAAAGCTCTTGAAAACAAATCTACATCAAATGGTGTTCAGGTTATGAAAGGTGTAAAAGTTACAGGTTTTAAGAGAGGAAGTAATAGTAAAGCAGTAACAGGTGTAGAAACTGATAAAGGTACTATTGATTGTGAACAAGTAGTTATTGGAGCAGGACCATGGGCAAGAGATTTCTGGAACATGTTGGAATTACCTAAAACTGCAAACATCAAAGGTAAAGATGGAAAGATGCATGTCACTGATATGTGGACATATTGGATGTTACAAGAAGGAGTTATTGGAGTAGAACCAGACTTTTTAAAAACAAATGATGGAAAACAGCCACCTGTTGTTCATGTTGACTCAACTGCACCATTGTATTCAGATAAAACAAAAAAATTAATCACAGATAAAATATGGGGAATTTATTATAAGCCAGACATTGAAGGTCTGGGGGTTCAGGGCGGAACATCTCCTTATATTGTTAAAAAACATTTTGATGAAGTTAATGTTGATCCTTATGGAATTGAGTCACCAGAATATCAAACTACAGATGCATTCAGCGAAATGTGGTGCTCAGCGTTAGCACATTGCCAAAAAAGATTTGAAGGAAAATCAGATTTGTATAGAAAAGGTCCATCAGGAGGTCTTGGATGTATGACTCCAGATTCTTTTCCTATCTTTGATAGATTTTTTGAAAACGTTTATATGATTGCAGATGCAAATCATGGATATAAAATGATTGGAGTTGGAGAACTTGTGGCAAAAGAAATTCTTGGTACTGAAAGTGATTTATTGAAACCGTTTAGATTCAACCGTTACGAGAAGGGAGAACTTCACCCTACTTCGAACAGTCCGTTCCCTTGGAGTTAAACTTCAAGCCTAGACACAAATAAAATTTTCAGCTACGTTTGGATAAATATAATTCATTGAGGGGAAAATGACTGATCTTGAAAAACATGTTAACCGTCCGGGAAGAGACAAATTAGTAAAAAAAGTTAGAGAAAAAATCAACGAGTTAGGAATAACATACATTTATTATCAATTTATTTCAGTAACAGGTAGAGTTGTTGGAAAAGGAATTCCGGCAGATCATTGGGAAAGAACTGCAGAAAAAGGTTTTCAATTAGTTTACGGAGCAACAGCAAACTTATTTTTAGATCGTCATAACAACTATATTGGATATGGCCCAGAGGCTATGGAGCTGGTTGGTATTCCTGATCCTGAAACTTTTTGTCAACTACCTTGGGATAAAAGAGTTGGAAGAGTATTTGTAACATGTTTTAGAAATAGAGAAGAAAGACAAAATCCAGGTGGACATTTAACTTCTGACTGTAGAGGTAATTTAAGAATTTTCATGGAGGAATTTGAAAAAAAACATGGACTTGAATTAAGAGTTGGAACAGAGCCTGAAATGATGTGGCTTACAAAAAACGAAGATGGAACTCCTACTGGAAAAGGTTTTTCTAAACCATTCTGTTATCATATTGATCAATTTGAGTCATTAAGGCCCGTTTTCATGAAAGTAATCGAGTATTCAAAAGCGATGGGTTTAGATATGATTCAAGGTGACCATGAAGACGCTCCTGGTCAATTAGAGCTAAACTGGACTTATGATAATGTTTTAAGAAATGCTGATAGATTATCAACTTACAGACAAATTTGTGCACAAGTTGCAAGAGAACATAACTTGATTGCATGTTTTATGACTAAACCTTTTATGGGTGTGTCAGCGAGTGGTTGTCATACCAATATGTCTTTATGGAAAGGCGGAAAAGTAAAAACAAATAAACTTGGTCATAAAAGTTTACCAGCTGTTGAAGAAGTATTTGGTTATGTCGAGGGCGGAACAAATACTTTTATGCCTGACACAAAAGATATGCAATTACCAGGTAAAATAGGTTTACAATCAATTGCCGGTATAATGGAACACTTGCCAGCTCTAACAGCTTTAGGTTCTTCGACTGTTAATTCTTACAGAAGATTATGGGATCAAGGTTTTTGGGCACCTGTTTATGCTGATTGGGGATACCAGAACAGAACTTGTGGATTAAGAGTTTCTGCTCCTGGAAGATTTGAGTATAGATCAGTAGACTCTATGCACAATCCTTATTTATTAGGTGCAGCATTATTAAAAGCTTGTGATCATGGAATAAGTAATAAGATGAAACCAGCAGATCCAGAGTCTAGAAATATTTATGAAGCCCAAAAAGCGGGTAAAGATGTTAAAAAACTTCCTTTAAGTTTAGGTGAAGCTCTAGAAAGACTTTCTGAAGATGAGGTTATCAAGTCTGCTATGCCAGATGAAATGTATAAAGTTTTCCACTGGTATAAAAATGATGAATGGGAAAGATTTTTAGGAGCAACAACTCAATGGGATCTAGATACCTATTTAGATTGTTTACCATAATAATATAGACAGAGAGGAAAAGAATATGTGCGGAATAGCAGGATTAATTCATAGAGGAAAATCTTCAAAAGTTGGTTATGAGCTACAAGGAATGTTACAAGCTTTAAAACATAGAGGAGAAGACTCTACAGGTTATGCTTTATATGGAGATAC
>CACOXL010000020.1 GCA_902631135.1 uncultured Pelagibacteraceae bacterium
AAATAAAAAATTTGCTTTAAAATGTAAAAAAAAAAATATCAATTTCATTCAACTTATTTCACCTACAACATCAAAAAAACGTTTAAAGCAAATCGTAAAAAATTCACACGACATGATTTATTATATTAGCATGTTATCTACAACAGGAGGAAAACTTAAGGTTTCTCCAAAAAAGATACTTGGGGAATATTCAAAAATAAAAAAACAAAACAAATCCAAAAATGTAGTAATTGGATTTGGAATAACAAAAAAAACTATAAAATCTCTAAAAAAAGCTGATGGATTAGTGGTAGGAAGCGCTATTTGTAAGGAAATAACAAATGCAATAAAAAAAAGACAAAATCCTGTCACAAATGTTACTAATGTAGTTAAAAGTCTTAAAAATAAAATAAAATGAATTGGATAACAAAAATTATAAAAGCAGGTGAAAAGATCAAAACTGCTTTTCATAAAAGAGCAACTAAAGCGGATGTTGCAAATAGTGATTGGACTTCATGCTGTAGAGGTCCAATTCTAAAAAAAGATTTAGAAAAAAATCTTTGGGTTTGTCCTGATTGTAATAAACACCATAGAATAAAACCTAGACAAAGATTTGATATTTTATTTGGTAAAAATAATTATGAAATTTTTAAAACACCTATCCCAAAAGATGACCCACTAGATTGGAAGGACTCGAAATCTTATAAAGATAGATTAAAAAGTGCTAGAAAAAAAACAGATATGGAATGTGGGATGATGGTGGTAAGTGGTTCAATAAATAATATTAAAGTTACAGCAGTTGCCTCAGACTTTGATTTTTTAGGTGCATCAATGGCAGCTGCTGAAGGTGAAGCTTTTTTATATGGAATTCAATATGCAATTGAAAACCAAACACCATTTTTATGTATCAGTGCTGGTGGAGGTATGAGAATGATGGAAAGTTTAATTTCTTTATCTCAAATGACAAGAACAACTATAGCTATAAATGAATTAAAAAAAAATAACTTACCATATTTAGTTTGTATTACTGATCCAACAGCTGGTGGTATAACAGCTTCATATGCCATGTTAGGAGACATCCATATAGCTGAACCAGGTGCTCTTATAGCTTTTGCAGGTGCTAGAGTTATACAAGGAACTGTAAAAGAAGAACTTCCAGAGGGTTTTCAAAAAAGCGAATATGTAGAAAAAACAGGTTTTGTAGATTTAATTGTTGAAAGAAAAGATCTTAGTGACAAAATAGGAACTTTATTATCGATATTGTTAAAGAAAAATTCTGTTATAAATTCTGAAGAAAATGAAACTTCAGAAAATTCTCAACCACTTACAAAAGCTGCATCCTAAAGAAATTGATCTAAGTTTAGATCGAATTTTAAAACTTTGCAAAAAATTGGGGAATCCTCAAGATAAGATTAAGGCAATTTCTGTTGTGGGCACTAACGGAAAACAATCTACCATTAATGCACTTTTTTCAATCCTTAAAGAGTCAAACTTAAAATGTAATGTTTATACTAGCCCACATATTCAAAAAATTAATGAAAGATTTATTTTTAACAATAAACAGTTGAATGACGATGAATTAATAGAACTTTTTGAAGAAGTAGAAAAAATCAATGACAATAATCCTTTAACTTTTTTTGAGGCTTTAAGTGCTTGTTATTTTTACAAAGCTGCTCAATATCCTGAAAATATAAATCTTATCGAAGCTGGTTTATTTCATAGATTTGATGCAACAAATATACTTAAAAGTAATTTAGCTAGTATTGTTTGTTCAATAAGTAAAGATCATCTTGACTGGCTACCAAAAGGACAACAAACAATTGAAAAAATTATATTTGAAAAAACATCAGCTCTTTTAAATTCGAATATAATTGTATCAAAACAAAATTCTAAAGAAATAACTGAATGTATTAAAAAAACGACCTCAAAAAACTCATCTGAAAAATTATTTTTTAATGAAAATTTTAGTTATTCAACCGGGGAAAATAATTTCTTTTATTATGAAGACAAATTTGGAGGATTAAAACTTCCATTACCAAATATCCTGGGACAGTATCAATTAGAAAATATTTCAACAGCAATTGCAACTTTAAGACACCTTAACTTAGGTATTGAAGATAAAGATATTAAAAACGGCGTAACGAAAATTGAGAGTTTGGCAAGATTACAAGAAATAAAGTCTGGAAAACTTAAGGCCCTTGTCAAAAATAACCGATTGTTATTAGATGGAAGTCACAATGAGGATGGATCTAGAGTTTTAAATGAATATCTTCAGACCTTAGATTGTAGAAAACATGTAATCATAGGCATGATGGCAAACAAGGAACATGAGAAATATATATCTTATTTTAAAGATATTTCATCTTTAACAACTATCGATATACCAAATCAACCTAAGGCAATAAGTGGAAAAGAATTAAAAGACAAATTTAAAAATATAGCTAATGTACAATTCAAAGGAAGTATTCAAGAAGCCATTAAATCATTAGCTTTAAAAGAGAATGACTTGATTATCATTACAGGCTCTTTATATTTAAGTGGAGAATTTTTAAATTTAAATTAAATATTTTTTTCTAAAAATTCTTTCATATTGCTTTCAGGAACTCCGCCAACTTTTCTATCAACTTCAACGCCTTTTTTGTAGATTATAACTGTTGGGACACCTCTTATACCTGCAGCACTTCCAGTGTTTATTCCACCATCTTCAATGTCAGCATAATAAAAACCTGCTTTACCTTTATATTCATCAGCTAATTTATCCATGATCGGCTTCAAAGCTTTACAAGGGCCACACCAAGCTGCACTAAATTGGATTACTGAAACATCTTCATTTTTGATTTTACTATCAAAATCTTCATCTCTAAAATCTGTAAGCATACGACCTATCTATAATTATTATCACCAAAGTCAACTATGCTATTTCGTATTTTTTTTCAATTGACATAATAAATTGATTGATTTCTTCTAGTTTTTTTAATTCTTCCTCATCATCTCTGTTTGATGCTTGGTCTCTTAAATAATCAATTTCAGTATAAGCCATATTAATTGTTTGCCATTTTTCTTTATTTTTGCTTAAAATTCTTCTAGCAATTTCACTTTTAATATTTTTATACAAATCTGACGGCAGAACTTGTGGAGCCTCTTGATAAATTATTTTTTGACCGAACCAACTGCATCTTTTATCTTGAAACTTATCTAATAATCTTAATTTATCTTCCCATGATGAGCTATGCCATGTTTTAAATAAAGCTGTATCTTTATTTGGAATAAATTTTTCATATAAAGTTTCCTCTGGTAATAAATCTTCTTGAGTTTTAGTTTGTTCTTTTTCCTCTGCTGCCTCTCTATTTATAATTTGAATATTTTTACAAAAATTTTCACTTTTTCTAACTAAATTTGCTCTCTTATTTATCGTTTCTAGATCTAAATCTGAATAAGGTTTTTGTTTTAAAGCAAATTGTTTATCCAAAACCACTGGTGCTTTATTTGTTTTTAAAACTCTTAAAGCTTTTGGGCTAATTTTTTTTAGTGTATCTCTTAGTTGATTAACTGATAAGTTTAATAAAGGTTCTGGATCTCTTCTTAAATCCCAAAGATATCCCCAGGACGCATAAGAAGGATGAAAAACATATTTTGGATGCAATGCACAAGTAAGATACATCATGTTTCTACCTTTTACGTTTTCAAAAATTGAATATATCCCATCACTTTTTAAAATCGTCTCTACACTCGCTTTTGTTGATGTCTTTAAAAATGTTTGCCAGTTTTCTTTATGCTTGCCCTTTATAATCCTAAGAATTTTCAATGAATTTTGAGCATCTACATAAGCTGTATGGCTAGCTGAGGTATCAAAACCCTGTAACCTAGATAAGGATTCTAATGCAAGACTCGGATTTCCAGCTTCAGTTAATTCTGTTTTTAAAGTCTCAGGATCTAATGTTTGAGCAGCTCTTGCTATATGAAGACCATCGTGTTCTTTATTAGGTGATGAATGAATAAGATAAGGATAACGATTACCTTTAAAAAAATTAAAATGGAACATTCTTCGATCAAAATTTAAGTTCGACCAACCCATAAACATTGCTGGAGCACATTTTGTAAAAAAATTTTCAACTGCACCTAAAAAATCATAATGTGAATAATTGCCCTTTGTTAATAAATCAATACTTGTTGAATTAACTAGTAACGCTTTTGCTGAAGGAACTTCCCCTTCAGGCATACGCCCACGAATATTTAACTTTCCAATTTCATTTAAATTTTTATCAACAACAACTGCTCCAACTTCGATTATTGAACCCCAAATTGTACTATTAGTTGTTTCAGTATCATAAATTACAATTTTATCCATTTTTGTTAATTAAAGTTATTCATTTCATTAAATTTTTTTAATCTACCTAAAAATAAATTTTGATAAGTAGTTAATTCAGGTCCTTGAATTTTAAATTCCTGAAATAAATTATCTACTGTACAAACAAGAATAACACAAGCTGTGATATTTGAATTATAAACAACATTATGTGCTAAAGAATAAGCTGCTGTTTGTAAAAACCATGAGTCTATGTATTCAGCTTTTTTTGGTTTGTTGGATTGTTTAAAATCAATTATAGAATCTTTTCCTTCATACTTCCCTACACAATCTGCCGTGCCCGCATATCTCTCAGGATAATACATTGTGCATTCCACTCCATAAATTTCCTCTAGTCTATTAGTTAAACCCTTATCAATAATTTCTTTTGCCATCTTTTTATATTGTTCATTATCCTCAAAAAAACTTAAATTTTCTCTACCCAAAAGAAAAGACTCTAAATAGCTATGCATCTGTGAGCCTCTACTACTTGCAGCTTTTGTAATTGCTTCAGCTTCTTTTTGGCCAGTTCTTTCTCTCCAATTCGCTAATGCTGCTTTTTCTTCTTCAGATTTGGTTGCATCAAGAATTGATGTAACACTCGGCAATTTTGTTTCTCCTAATAAATATCTTCTTATTCCATCTTCTGTTGCCCTTGATGATGTAGGATAATTGTATTTCTTATTCCAACGCATGTGATTTCTTATAGTCGGTATTATCTGAAAAAAGAAATTATTTTTTAATCTGTTTATTTCTTTCAACAAATTTCTCAACGTTCTCTGTCAGTAAAGCTTTTTCAACTTGCTCGGGATCTTTTATATTTTCTAAAGTTCTGCTAATTGATCTTGCATCAGTACCAAACTTATCTACTACGCTCATGGCCTCCTCTAATTTTTTTCTAAGCGTAATAATATTATCAAAATGTTTTCCAAATCTTGTAGTGATAGTTTTAAGGTGATTATATATTTCTGTTGCTCCTTTTTGAACTTTCAGTGATTGAAAACCCATATGTAAAGATTGTAAATAAGCTGAAAGAGTATTGGGACCAGAAATTACTATCTTATATTTCTTCATTAATTCCTGAGTTAACAACTCTTTAGTACTTGGATCTTGATATTCTGTTAGCTCTTTGTAAAGACTTTCAGTTGGGGCATACACTATTGCAAAATCTGTTGTTTTAGGTGGAACAATATATTTTTCCATAACACTTTTTGCTTTAGCCTTAAATGCACTCGCTAATTTTGTTCTAGCATCTGTAATTGCTTTTTTATCATCTGCATCATAAGCATCGGTAATAGCTTTAAATTTTTCTACAGGAAAATGAGAGTCTACCGGAACTAAAACATCACCTTGTAGCTTGATTGCAAATTCCACATTTTCACTAGTATCTTCTTTCATCTTAACATTCGTCATAAATTGAGATGCGGGCAACAAATCTTTTATTAAAGCATCCAAAGAATACTCTGCTAAAGTTCCATACTTTTTCACCCCTGCTAAAATTTTAGTTATTCCCTCTTGGCTTTGGTTTAATAATTTTACTTGTTCATTAAAGTTACCAACCTTCTCATCAACTTTAGTAAGAGCCTCAGTCATATCCTTAGTAACACCAGTTGATAACGAATTAAATGAGTTAGACATAGAACTTAGAGATGTATTAATTGTAGAATTTAAGCTGTCTTTTAATCTTATAATTTCAGCATTTAAATTTGCTATTTCATCATTATCATTATCTACTTCTTTTGTTTTAGATCTAATATTTAAATATAAAATAGCTAATGTCGCTCCAAATATTAGAATTAAGATAATTAATAAAATTGTGTCCATGATTCGCAACTTGTATTATAAGGGATTTTTATGGAATATTATCTTATTTTAAAAATAATATTTGGGTTAGGTATCATAATTGCAGCTTACGCGATTATTAGAAATTTAGATATTATAAAAATTATTCTGATTTATTTTAAAGATAAATTACTTAGAAAGTAATCCAATCAAGTTTTTAAATCCCTTTTTTTTACTATTTCTCTTTGAGCTAAAAATACATGCTTGGGACCTTAAGATTTCACCATCTTTCAAAATACGTAAATTATTTGCCTTAAGAGTTTCACCTGTAGAAGTAATATCAGTAATCAATTCAGCTGAACCAGTAAAAGGGTAAGCTTCTGTTGCCCCCAAACTGTCAACTAACTTAAATTGAGTAACACCTTTTGAAAACAAAAATTCTTTTGTTAAATTTGGATACTTAGTTGCAACTCTTAATCTTTTTTTCTTTTTATCTCTAAATTCAAAAGCAATTTCCTCAAGATCAGCTATCGTTTGAACATCAATCCAAGGATCTGGTATAGCTACAACTAAATTAGCATTTCCAAAGTTAAGTTTTTTTACAACACTAATCTTATTCTGAATATTAATTTCACTTTCTTTTAATAAATCAAAACCAGAAAAACCAATATCTAACGAGCCATCTCCTAATCTCTCAATTATTTCTCTTGCATGCAAATATAAGATTTTAATATTTGATTTATTTTGAATTGATCCTATTAAATCCCTTTCTCCATGTTCGGAAATAAGCTTTAATTTTTTTTTACTAAAAATTTTTAAAACATCTTTTCTTAATCTCCCTTTGCTAGGTATTCCTATATTTATAATATTTTTCATAATTAATTATTTAGATTAAGTGCAGCTCCTACAGCTGGGATTTTTTTATTAGAACCAAGATCAGAAATTAATTTGTCATAACGACCACCATTACAACAATTAATAATTTTTGATTTTGATTTGATATCTATCTTAAAAACCATTCCAGTGTAATATTCTAGCTGTCTACCAAAAGCAGTTGAGAAAACTACATTGAGTTTAGAGACTTTATTTTTGGAAATTGGAAAATATTTTTGATCAACAACAAGATTAATTTTGTATTTTTTAAAAAATTTATTCATCTCATTTGCAGCTTTATTAATTGGACATTTAATTCTTAAAAATTCTTTGATTATTTTTGAAATATTTCTTCCTCTACTCGGTTTTCTTGGGTCTTTAATCTTTTTATCAAATCTTTCTAAAATTTCTTTAATTGTTCTGCTTGCAACAATAGATGATTGATCGTCTTTTAACATTTTTAGATAACGTTTTTTATCAACTTCAACGATTGTTGGGTCTACATCAGAATTTGTTTCTAATCTTTGTAGCAAATCATTAAAATAGTCCTCTCTCCAAAAATGTCTTGAAAGTCTTAATTTCCATCTTTTCGGTATATCTAATTTGGAAATTAAAAGATTAAAAATTTCTACATTACCAACGGTAAGGATACCTGATGAATATTTAAAGTCTTTTAATGATTTTAGAGAAGTGTTTATTATCTCTTTGTCATCATTTTTTTCATCTTGTGACCCTATGATCTCAAAGCCAACTTGATCTCTAATTATTGAGTCTTTTTTATTTTGAGATTTTCTATAAGCTTGACCACTATAAAAAATTTTTTCTTTACCCTTTAAGTTATTTTCTAAATATCTTAAACAAGATGCAATAGTTAAATCTGGTCTAAGACATAACTCACTTCCA
>CACOXL010000021.1 GCA_902631135.1 uncultured Pelagibacteraceae bacterium
AAAGCACCTGAGTCTCCTTCATCTGCATTGCAGATAACATACTTTTTGTCTCCTTTTGCCTTACTACAAAAATCCCATTTCATTCCAGTAGGAAAACCAGCACCGCCTCTTCCAGTTAGATTTGAGTCAAGCAGAGATTTTATAATTTCTTTTTTATCTATTTTTAAAAACTTTCCTAATAGATTTTTAAATTGATCTGTTGAAGAAAGTTTATCATCCATTAAAAAACTTGTTGTTGCATAACTTTTTGAAAAAAATTTTTCTTGCTTTATATCTTCACCTTTAAGAATTTGGTCGATTTTTTCTATATCTTTTCCAGCGTAATTTTCTCCGTCATAGTGAAATGCGTGGTTTTCATAACAATGTCCTAAGCAGAACATTTCTCCAACTTTATCATCACCTAATTTTTCTTTTAGTTTATCTTTTAATTTTTCTTGAGTTCCAGCACACATACAAGCACTTCCATTACAAACAAAAGCTTTTTTTTCTCTGTGTGAAGGTCTTAAAAATTCATAAAAACTTTCAGCACCGTGAATGGTTGAAACTCCAAGATTATATTCTTTTGCAATTTCTTTAATATCTTTTGGTGAATCATTGAGAACATTTTCAGACATTTTTTTGAACAGGTTATCCTTTAAACCAATTCTTCCAGACAAATTACTTATATTTTTAGACACCGCAAATTTTCCTTTTTAATTTACAATAACCTTTTGGTTATTTGTATAAATATTAAAACTATCTTCTTTTACGAAACCTATCAAGGTCATGTCAAATCTATTCGCAAGATCAATTGCTAGACTAGTTGGCGCACCTACCCCAATCATTAAGCCAATATTTGTCATCAAAACTTTTTGAACTAATTCGAAATTAAGACGTCCAGAACATGTAATAAATTGGTCATTTGGCTTTAGGTAGTTATTTATCAGAGAATCTCCTATCATTTTATCTAATGCATTATGTCTACCGACATCTTCTCTTAAAGAGATTAGTTTTCCATCTGATGCAAATAACCCGCTTGCATGAATACCACCAGTTTTTGAAAATTCAGATTGGTTTTTTCTTAAAGTCGATGGTGAATTGATTATTATTTCTTTTGATAATTTTGGACTTGATTTGGGAGTTTTATCTTTTTTTATGATTTCTAAGGCGTCTAGAGAAGATTTTCCACAAACACCACAAGATGAGTTTGTCAGAAAATCTCTTTTTATTTTTGAAATTTTTACATTTTGAGAGTTATTCAAAGTAATAAGAATTTTGTTTTGAATATTATATTGACCTACTTTGTCACCGAAAATTTCTATATTATCAATATCTTTTACATTTTGAATTATTTGCTCATTAAACAAAAAGCCTCTAACTAAATCTTCATCATGTCCTGGGGTTCTCATTGTGATTGATAAACTTTTTGTTACCCATTTTTCTTTATCTTTAAACTTCAAAGAAATTTCCAAAGGTTCTTCTATTGATATTAAATCTTCTATATTTTCTAATTTATCTTTAGTAAATTTTGTAATTTTATATTTTGAATTCATTATTTATTTTAAAGGATAGTTTTTTTTTAGGATAAATTTATTAATAATAATTGCTAACAAGATAATTAAAAAACACCCAGAGATAATAGGAAAAAGCAGATAATCATATGATACACTTCCAATGATAACCATTATTGGATTTCCACCTGCTGGAGGATGTACTACATTTAGCAATATCATAAAAAAAACTCCAGCACCAACAGCAAGAGCTATATTGATATAAATTGGTAATGGTATTAAATTTACAAAAATTACTCCAACTAAAGTTGTTACTAAATGTCCAAAAAAAACATTTCGTGGTTGAGCAAATGGACTTTCTGGAAAACCAAATAATAAAACCATCGATGACCCAAATGATCCAGCTATGAATAAACCTAAAGCACTTTTGTAAGTGAGAACAGTAAGCACACCAATTGTAAAAGCTGAAAAGAAACCAGCTATTAAAGCTTTTTTGAAAATTTCTTTATTTAATTTAATCATTAAGTGCTTTATTTACAGTTCGTAGTGGAAGTAGTAAACATTCTTTTCTTGATGCATTTTTTTTATCAAAAAGCTCCTTAAAACTGACCCATTTATTTTCCAAAATTATTTTTGTATTTTCAAAAATATTTTCACAAATATTTATTAAATCTTTTACTTCATCCAAACTTTTATTTTTTATATTTTGCGATAGAAGACTAACAGATGCTTGACAATAAACACATGACTTACATTGATAACCCATATCTAAAACTTTATCATTTTTTACAATAAGGCTAATTTCCATTTCATCACCACAAATTGGATTTTTATTTTTTGATTTATGTGTATGTTTATCAAGAATTTTATTGTTCTCTGTATTTGATGCTATTTCTAAAATACGTAAATCCATATTATCTCTTTAAATCAAATTTTAATGTTTTATATTTTGTTTAATGGATAATAACAATATTTTAGCTGTAGTACTAGCAGGAGGTAAATCTAAAAGATTTGGAAAAGATAAATCTCAAGTCAAATTGGGTGATAAAATACTGATTGATTACGTTCTAACTGAGATAATTGATCTTTATAAAGATATTTTGATTGTGACAAATGAACCAATTAAATTTTTAGACTCAAATAAAATTTCTACAACTAGTGATATAAAAAAGGGTCTCGGACCTTTGGGAGGAGTTTATAGTGCAATGAAATGGATAAAAAATAATAAAAAAAATTATAAATGGATATCGACATTTCCAATTGATACTCCATTTTTTAAAAAAGAACATTTAAGTAAATTTTTTAAAAAAATAAATCTAAATAAAAGTAATTTATTTTTTATGAAATCAAAAAATACACGCCATAATATTTTTGGTTTATGGTCATTAGATTTATATGAGAAATTAGAGATAGCATTAAATAGAGGTGATAGAAAAGTAGAACTTTGGGCAAATGAAATAGGTGTAGAAACAATTGATTTTGAACATGAAAACAATAAAGATCCTTTTTTTAATATTAATACCGAAAATGATTTAGAAACAGCAAAAAAATTATTAAATAATGATTAGTTATAATAAATCAAAATCTATTCTAAAAAAATCTATAATTAAATTAGGTGATGAATTTATAAATACTAATAGATGTCTTAACCGTGTAACTTCACAAAATATTTACGTTAATTCATTTTATCCTATTGGAAATAATGCAGCGTTTGATGGTTATGCAATAAAATCTAGTGATACAAATAAATTGGATAATAAAATAGGTAAAAAATTTAAAATAATAGGATCGATTGCCGCAGGAAGTAAACCAATAAAAAAAAAAATCAAAAAGTTTCAAACATTTGAAATAATGACTGGTGCATTATTACCAAAACCTTTTGACACTATAATTCCAGTTGAGCAAATAAATTTTTATCCAAATAAAAAATATGCAAAATATATTTTAATAAATAAAAAAATTCCAAAGTTTCAACATGTTAGGTTTAGGGGTTCTGATTATAAAAAGGGTGATTTGTTAATATCTCAAGGAACAATTATACAATCTAACCATATATTAGCATTAAAAACTCTAGGTATTAAAATGATTAAAGTTAGAAAAAAACCAAATATTTTATTTTTTTCAACTGGTAATGAAATTACAAATAAAGATAAAATTTTAGATTGGGAAGTAAGAAATTCAAATTGTCATTATATTCACTCTTTAAATCAAAATTTTTTATTTAATTTTAAAGATGGTGGGATTTTAAAAGATAACCAAAGTAGTTTATTTAAATCACATATTATTAAAATGCTTAAATCAAAAGTTGATTTGATTATCACCTCCGGTGCTGTTTCGGCTGGAAAATTTGATTTTGTGCCAGGCGTAGTTAATGAGTTTAAATTATCTAATTATTTTAAAAATGTAGCAATACGACCAGGCAAACCTATTTTGTTTGCCAAGATTAAAGGAAAGTCAAAAGCTGTTTTTGGTTTACCAGGGAATCCAATCTCATCTGCTGCATGTTTTAGATTTTTTGTATACCCTTATTTAAGGAATTTACTTGGTATAAAAGAAGAAATATCATTTAAAGCAGTATTGAAAAACGAATTTAAAAAAAAAAAAGATTTCACGCGTTTCGTAAAAAGCAAGTTGAGTACAACTAAAAATGGTAAATTAGAGGTAAGAATCTTAAAAGGGCAAGAGTCATTTCGAATTAAGTCATTTATTCAATCAAATATTTGGGTGATGTTACCTTCGAATAAAGAAATATTTAAAAAAGGTGAAATTGTTGATTGTTTTTTTCCAAATCAATCAAATAAAATTTTTTTGTAAAAGATCTAATTTTTGTTGTAGTTGAAATAAATAAGAATTATTAATTCGGTAATGATCGAACTTAAAAATGAAAAAATAGCTGTGCCAGTAGTACTATTTGCTGGATTACTGTGGTCATTTGGTCCGTTAGTAGTTAGGTATATGGATCAACCTCATCTTGTGCCTTGGCAATACATATTTGGTAGAGGGCTTACAATATTTATTCTTTTGAACTTATATTTATATTTTGAGGAGGGATTAAATTTTTATAAAAATTACAAAAAAATTGGTAAATCAGGATTACTTGGTGGATGTGGTCTCGGTGTAGCAATGATTTCATTTATATATTCAATAACAAATACATCAGCTGCAATAACTTTGTTATGTTTAGCAGCCATGCCTTTTTTTACGGCATTACTTGCTTTTTTATTTCTAAAAGAAAGAATTAGTCTTAATGTTTGGATTTCAATAGTACTTGCAACAATAGGAATAATAATAATGGCCATTGGCAACACTGAAAAAAGTTCAGTAATTGGATTTATTTTTGGTATTACCTCTTCAATTGGATTTTCTGTTTTTTCTGTAACATTAAGATGGAGAAAAGAAACTCCAAAATTTACCACAGTAGCTATTGCAGGACTTTTTTGTTTTGTTGTAGCAACAATTGTGATTTTAAGTAAAAATCAAACTTTTTTTGCAACAAGCTTTAATAGTTCCATGTTTTCTTTACATGGCACATTGGTATGTTTAGGTTTAATTTTATATTCAATTGGATCAAAGGCAATACCAGCCGCAGAACTTACTTTATTATCTTTAACGGAAGTAATAGGAGGAATTTTTTGGGTATGGTTACCTTTATTTGGTATTAATGAAGTGCCATCAACTAACACTATTGTTGGTGGGTTTTTTCTATTTGTCTCTATTATTTACTACAGTTTAATTATGAGATGGAATAAAAGACACATTGCTCTAAATTAAAATCTAAAGTTATGGAAAGACCTGATTTTTTTACATTAAAAAATGGAGAAAAGGCAAAACTTCCTTTCACTGACAAAGAATACGATCAAAGAGTAAATAAACTAAGATCAGTAATGGACAAAAATAATCTTGATATGGTTATTTTAACTTCTATGCACAACATAGCATACTACACTGGCTTTATTTATTGTTCTTTTGGCAGACCTTACGGCTGTATTATTACTAAAAATAAAATTTCGACTATCTCAGCAAATATAGATGCAAGCCAACCTTGGAGAAGATCACATTGTGATAATATTATTTATACAGACTGGAAAAGAGATAATTTTTTAAAAGCTATTGTTTCAATTATTGGTAGAGATGATCCACCCAAAAATATTGGAATTGAATATGATCATATAACACTAGAAATGAGGGAAAAAATTGGTTCAATTTTTTCATTTTCAGTTTTTAGTGATATTTCAAAGGATCTTATGAAATTAAGAATGATTAAGTCGAATGAGGAAATTGAAATAATTAAAAACGGCGCAAGAATTGCTGATATTGGTGGAGAAGAAATAGTAAAAAACATAAAAGAAGGAGCAAGTGAACTAGAAATTGCAATTTCTGGAAGAGATAGAATGGAGAGAGAAATTGCAAATACTTATCCTCATGCAGAATATATGGATACTTGGGTGTGGTTTCAATCTGGAATTAATACTGATGGTGCACATAATCCAAAAACTAATCGTAAATTAAAAAAAGGTGATATTCTCTCTTTAAACACATTTCCAATGATTTCAGGTTACTACACTGCTCTAGAAAGAACATTATTTTTAAATTCAGTTGATGATGACTCTTTGAAAGCTTGGGAAGCAAATGTGAAAGTTCATAAAAGAGGTTTGGAACTAATTAAGCCTGGTGTCAAATGCTCAGAAATTTGCAATGAATTAAATGAATTATTTGCAGATCAAGGATATTTGCAATACAGGACTTTTGGATATGGTCATTCTTTTGGAGTTCTTTCTCATTTTTACGGAAGGGAGGCAGGTTTAGAGCTTCGAGAGGATATTAATACAGTTTTAGAGGAAAACATGGTTATTTCGATGGAGCCAATGATTTTAATTCCAGAGGGAAAACCTGGAGCTGGCGGATATAGAGAGCACGATATTTTAGTTATTGGCAAAGATGGAGCAGAAAATATTACAAAGTTTCCATTTGGCCCAGAAAACAATATTATTAATGGATAGGATGAACAAAGATAAAACTATAGTTAATAGCTGGAATGAATGGGATCCTCTCAAACATGTAATAGTTGGTAGAGCGGATGGAACTTGTATACCTGCTCCTGAACCAGCTCTTGATGCAAAAGTTCCTGAGGATTCAGATATGAGAGGAACATTCGGGCCCAGAACTAAAGATACTGTAGATAAAGCAAATCAACTTTTAGATGATTTCTCTAATATATTAATAAAAAGAGGAATCAAAGTAGATAGGCCAATACCAATTG
>CACOXL010000022.1 GCA_902631135.1 uncultured Pelagibacteraceae bacterium
CTTTTTATTAAATAAGATAATTTAGTTTTTTCTTTAATAATTTTTATTTTTCCATTAACTATGATTTTTATTTTTTTTATTTTTTTCATCGTATATAAAAGCTGAATGAATAATAAAATTATTATTATCAATGGTCCAAATCTTAATCTATTAGGTGAAAGAGAACAATCACAATATGGATCAATTACCTATGACAAATTGAAAGAAAATTGCATAAACAAATCAAAAGAATTAGGTTTAGAAATAGAATTTGCTCAATCAAATATTGAGGGTGAAATAGTAGAATTAATTCAAAATTCCAGAAATAGTTTTGATGGAATGATTATAAATGCTGCAGCTTTTACTCATACATCTGTGGCCATTAGAGATGCTTTACAACTTTTTAAAAAACCAATAATTGAGATACATATATCAAATATATACAATAGAGAGGAATTTAGACAAAAATCTTTAATTAGTGATATAGTAACTGGAGGAATATTTGGTTTAGGTGCAGATGGTTATATTTTAGCCATAATTTCTTTGCAAAAGCTCTTAACAAATGAAAATAGATAAAAAAATTATTAAAGAACTTAGTGACTATTTAGATGAGTTTAATCTTACAGAGCTAGAATATACGGAAAAGGATACAAAAATCAAAGTTTCTAAAAATAATATATCAATTAGTGATCAAAATTCTCCAAATTCAAAATTAATATCAAAATCTTCTGATAGTCCTAAAGTATCAAATAATATAAAATCAGGTACTGAAATTAAATCACCAATAATTGGTACAGCTTATCATGCGCCAGAACCAGGTGCTAAAAAATTTGTTGAAATTGGAAAAAAAATTAAAAAAGGAGATACAGTGATGATTGTTGAAGCAATGAAAACAATGAATCACGTTCCTTCAACTTCAGAAGGTGTAGTAAAAGAAATAGTTGTTGAAGATGGTCAACCTGTTGAATTTGGACAAACTTTAATCATTTTAGAATAATGTTTAAAAAAATTTTAATTGCAAACCGTGGGGAAATTGCAGTTAGGGTAATAAGAGCATGCAAAGAATGGGGAATATCTACTGTTGCAGTACACTCAGATGTTGATCGTAATAGTATGCATGTAAAATTAGCAGATGAGAGTGTTTGCATAGGATCACATCAACCAGCAAATAGTTATCTTAATATCCCTGCACTGATATCTGCAGTTGATCTGACTAATGCTGAAGCTGTGCATCCTGGATATGGTTTTCTATCTGAAAATGCAAATTTTGCAAAAGTCTTAGAAGAAAATAATATAAAATTTATTGGAGCATCATCTGAGCATATTGAAATGATGGGAGACAAGATTCAAGCTAAAAAAATTGCAAAAGAAAATGGATTACCAGTAATTGAAGGTTCAGAAGGTGGTGTAAAGGATGTAAAAGAAGCAAAAGAACTTTGTAAAAAAATTGGTTTCCCAGTTTTAATTAAAGCCGCTGGAGGAGGAGGTGGAAAAGGAATGAAAATTGTTCATAAAGAAGAGGAGTTTGAAACTCTTTTTTCCACTGCAAAATCTGAAGCCCAAAAATATTTTGGTAATGACGAAGTTTACATTGAAAAGTTTTTTCAGAATCCTAGACATATTGAAGTTCAAATATTGGCTGGAAAAAATAGGACTGTACACTTACATGAAAGGGATTGTTCTGTTCAGCGTAGGCATCAAAAGTTAATTGAAGAAACTCCAAGTCCTGTTTTAAATGATGAAATTAGAAAAGATTTATTTGAAAAAACTGTAAGGATGGTTAGTAAAATTGGATATGAGGGTGCTGGCACTGTTGAATTTATTTATGAGGATGAAAAATTTTATTTTTTAGAAATGAACACCAGAGTTCAAGTTGAACATCCAGTTTCTGAAATGGTTACAGGTATTGACATCATCAAAGAACAAATTTGGATTGCTTTTTCTGGAGAAACGGCTCTTAAACAATCGGATATAAATCCAAGAGGTCATGCTATTGAATGTAGAATAAATGCTGAAGATCCAAGCAAAAATTTTCAACCTTCTCCAGGTATTATTAGCATGTGTCATCAACCATCAGGTTTTAGAACAAGAGTAGATGGAGCAATTTTTCAAGGTTATAAGGTTACTCCATATTATGACAGTATGGTTTGTAAATTAATTTGTCAGGGAAGAAATAGAACTGAAGCTATTCAAAGGATGATTAGATCTCTAGATGAGTTTGTAATTGAAGGCATAACTACGACTATACCACTCCATAAAAAACTTCTTAACCATAAAAAATTTATCAACTCAGATTTTAATGTTGGTTGGCTTGATAAAGAAAAAATAGTTTAATTACAGCCAACTAGCCAAATATCATAAACTGGATGATCAAATGGTGTTATTGATGGACTAGATGAAAATATCCACCCATTAAAAACAAATACATCATCATTGTCTTTATTTGTTAAATCTTTAACTTGAATATAAGCCGTTATCTCAGGGTTATCATCAAACTCAGAGTTTTTACATTTAAGGCTTTTTATTGATAAATCTTTATAAATTAATTCTCTATTATTTTTTAATTTTACTAATGTATTTTTTGAACTTATTTTGTCTAATACTTTTATTTCAGTATTTTTTCCTTCTAAATTTTCATCAGACTTTAAATCTGAAAAAAAAGAAAAAAACAGAAATAAAATTAGTAAAATAATATTAAGTCTTATTTTTCCAACTTTTATATTTTTTAATAGCAGCATTTTTATTCTTATTTGGGTAGTAAGCAGAATCAGTTCCAGTCAAATTTGGTTGATGGGGTTTTTGCCAATCAAATTTTTCTAAATCATGTTTCTTCTCTATTTTGTTAGGTGTAAAATGCATCCATGAATACCATTCTACTGGTATTTTTGACGCGTCAACCTCATCTGCATAAATAATCCACCTTTTTCCTTTTTTGCTCTCATAATATTTATTACCCAATGAATCTTTCCCTATAAGTTTTCCAAAAAAAAGAGTTTTTATTCTTGTTCCAAATGTATCACGATTCCACCAAGTGAAAATTTTTTTAAAAATTGTCAACATAAAAAAAATTTTTATTTCAATTCAAAATTGTATAAATTAAATTAGACTAAAATTTGATTTTGTATATAAATTAATTTGATCATATTCAAATTAATTTTTTAAATTGAGGTTAAATGGCAAAATATTTAGTTGAAACTTATTACACATGTACTTTTAAAGTTAATCATTACTTAGATAACATAAATGAAAATGAGCTTAAAAATCTTGAAAAAAGAGATGACGGAAAATTTGAGATAATAGATGTTAAATTAGATAACAGAAAAACTAAAAATCTTGATCCAAATAATAACAAAGTTATTGATAATAAAAATGTAAATTTTATTTCAGAAAATAAAAAACAAGAAAATCAAAATTTAGAAAATTTCATAAAATCTTCGACAAATAATTCAGAAAAATCTGGTAAGAGATTTAGTATGCCTGATAGAAGAAAAGGTTATATTCAAAAAGCAACTATAGGAAATCACAAAGTGTATTTGCATACAGGAGAATATGAAGATGGTAAAATTGGTGAAATTTTTATCGATACAAGTAAAGAAGGAGAATTGGTCAAAGCTTTAATGAACAATTTTGCGATAGCAGTATCACTTGGCTTACAGTATGGAGTGCCTCTAGATGAATTTATTAATGCATTTGTAGGAACAAAATTTGAACCATCAGGCAAAGTCCATGGAAACGATAGAATTTTGAGTGCATCTTCTATTTTAGATTATATATTTAGAGAACTTGCTATATCTTATCAAAATAGAGAAGATTTAGCTCATACACCATCTATTGGAAATTCTGAACAAACTAATCTAGATGAACAAAATTCTGAAGATCAAAATCAATTACTAAAAATTGTTAAAGATATTACTAGCAAAGGTTTTGTAAGAAATAATTATAAAAAAAATTTAGTAGATCTATCAGATGTTAAAATAAATCTTAAAGGTAAAAAATAAATTATTTTTTTACTTTCAATGATAAATTTAATTCCTTCAACTGTCCTTCATCAACTTCTGAGGGGGCATTCATCATTAAATCTTGTGCATTTTGATTCATTGGAAACATAGTTATCTCTCTAATGTTTTTTTCATTGGCTAAAAGCATTACAATTCTATCTATTCCAGGAGCAATACCACCATGTGGTGGGGCACCATAACTAAGTGCATTAATCATACCGCTAAATTTTTTTTCAACATCTTGTTTTTTATATCCTGCTATTGAAAAAAGTTTATACATCAGTTCTGGAATATGATTTCTTATTGCTCCAGAAGATAATTCAACTCCATTACAGACAATATCATATTGATAAGCAAGAATTTCTAAAGGTTTATCAAAATCAATTTTGTTTAAATCTCCCTGAGGCATTGAAAAAGGGTTATGACTAAATTCTATTTTATTTGTTTGTTCATTTTTTTCAAACATTGGGTAATCAACTATCCAACAAAAAGCAAATAAGTTCTCGTCAATTAAGTCTAAATCCATAGCAATCTTATCTCTTGCTAAAGATGTAATTTTTTCCAACTCTGCTTTTTTTCCACAAGCAAGAAATATACTATCTCCTACTTTTGCGTTTGTGATCTTCATTATTTCTTCCAAAGCTTTTTCAGGAAAAAATTTACCTACTGGTCCTTTTGCCGAAATTTTTTTTTCTTTCTCAATAGTAAAATATGCTAATCCAGACGCACCCTGATCTTTTGCCCATTTATCTATATTATCAAAAAAACTTCTTGGTTTATCCTTGGTTTCTTTTGCAACAATACACCTTACTTTAGAACCCAACTTGACTAGTTTTTTAAATATCTCAAAATTTACATCATCTCTATTAAAAACTTCTGTAATGTCATTAATTACTAAAGGATTTCTTAAGTCTGGTTTATCTGTACCATATTTAAGTATAGCATCTGAGTAGGAAATTCTTGGAAATTTTTTATTCATTAACTTTTTTTTTGAAAATTTATGAAAAGTATTTACTAACAATTCCTCTACTACATTAAACACATCTTCTTGTTCAACAAATGACATTTCTAAATCTAATTGATAAAATTCTCCTGGGCTTCTATCTGCTCTAGCATCTTCGTCTCTAAAACAAGGAGCAATTTGAAAATACTTGTCAAATCCAGAAACCATTATTAGTTGTTTAAATTGTTGTGGTGCTTGAGGCAGTGCATAAAATTTTCCAGGATTTAATCTGCTTGGTACAAGAAAATCTCTAGCTCCCTCAGGACTAGATGAAGTTAGTATTGGTGTCTGAAATTCTAAAAAACCTAACTTGCTCATTTCATTTCTAATAAATGAAATTACTTTGGATCTAAGAATTATATTTTCATGAATTTTTTTTCTTCTTAAATCTAAAAATCTATATTTTAATCTTATTTCTTCTGCATATTCCTGATCACTAAAAACTGGTAAAGGTAATTCTTTACAAGTACCTAAAATTTCAAAATCTTTAATTGAAACTTCAATTTCACCTGTGTAAATTTCTTTATTAATGGTTTCATTTGTTCTTTTTGAAACTATTCCCTCTATTTTAATAACTGTTTCAAGTTGGATTTTTTCTATTTTACTAAAATTAGAATTTTCTTTGTCTATTATACATTGAGTAATTCCATAATTATCTCTTAAATCAATAAATAAAAGATTCCCGTGATCTCTTTTCTTATTAATCCAGCCAGATAAGATTACATCCTTATCTACATCTTTTATTCTTAATTCGTTACATGTATGAGTTCTAAATTTATTCAATCATTCTCCTAAAACCTCTTTGATACTTTTAAAATCAATTGGTTTTTTCTTTTTTAAACTTGTCTCATCAATTTTATATATGAAATCAAATATTTTGCTATAAGATCTATCTATTCTTTTTACAATAAAGTTTATTAATTTTTTGTCTAATAAAATCTGACGATCTGATAAATTTTTTAATATTATAGCAAAAATTAATTCATCATCAGGTTTTTCTATATTTTGTAACAAAAAATTTTTAGCTCTTGATTTTAAGTCGTTTAATTTAAAATTTATATCAACTATTGGGTTATTTGATGTAATTACCAAATATTTCCCCTCTTGATCTATTATGTTTATTAATGTGTATAAAAGTTTTTCATTTATATTCAAATCTAAATTTTCCAACACAATATTTTTATAATTTTTGATACTCTTTAAATTTTCATTGTCTAATTTATTCGCTTCAATTTTAATTCCTTTGTTTTTCTTCAAAAAAATACTTATAAGATGTGTTTTGCCTGAAAATTTTTCTCCAATTATATTGATAAAGTTTTTTTCCCAATTAGGCCAATCCTTCAATAAATCTAATATATGCTTATTACTTTTAGAGACGTAAAAATCTTCAAATTTAAAATTTTTATCATACTCAAATCTAATGATATTTTGATCTAAATTTTTCATCTTAAAATCCATACATTATTTTGAGTATC
>CACOXL010000023.1 GCA_902631135.1 uncultured Pelagibacteraceae bacterium
TTCGACTTTCTTAACCATGGCTTATATTATGTTTTTGAATCCAGTCATATTAGCTGATGGTGGCTTTGACTTTGGTGGTGTATTCACTGCTACAGCATGTGCGACGGCACTTGCATGTTTTATCGCTGCTTTTTACGCAAAGACCTGGCCTGTTGGACTTGCACCTGGTATGGGAATAAATGCATTTATTGCATACGGTGTTTGTCTTGGAATGGAATACACTCCTGCGGAAGCATTAGGAGCTGTATTGGTAGCCGGTGTAGTGTTCTTAATTATTTCACTTACACCAATAAGAGCTTGGTTAATTAACTCAATTCCAAAAAGCTTAAAGCTTGGTATTGGAGCAGGAATAGGAATGTTTCTTGCGATAATTGGATTTGAAATTATGGGATTAACTGCGGATAATCCTGTAACTTTAGTTCAATTAGGGGATTTATCGAATCCACTTCTTTTACTTGGTGCTGGAGCTTTTGTCTCTATGATCGTGATGGAGAAAAAAGGAATTAAAGGAAACATAATCATTGGTATACTTGTGTTTAGTGCCATTGCTTGGTTAACAGGTGTCGGAAAATTTAATGGTGTTGTGTCAGCACCGCCGCCGATGACTTATTTATTCGAGTTTGATCTTGGGGCTGCACTATCTGCTTCAATGGTTACGGTTGTTTTTACTTTATTCTTTATAGACTTTTTTGATACAGCTGGAACACTAACTAGTGTTGCCAATGTAGCAGGAAAAATAGGTAAAGACGGTAAAATTCAAGACATCGATAAAGCTATGCTTTCAGACAGTGTTTCTACAGTTGCAGGTGCAATGATGGGAACATCTACTGTTACAACATACGTAGAATCAGCAGCTGGAGTAAAAGCTGGTGGTAAAACTGGAATGACATCATTAGTAATAGGTATACTTTTCTTACTATGTTTATTCTTTAGTCCACTAGCTACAAGCTTACCAAAAGAAATAGATGGTGCTGCTTTAATTTATATAGCTACGCTATTTGTTAGAAATATTACAGATATTGAATGGGATGATATTGCTGAAGCAGGACCTGCTGTCCTTGCTATGTTAGCTATGCCATTCACGTATTCTATTTCTCATGGAATAGCTTTAGCGTTTATAGCTTATGCTGCCATCAAAATACTTACTGGTAGATTTGATGTAAGCCCGGCTATTTGGGTAATTGCTGCACTAAGTGTAGTCAGTTTTGCAGTAGCTTAAAAATAATTTTATGAAAAAGGCGGTCTAATTTTTTAGATCGCCTTTTTATTTTCGATGTTTTGTTTTAATTTCATCAATCCTTATTTCTTCATAAATTTCAAATGGTTGAACTATCCAAGGATTATCTTTTAATCTTGTTGCGCAGAAATCAGGTTCAAATGTAGATTTTTGTTTTTTCCAAAGTGTAGCTGTTTTAATATCTTCTATTTTACCTTTAATTGGCTCATATTTTCTTAACCAATCTATACTTTTATTAAATGTTATTCCTGTGTCAGATAGATCATCGCAAAGTAATATTCTTCCACCCATATTAGGCGCAATAGAACTCATTTCTCTTGAAAAAACTATATCTCCTTGTTCATCCTCAACACCTTTTCCACTATAAGACTCTACAGCTAAATATGCACATTTTAATTTAAATATTCTGCTTAAAACATCTATCATTGGAGCAGCACCTCTCATAATACCAATTAATATATCGGGCTTATAGCCACTCTCATCAATCATAATAGCAAGTTTTTCTACTGTTCTATTGTAATCTTCCCAACTGACAATTAATTTTTCTGACATTTTTCTAGACTACGTTTTGAATATAAAAATAATACCAGCAAGTATCATTAAAGCAATTATTGAAATATATAAAAAACTTATCTTGTGGATATTTCTACCTCTCAAATTAAAGTAATGTCTTGCTAACCCAGAAATTATTCCAATTAATACAAGAATTGCCCAATTATATTTATGATAAACAATAAAACTAAAATGCCCAGAAAGCATTATAAATAATACTAAAAATGTTGAATAATTATTATGAATAGATCTTTGTTTAGCTGCCAAAGACAAGCTCATATCAAATTGTTGTGATTTTTTGCTACTATTAATAATATTCATTTGATTAGGAATTATAACTGTAAAAACATTTGCAAACATGTTGGATCCAATTATCAAACCAACACTTAAAAATGCAAATTTTGGTCCAAAAATTTTTGTTAAACCAAATGATATAATAGTTAATAAAATTAACATTACTGAAAGAAATAAAAAATCATTTTTAATCAACTTAGATTTGCATAAAAAATCATATATCAGCCAAGACAAGATCATAGTTAATACTGAATATAAAATTGCAGTTATTGGAGAAATAACTAATACTCTTTTATCTACCATTAATACTCCGGCGTTGTAATAATAGATTACAATTAAAAGCAAAATTCCAGTGACAAATGTCAGATAACTTTGCCACTTAAAAATAACTAATTGATTGAGATAGGTGCTATCAGGAGATTTTTTAAGTCTAGTAAGTTTATAGAAAAAACCAGAATGCATTAAATAGCCTTCACCATCAATATCTTCATTCTTTATTTCTTTGTTTAATTTATTGTCTAAGTAATTAAATAAAAAACTATTACCAACCCACAAAATAGCAAATAAGACATGGCTCCATCTCAAAATAACCTCAGACCATTTAAGTATATATGTTAAAATTTCCATTAATATTTTATTTTATCTTTTTTATTATCCCAAATCTTAAAAGCCTCTAATGCTTCATCGCGATGTATTTGATGCATCTTAATCTTTCGATCATCAATTTCTTTATTTATTTCAGAATAAATAAATGAGTCATCAAAGTCTATATTCTTAGCATCCAATCTGGTGTTGGCGTAAAAGATATTATTTATATGAGTCCAATATATTGCCGATAAACACATGGGACATGGCTCACAAGTAGAATATAAATCACATCCTTTTAAGAAGAAATCTTTTTGATTTTTACATGCATTTCTAATTGCCACAATTTCTGCATGTGCAGTTGGATCATTATTTGAAGTTACTTGATTAAAACCTTCTGCAATAATTTTATTATCCTTTACAATTACACAGCCAAATGGGCCTCCTTTTGTTTTTGCACTTTGAATTGATAATTCAATTGCTCTTAACATAAATTTCGATTTATCTGTCAATTTATTAAATCCTTCTCTTTAGTTTATTTATACTTATTAGTATTTTTTCGGGAGTTGCTGGTGCATCTAGTTCAGGTACTTTTTTATAATTAGATAAAGAAGCGATAGCATCTTTAATTGCAAAAAAAACACTCATTGCAAGCATCAAAGGTGGTTCTCCAGTTGTTTTTTGTTTATTTACGACATTTTCAACGTTAGATCCTTTCTTAAAAATTTCTACATTGAATTTTTTAGGCGTATCACTAATTGCTGGAATTTTATAAGTCGAAGGTGAGAAAGTTTTTAATTTTCCATGTTTATCCCAAACTACCTCTTCCATTGTAAGCCATCCTTGCCCTTGGACAAAGCCTCCCTCTATTTGACCAAGTTCGAGTGCAGGATTTATTGCATTCCCTGCATCGTGAATTACATCGACTCTATCAATTATATTCTCTCCAGTAAGAGTATCAATTGTAACCTCTGTAACTGCTGCACCATAACAAAAATAATAAAATGGCCTTCCATGAAATTTTTTTTTGTCAAAATTAATTTTTGGAGTTGAATAAAATCCTGATGACGATAATGAAACTCTATTTAGATAAGCTTCTTCTATTATCTTTTTAAACTTAAATGACCTATTTCCAAAATGAATATACTGATTTTTATAGATAGGTTCAGTATTTGAATAAATTTTATACTTATCTCTTATAAAATCATTTAAATTTTTTTTAATTTTTCCTGCTGCATTTAAAGTGGCAGCACCATTTAAATCAGTAGTAGAAGATGCAGCACTTGCAGATGTATTAGGAACCTTAGAAGTATTTGTTGAAGAAATTTTTACTTTTTCAAAAGGTAAACCAAAACTATTAGCTACAAGCTGAGCGATTTTAGTATGAGTGCCCTGGCCCATTTCAATTCCTCCATGATTCAAATAAACACTACCATCAGTATATACATGCACCAATGCTCCAGCTTGATTTAAATGAATTGTTGTAAAGGAAATACCAAATTTTACAGGTGTTAAAGCTATTCCTTTTTTTTGAAATTTATTCTTTAAATTGAAATTTCTAATTTCTTGATACCTTTTTTTATAATTTGATTTATCTATCAAATTTTTAAAAATATCGTGTATTACATTATCATTAATTTTCATTCCATAATGAGTAATGTTTCTCTCATTACAACCATAAAAATTAATTTTTCTAATTTCACTTGGATCTTTTTTTAAAAATCTTGCAATATTATCAACAATGTTTTCTATGGCCATCATGCCTTGATTACCACCAAAACCTCTAAATGCTGTTGAAGATGAAGTATTAGTTTTACAGAGATAGTTTTTGACTTCTAAATCTGAGAGGTAATAAGCATTATCTAAATGTAGTAATGCTCTTTCATTAATGGCATATGATAAATCAGGCGACATTCCACATCTAGAAGCTAGTTTCAACTTTAAGCCATCTATTTTCCCATTGTCATTAAATCCAACTTCGTATTCAGAATAGAAATCATGTCTTTTACCAGTTATAATAATGTCATCATCCCTATCTAATCTTAATTTAATTGGTCTTCGTGTTTTATGAGATAGCAGTGCACAAATTGCAGCTGTCATAAAATTTGTTTCCTTACCTCCAAATCCACCTCCAATTCTTCTAACCATTACAGTAATTGAGTTACTTTTTTGTTTTAACATCTTAGCTATAATTTGTTGAGTTTCAGATGGATGCTGTGTAGAACTGTAAACAGTTAGATTGTTATCTTCTTGTGGAATAACTAAACAAACCTGGCCTTCTAAATAAAAATGTTCTTGGCTTCCAGTATTAAATTTACCTTTTAATTTATTTTTTGATTTAATTATTTTATTTTGAGGGTCACCTTTCTTGATTATTCTAGGTTCAAATAGAAGATTATTTTTTTTTAATGCATCCTCAATAGTAATGATCGGTTCAAGTTCTTGATAAATGACTTTGGCCTTTAAAACAGCTTTTCTTGCTAATTCAGTTGAAATAGCTGCAACAGCAAATAAAGGTTGACCAAAATATTCAACTTTTTTTTTGGGGAATATTGGATCTCCATCGAATACCGGACCTACATCATTTCGGCCAGGAATATCTTTATAAGAAATAACAGATATTACACCTTCACTTTCCTTAACATCTTTTAAATCAATCTTTTTAATTATTGCATGAGCTTTTTTACTCCATCCGATAGCTCCGTGTAAGGTATTTAAAGGCTCACTAATATCATCCGTATATTGAGCTAACCCGGTGACGTGCTTGTTTGCACTATCATGTGGTATACTTTGACCTTTTAATAACTCTTCATTTTTCATGAGTGTATTCTAATATTTTTTTTTTCTTTAATTTCATAAAATGCCTTTAACAATAAATTTTTTGCAACAGTTAATCTATAATTTTTACTTGCTCGCATATCATCTAAAGGTGAAAAATCTTTATCAATAAAATTTACAGCCCTAGTGAATGTGTTTTCTGAAAAATCAAAATTTACTAAATTTTTCTCTATAATTGATGCTCTTTTCGGAATTTCAGACATTCCACCATAAGCAATAGATGCTTTTATAATTTTATTTTTTTTTATTAAGAAATTAAATGAACCACATACGGATGAAATATCGTCGTCAAATCTTTTTGAAATTTTATAAGCTTTAAATATATTTTCTTTATATAAAGGAATCTTTATTGAATAGATAAATTCACCCCTTTTTAATTTTGTTTTTCTGTAAGATATAAAAAATTGATTTAAAGAATAAACTTTTTTTTCATTTATCCCTTGAATTACAATTTTTGCATCTAATGACAATAATAGAGGAAGCGTATCTCCTATAGGAGATGCAGTTGCAATATTCCCAGCAATAGTCCCTACATTTCTAATTTGAATTGAGCCATATCTTTTAAGTACATCATAAAAGTCTCTAAAATATTTTTTGATCATATTTTGGAATTCTAAAAGTGAGGTTGTGGCCCCAATTTCAATTAAATTTTTGTTTTTTTTTATAAAATTCAATTTGTTAATAGAATTCAATGAAATAATCGTTTTTATTTCTTTTCTAAATTTAGTTACTTCAAGAGAAAGATCTGTTCCTCCACTCAGTATTTTTGCATTTGGATATTTTTTCAATATTTTTTTTAAGTTTGATATAGTTTTTGGCGCGAAAAA
>CACOXL010000024.1 GCA_902631135.1 uncultured Pelagibacteraceae bacterium
AATGGGCATACAGTTAAAGGGATTTGTTCATTACTTAACTTATCAACTAACTTTTCATCTTTTAAACATTGAACACCATGGTCAATTCTTTTTACTTTTAACAAATTTAAACTATCCCAAATGTATTCTGGAGGACCTTCCTCACCTGCATGAGCTACAGTTAAAAAACCTTCTTTCATAGCTTGATCAAATAACTTTTGAAATTTTGTTGGAGGATTTCCTTTTTCAGAAGAGTCTAAACCCACTCCAATAATCTTATCTTTATAATTACACGCCTGTTTTAATACATCAAAGCATTGGTCTTCATCTAAATGTCTCAAAAAACACATTATTATTTTCGATGTAATGCCAAAATTTTCATTAGCTTTTTTGAGGGCCTTATCAATACCATTTATAACGGTATCAAAACTTACCCCTCTCGGTAAATGTGATTGTGGATCAAAAAATATTTCTGTATGAACTATATTATCTTGCTTACATCTTAGAATGTATTCCCAAGTTAAATCAAAGAAATCTTCTTCACTAATTAAAACATTAGATCCCTCATAATAGATTTTTAAAAATGAGTCTAAATTTGAAAAATTATATGCAGCTCTTATTTCTTCAACAGACTTAAATGGAATTTCAATTTTGTTTCTTTTTGAAAGCTTAAACATTAAGTCTGGTTCTAAACTTCCCTCTATATGAAGATGTAACTCTGCTTTCGGTGATTTATTTATAAAATCAACAATTTTATTAAAATCATTCATTAAGACTATTTATATGTCCCAACACAGATATCATCAATACAAAGATACTCTTTAGCATTGTTAAGTATATCATCATCAATAAATCCTTCCCATTTGGGTCTTGATTTAAGATGATATGAAAGATTACCAGCTTTCCATTCATTACCAATTACAAATTGAATAGGGTCATTAAAATCTTGATCCCATTTTAATTGAACTTTATTTGCAATTATTTTTCCAGGATAATCAGTTCTTTTATCTGTTTCAGAAATTGAAATATATGCATAAAGAATTGGTGATAAAAAAAATAAAAATAAAAAAACAGACAAAAAGGACTTAAGATTTTTTAAATTTATTTGAGATTTAAGAATGTAAATAAATAAAACTCCAAAAAATAAGTAAAATGGTGTCATCCACATAGTTCTAATTTCTGATCCACTAACGATAGATGTTAATAAAATTAACATAATTGGTACTAGATTTATAAAGACTAAAAACATCAATTTTTGATCATTAAAATTAATTTTAAATTTAAATTTCTTTACCAATAACCAGAGCAAAATTGAGAAAGGAATTAGTAACCCAATTTGCTTAAACAAAAAAACTATTGGAAACTTTATGTGATTAATAATGCCAGTTGTTTCTAAGCCAGCTCTTTTGAGGCCATAAGTAATTGTTATAAAATCATTATTAAATAACCAAATAATATGGGGTACCAATAAAACAACAAAAATCTCTAAAATAATAAAATACTTGAAATCATTTTTTTTAATTTTTTTAAAATAGATTAAATAGATAAATAATAGAAAAATTGAAATTAGAAGATAGACAAACAAATACTTAGATAAAAATCCTATCGCACCATATAATCCAAGTAAAAAACAATCTAATAACTTTATTTTTTTATCATTATATATTTTCCAAGAATAAAAGACTACGAGAGACCAAAAAGGCAACTGACAAACATTTACATTAAATTCGGGAGTAGTAAAATTATAAAAAAATATAGACTCTAATATTAATACAGAAATTAAACTGAGTTTTGGATCTTTTAAAATTTCATTAGAAAATTTAAATACATAGAAAAAGGAAATAACAACAAAAATTTGACTTAATAAATAAAAAGCCCAATCATTTGCACCAAAAATTTGGAAAAATACCTCTGGAAAAAAAGCACTACCAGGCGGATGTTTATTAAATCCCCATTCTAAATTACTACCCCAAGCTAAAGCTTCTATAACATCTAATGGCAAATTTTTATTTGTAATAGATGGGACAAAAGTCCAAATGATCAAATGAGAAACTGCAAAAATAAAAAATATATTATTTATGTTTTTATTATAAATACTCATTTTAATTAAATATTTACAATAATTAAGCTAGCTTGACACCAACAATTTGCTGAATATACTGCCACGAATTTATATTCAAATTATGGTTAAGATCGCTAAAACAAAAAAAAAAGTTTCAAAAACTAAAACAAAAACTGTAAATAAACCAAAAACTGTAAGTAAACAGAAAGTCTCTGTATCTAATAAATCTAAAGTCTCTGTATCTAATAAATCTAAAGAAGGTTCTAAAAACCCAATTAAAATTTCAAAAAATTATATTCCAAAAGATAATGAAAAGTACATGTGTGAAAAACACAAAGTTTATTTCAGAATGAAACTTCAAGATTGGAAAAAAGAACTAATCAAATCAAATAATGAAGCTTTATATAATGGTAGTATGGATGATAACAGTATTTCTGCTGATATTGTAGACCAAGCAAGTTCATACACTGACAAAAATGTTGAGATGAAAGCTATTAATAGACAAATTAAATTAATTTCTGAAATAGATAAAGCTTTAGCTAGAATTAGAGAGGATACATATGGTTATTGTCTAGATACCGCTGAACCTATTGGATTAAAAAGACTGATGGCAAGACCAGTGGCCAAATATACCATTGCCGCTCAAGAAAAACATGAAAAAGATGAAAAGGTTCATGCAGATGACTAAGAAAAGAAAAACTAAAAAAGTTCATAACCCAATTACTTATAATTTTACAAAAAAATATATTTATTTTTATTATGCTTTTTTTTGGATTCTTTTATTGATATTCGTTTTTACTAGATGAATATAAACATAATTTTAATAATTATTATAGTTCTTGCTATAGAACTTTCAGGACATGGTATTTTTGCATCTTTGTTTAGATTACTTAGTTCGATGAATTAATTATGGTTTTGGTGGAAATTCATCTTTATCCATAAACCTAAAACCTTTTTTTACAGCGTTTCTCTCAGATATTTCAAGATACCATCTGCATAGATTTTTATAATTCTTCAAACCTATATCATGCCACTCATGACGAGCAATCCATGGAAAAGTTCCAACATCAGCAATTGTATAATCGTCACCAGATAAAAATTTTGATTTTGACAAAACTATATCCAGTTCTTCATAAATTCTTTTAGAAATCTTAAAGTATCTTTCTTCTCCAAATTTACTTTTACCAGGATTATAATGATGAAACTGATGGTGTTGTCCTAACATAGGTCCAATGTAACCCATTTGTGCCATAAGCCATTGATTAATTTCAGTTCTATTTTTTTCACTATAAAGTTTCCCACTTTGTTCAGCCAAATAAATCAAGATAGCTCCAGATTCAAAGATAGTTTTATTATTTTTATGGTCAATAATAACTGGAATTTTACTAAAGGGACTTATCTTTTTAAAATCTTCTCTAAATTGTTCTCCACTATTAATATCGACTTTAGTTACTTTGTAATCAAAATTAATTTCTTCCAACATAATACTAATTTTTTTACCATTAGGAGTATTTGCTGAAAAAAGCTCAATCACTTTTTACGCCAAGACGATCTTTGATAGATTTTGATGATGTTGTAAATTCAAATCGATATTTTTCATTTGGTCTAGCTAATTTAAAGCATGCTCTAGCTGCTAATGCACCCTCGTGAAATCCAGACAATATAAGTTTTAATTTTCCAGGATAACTACATATATCACCGACTGCATAAATGCCCTTTTGATTAGTCTCAAATTTTTCCGTATCAACTTCTATAGTTTTTTTATCAATATTAAGACCCCAATTCGCTATTGGACCAAGTTGCATAATTAAACCAAAAAAACCTAAGGCATAATCCGTTTGCAGTGTTTTTAATTCCTTATCATCACTTTTAATATCTATACTTTCTAACTTTTTTTCTCCTTTGATCGCGGTCATTTGAAATTTTGTAAAAAGGTTTATCTTTCCCTGTTTTGCTAACTCTTTTACGTTGTCAACAGTTGCTTGGGCCCCTCTAAAATCATCCCTTCGATGAATTAGATTTACTTTTGAATTTTTAGATAACTCCACTGCCCAGTCTAAAGCACTATCACCACCCCCAAAAATACTAACAGTTTTACCCTCAAACATTTTTTTATTTTTAATCGAATAAAATACCGATTGATTTTCAAATTTTTCACATTCTTTAACAGGAAATTTTCTTGGTTCAAATGAACCAACACCACCAGCAATAATTACATTTGGAGTTTGAAAAGTTGTACCGTTATTCGTTTTGACAAGCCAATTATCTCCCTCTTTTTTCACCTCATCCACCCTCTCACTTAAATGAAATTTGATATCAAAAGGTTTAATTTGATTTATTAAGTTATTAGTTAATTCTTCTCCTGTGCACTCTGGTACAGCCGGGATATCATAAATTGGTTTGTCAGGATAAAGTTCAATACATTGTCCACCAATTTTATCTAGATTGTCTACTACTTCACAATCAAGACCAATTAATTTTAATTGGTGTGCAGTAAATAAACCTGTTGGACCAGCTCCTATTATTAATGCATCTGTTTTATTCATTTTATCCTTGCTTAGATGGTATATTAACTGTTAAGCCATCTAGTTCATCTGAGACTATTATTTGACAACTTAACCTACTATTTTTTTTTGGTTCAAAAGCCATATCCAACATGTCTTCTTCACCATCTTCCTTAGGGGTGATCTTATCAAACCATTCATCATTTACATACACATGACATGTCGCACAAGCCATGCCACCTCCACAATCAGCATCTATCCCTGGAATATCATTTTGCACAGCTCCTTCCATAACTGTTAAGCCATTCTGAACTTCAATAGTATGATTTTGTTTATCGTGAGTGATGTAAGTTATTTTTGCCATCAATTATATATAAGTACGTAAAAAAATAGGGCAAGTATGTATAAACATACTCGCCCTATAAATTTAATTTAAACAGTAATTATCTGCTTCTTGCGCCAGCTGAACTTACTGCAGCAGCCCAGATTACTAGACCGAATGCAATTTTGTTTATAAAGTCAGCTAAGTTGTAAACTACGTTTAATGAGTTAGCGTCTACTCCACCTGTTAGGTAACCAAATACATAACCTAATGGGTAAATAGCCCAACCTACAGTTACAATCATTCTCATTGCACCGAACGCAGTTAC
>CACOXL010000025.1 GCA_902631135.1 uncultured Pelagibacteraceae bacterium
CACTTAAAAGATTTAATTCTGAAATAGAGGTATATTCGATTGATGAAGCATTTATAGATTTATCAAATTTTCCAGACTCTGAAGTTGAAAAAGTTGGAAGAGAAATTAGAGAAACAGTTTTACAATGGACTGGTATACCAACAAGTATTGGTATTGCAAAAACTAAAACTTTAAGCAAAGTTGCAAATCATATCGCAAAGAAAAAACAATCTGGTGTTGTAAGTTTAATTGGTATAGAAAATTTGGATCCTATTTTAGAAAAAGTTGAAATCAATGATGTATGGGGAGTTGGTAGACAACTGACAAAGTTTTATCAGAAAAATGGAATTTATAATGCAAAGCAACTTAAAAATAAATCTAATACTTGGATAAAAAAGTGTTCCAATGTTTTAAGCTCAAGAACTGCAATGGAACTTAGAGGAATTCCTTGTATCAATTTAGAAACTACACAAACAAAAAGAAAAAGCTGTGTTGTCTCAAGATCGTTTGGTAAAAGAATTGAAAAGTTTCAGGAACTAAAAGAAGCAGTAGCAAACTATTGTTTGAATGCATCTGAAAAAATTAGATCAGAGTCTTTAGTTGCAAAAGCAATTACTGTATTTGTTAGAACTAGTCCTTTTCAAAGAGATTATGGTTACTATTCAAATGCGAAAACAATTGATTTTCCCATAGCAACAAATAACAGTATTGAAACAGTTAAAACTGCAGTCTCAATTTTAGAAAATATTTTTAAAGACGGTTATCGTTATCAAAAAGCAGGGGTCATGCTTACAGGATTACGTAACGATGATGGAAGGAAAAATTTGTTTTCATCTGAGAAAGATGAAAAGATAAAAAGTTTAATGCAATCGATTGATAATACTAATTATAGATATGGAAGATGCACATTAAGTCTCGCAAGTGCCGGTGTTCATAAAAAATGGAATATGAGAAGACAATACTCTTCTAAAATAGATACTGCTGATTTCTATTGTTTACCAACGATAAGAGCTTGATTAAACTTTAAAAAGTTTATCAGAATAATTTTGAATATTATCACCCCAGAAAACTTCTTTTTGAATACGTTTAAAATCAACATCAAATACAGTTGACATTGCTGAAGCGTAAATTGATCTTGCATCAATTGTAGAGTTTAAATCTCTTCCCTCAAACAATTCTTTTCTTTTTAATCCTGGCCAATCAGTATGAATTTGGGCTTTTTTAAGTAATCCTCCAGCCATTAAAATTGCTGAACCATAACCGTGTTCAGTTCCATTGCTGCTATTTTGTTTAATAGTTCTCCCAAATTCTGTTAGAGTTAATATCAAGGTATTATCGAATGCATCTTTGGTCATCGAGCTTTTAAGTGATCTGATAATATTATCATAATCGGAAAGACAATCTGCATGAGCACCATTCGTAGCTCCTTGTGCTGCATGAGTATCAAAACCATCTACCTCAAAAACTGCAACACGTGGCCCGTCAGATCTGGATAATTCCGTACCAGCGTTAGTAGCTAAAATCCAACTTTTGTCACTTGCTGTATTACTTAATTTTCTAGTTCTTATTATTTCTAAATTTTCACTTAATAATTTTTCATCATATTCTATATAGGCTTCTTGAATACTTTTAAGAATTGAGGGATATGGCAATTTATAACCAACTGGAAAATAATTATTATTCATTGGAACACCTCTAATTAACAGAGGCATTGGTAAGGCTAATGCTAATCCATTTCCAGTAAGTCCAGCAATTTTCATTCCTCTTCCAAGCCATCCTGTTTTTTCCTGATAAGGAATTTTACCACCTGACTCCATTAAATTTTGACCATCAAAATGAGATCTGCCTGTGTAAGGAATATTAGTCGCATGAACAGCTGCACTTTGATTTTTATCCCAAAGATTTTTAAAGGTTTCCAAGGCTGGGTGTAAATCAAAATCTGATGTTAATGGCAAAGTTCTATCAAGGTTAATTTTACTTCTCATTTTTTCGAAATCTTTATCGCCTTTAATAGGAATTGCACAAAGACCATCCATACCTCCACGCAACATCACAATCACTAAATTCTTTTTGGATTTAGGATTTGCAAAAGATGTTGTGCTGAAACCAGCAAAATATAATGATGTAATTGCTGAAGCTTTTAAAAAATTTCTTCTAGTTATTTTCATGATCGCAAGAACTCCGGATGATTAAAAAGTAAAGTATGTTTTTCAATAGATCTACTTTTTTGATTTAAATATTTAATTATTTTATTTGGATTATCAAAATTTTTCTCCACTATATTTTGATAATAATCATCATAATTTTCTCTTGATTTTACATTTATGAATGAATAGCTTAATTGCGCATAGACAAGTCTTCTAATTAATAATTCTGGTGACATCCAATCCTCTGAAAAATCTGACCAACCGTTTGGTTGTTTGGCTCTATATGGATGTTGACCTATTTCCCACATAATTCTTTCTGGAGATCTTTGTTTTCTTGTTGGTTTAGTTCCTAGCTCATAGCTATCCATCACCTCAGGTGATGGTGGCCAATTAAGATTTCCAATTTTTGCAACTTGTAAAAACCAATTTTCTGGAGTTTGAAATTTTTTAAATTTTTTATTGTGTTCAAATGCTACTTTGATTGCTGCTTTATGTATTTCAGGTAAATATCCATCAGACTTCTTAAAAGCATCTATAATTGGTTTTTTCATTTTTTCTGTAGGTTCATCAGAAATCAAATATCTACATAATCTTGTAGCAACGAAATCTCTACAACTAGGATGGTTAACGAGATCTTTGATA
This sequence comes from uncultured Pelagibacteraceae bacterium, assembly GCA_902631135.1. Lineage (GTDB taxonomy): Bacteria > Pseudomonadota > Alphaproteobacteria > Pelagibacterales > Pelagibacteraceae > Pelagibacter. The sequence continues at coordinate 2,769 of CACOXL010000025.1, forward strand.
ACAACTTTTAATGCTTTTTTGCCACTTTTATATTTTTTTCCTAGAATTATTTTTTTTCCAGGTTCGTGGTACTCATGATTAAATGTAACATTGGCAGTTTCTAATTGTGACTTATTCCACTTATGTTGCCAACCAGTCATTAATTTAGAAAGTTCAATTACATCATTTTGTGTGTAACCAGCTTTAGGAGATATGGTGTGCAACTCTAATAATTCTCTTGCGTGATTTTCATTAATTGTTGCAGGTCTTTTTTTTCTTCTTCTCCAATCTTCTCTTGCAGTTACACTTTTAGGCCCAGCACTTTCTGAGTTATCTAAATGATGTATCATTGCCCATGAAGTTGTAACCTCATAGACCATTTTTTCAAAAGTTTGATCCATATTTGCTCTAATAATTTCTCTTTGATATGGACCTGTTGAATAATTTGCCAAAAAATCTTTTTCACTTATTGTAAAAAAATTTCCCCAGAACATCCAAAGTTTACTGAAAACAGGATGCTGACTGTTTATTGCTTCATTATGACGAATGCTAATTTCTAAAGACTCCCAAAATTTTTGTCCTGTATCTTTTCTTAATTGATCTTTTTGAACTTTATACAATGTTTTATTATCTTTGTATTTCTTTCTTAAAACTTTTCGATCATTGTAAACCCAATCTCTATAATGTTTCCTTAATTCTTTCTCTGTATAAATTTTTCCTGTCCAAGAAATTTTTGGTACTTCATTAAATTGGTTAAGTGCCCACTGAAGTGGATCGTTTGGAATCTTGTCATTTGGTCCTAATCCAAATCCAACTTTTCTTATGAAACTTTTCATAAAATTATTTTAATATATCAATATTTTTTATGTAAGTTAAAGATTTATCAAACTCATCCATATTTTCTCTCAAAGCCAAACTAGAGGTTGAATAAATCATTATTAATAATAGCACTAAAGGTAATGTGGTTATTACTGATGCATTACTTTTAATCATTAATATATAAACAATTATGAATAAAGCTGATCTAATTAAAACTGTTTTTCTAAACACACTAATAATAGAAAGTGAGTGTTTTAATAAATTTTTAAAACTCATTTTTGATGGGCCAAAATATCTAACTCCTCTTATAGAAGGGACTGATATTAAGTTTTTTTCAACTTTTGCTAATGATCCTGAAAAACTATTCCAAGTAGATTTATCATTAACTAATTTCTCTACAGTCGATTTTGGTAAACAAGTAAAATTCCCAAATTTAATTGACTTACCAGTAAATGTTAATGTTATTAATTTGTGTAACTGATAACAAATTTTAAATGTAATATTTTCAGATCTTTTGACCCTTTCTCCGACCATAGTTTTATTTTTTGAATTTTTAATTTGATTAATAAATTCTCTTATCTCTTCTGGTCTATCTTCACCATCACCATCCATTGGAATAACGTAATCGAAATCCTCTTTTTCAAATATATATTTTAATCCTGTAGCAATACACCTTGCATGACCTTGATTTATTTTCATATTTAAAATTTTTATTGAATGGATATTTTCTAAATTCTTAATTTCATCGATACGATCATGATTTGATGCATCATTGACTATTAAAATAGATATTTGGAATTCTTGATCAATTGCTAAATTATTAATTTCATCCACGAGTTTTGTGACTGATTGCCAATCATTATAAATTGGGACTAAAATTGTAATTTTCATTAATTTATTTTACTTAACCAATTATTCTTACTTTCTTCATCTAAAAAAGAGGATG
>CACOXL010000026.1 GCA_902631135.1 uncultured Pelagibacteraceae bacterium
AAGGCTTCTTCTCCGTACTCATCTTGATATTTAGCTAGTTCTTCTTCATTCAAAAGTTGATTTTTTTGTAATCCAGTTAAACCAGGTTCTATAACAATAAAATTTTCAAAATATAAAACTCTTTCTATTTCTTTTAATTTCATGTCTACAGCTAAAGCAATTCTACTTGGCAAAGATTTTAAGAACCAAATATGTGCAACAGGTGTAGCTAAATTAATGTGGCCCATTCTTTCTCTTCGAACATTTGATTTAGTAACCTCAACACCACATTTTTCACAAATGATGCCCCTAAATTTCATTCTTTTGTATTTTCCACACAAACATTCGTAATCTTTTATTGGACCAAAAATTCTTGCACAAAAAAGACCATCTTTTTCAGGTCTAAAAGTTCTATAATTTATAGTCTCTGGCTTTTTTATCTCTCCATAAGTCCATGATTTAATTTTTTCAGGACTTGCTAATGTAATTTTTATGCTACTAAAATTTTGTGCTTCTGAAATTTCAGAATTCTTGAATAAATTTGTTAATTCTTTTTTCATAATTAATTTAGCTCCACATTTAAAGCTAATGATTTAATTTCTTTCACTAAAACGTTGAATGATTCAGGAATACCAGACTCAAAATTTTCTTCACCTTTAACTATTGTTTCATAAACTTTAACTCTTCCAGCTACATCATCAGATTTAACAGTCAAAATTTCTTGTAAAGTATATGATGCCCCATAAGCTTCTAATGCCCAAACTTCCATCTCTCCAAATCTTTGTCCACCAAGTTGAGCTTTTCCACCTAAAGGTTGTTGAGTAACAAGACTGTATGGGCCTGTAGATCTAGCATGTATTTTATCTTCAACCAAATGGTGAAGTTTAAGCATATAAATTATTCCAACAGTCACGGGTCTGTCAAATTTTTCACCTGTTCGCCCATCCCATAAAAAGGTTTGTCCAGATTTTGGTAATTTAGCTAATTCTAACATTTCTGTTACATTTTTTTCTTTAGCACCATCAAATACAGGTGTTGATATTGGTATACCATTCTGTAAATTTTCACACAAATCTACAAATTCGGTTTTACTTAATTTATCAACTTTTGTATTAAAAATTTCTTCTCCATATACTGATTTAAGAAATGAACTAATTTTTTCATTTTTTTCTATTCTTTTTTGATTTTCATCAACGAGTTTTTTAAGCTCTTCTCCAAATTCTTTACAAGCCCATCCTAGATGTGTCTCTAAAATTTGTCCTACATTCATTCTACTTGGAACACCCAAAGGATTTAAAACTATGTCAACTGGCCTTCCATCTTCCCTATAAGGCATGTCTTCAACAGGTACAATCTTACTCACTACGCCTTTGTTACCATGTCGTCCTGACATTTTATCACCTGGTCTTAATCTTCTTTTAATTGCCACAAAAACTTTGACCATTTTCATTACACTTGGTAAAAGATCATCACCACTTCTTATTTTGAGAACTTTATCCTCAAATCTATCAGTTATATCCTGTTTAGCTTTATTATATTGATCTTTAAGCTTATTAAGTGAAGCCTCTAAATTTGTGTTTTCAACAGATAGTTTAAAAACATCATTAATATTTAGCTTGTTCAATGAATCAAAATCTAACTTTGTTCCAACTTCCAAATCCTTAATTTTTTTTGTCAGTTTAATACCTGATAATATCTGAGAAGCTCTTTGTTTTATACTTCTTTCAAGAATTTCTTCTTCAACAATTTTATCTTGCTGAACTTGTTCAATTTCAGCTCTTTCAATAGTTATAGATCTTTCATCTTTTTCTATACCATGTCTATTAAACACTCTCACATCTACTACAGTTCCGCTACTTCCACGAGACATTCTGAGAGATGTATCGGTTACATCAATTGCTTTTTCTCCAAAAATAGATCTTAATAACTTTTCCTCTGGTCCAGATGCAGAGTCTCCTTTTGGAGTAACTTTTCCAACTAATATATCACCTGCATTTACTTCAGCACCTATATAAACTACTCCAGACTCATCTAAATTTTTTAATGCCTCTTCATTAACATTAGGTATATCTCTTGTAATTTCTTCCTCACCAAGTTTAGTATCTCTTGCCATTATTTCATATTCAACAATATGAACTGACGTAAACACATCATCAGTTACACATCTTTCTGAAATTAAAATAGAATCCTCAAAATTGTAACCTTGCCACGGCATAAATGCTACTGTCACATTTTTTCCAAGTGCTAGCTCGCCTAATTTTGTGGAAGGCCCATCAGCAATTATATCTCCAGATTTAACCTTATCTCCAACTCTAACAAGAGGTCTTTGATTAATACAAGTATTTTGATTAGACCTTTTAAATTTTTGTAGATTATATATATCGACTCCTGATTTAGTTAAATCTGTTTCTTCTGTAACTTTAATTACAATTCTCTTACCATCGATTTTATCAACTATTCCATCTCTTTTCGCTACAATTGTTACACCAGAGTCTAAAGCCACATCACTTTCAATTCCTGTTCCTACAAATGGAGCCTCAGGTTTTAATAATGGAACTGCTTGCCTCATCATATTTGATCCCATTAAAGCTCTATTTGCATCATCATTTTCTAAAAATGGAATTAGTGAAGCTGCTACTGAAACTAATTGTTTTGGAGATACATCAATGTAATCAATTGTTTCTGGTTTAGATAGTAAAAAGTTAAGATTTTGCCTACATGATACAAGCTCTTCAGTGATTTTTCCGTTTTTATCAATTTTTGTATTTGCTTGAGCAATAGTAAATTTTGTTTCTTCCATGGCAGATAAGTATTCAACCTTATCTTGTACTATGCCGTTCTTTACTCTTTTATAAGGACTTTCTATAAAACCATATTTATTTATTTTTGCGTATGTAGATAAACTATTTATTAAACCGATATTTGGACCTTCTGGAGTTTCGATAGGACAAATTCTTCCGTAGTGCGTTGGGTGAACATCTCTAACCTCAAAACCTGCTCTCTCTCTAGTTAATCCTCCAGGACCTAAAGCTGATACTCTCCGTTTATGAGTTATCTCAGATAAAGGATTAGTTTGATCCATGAATTGAGATAATTGAGAACTTGCAAAAAAATCTTTTAATGAAACAGTAAGCGGTTTGGCATTAATTAGATCTTGTGGCATTGCAGACTCAACATCTAGAGTAGTCATTTTTTCTTTTATAGCTCTTTCCATTCTATAAACACCTATTCGAGCTTGATTTTCTACCAATTCACCTACAGACCTTACTCTTCTATTACCTAAATGATCAATATCATCTACATCATCTTTACCATCTCGTAATTCTAACATTTTATGAATTATTGCTATGATATCATCGTTTCTTAAAATTGTGATTTTATCTGAACATTCTAAATTTAGTCGTGAATTCATTTTAACTCTACCCACATCAGACAAATCATATCTATCAGAACTAAAAAATAAATTATTAAAAATCTGTGTTGCAATTTCTATAGTTGGAGGTTCGCCAGGTCTCAACATTTTATAGATTTCAGTGATTGCCTCATCTTTAGTATTATTTTTATCATTAAAAACTGTGCTTAATAGATATGGTCCTTTATTTATTGGATTGGTTACTGAAATTTTTATTTTTGATATATTTGATTCTAAAATTTTATTAATTATAGTTTCATTTAACTCAGTTCCAATTTTTAATATTTCTTTCTCAGCATTATTTAAATCAATATCTTCATGTAAAAACTTTCCAAGTAAAGATTGATTTGAAACTAAAATTTCTTTTAAGCCTTCATTTGACAATTTTTTAGCAGTAAGATAATTTATCTTGTCACCAAGTTTAATTACAACTTTTTCATTTTTAGCATCTAAAACTTCTTCAGAATAATTTTTTGCTTTATAATTCTCAGGATTAAATTTTGTCTTCCATTTTTTTGTTTTCGAGTCAAGTTGATAAAGCTCACTATCATAAAATTCATTGATCATTTCCGCCTTAGAATATCCTAGAGCTAACAATAATGTTGAAGCTAATATTTTTTTCTTTCTATCAATTTTAAAATACAAAAAATCTTTTACATCATATTCAAAATCTAACCATGATCCTCTGTTAGGAATTACTCTACAGTTAAATAATAATTTTCCGCTTGCATGAGTTTTACCCTTATCATGATCAAAAAAAACTCCGGGACTTCTATGCATTTGGTTTACCACAACTCTTTGCACACCATTCGTTATGAATGTACCACTATTGGTCATCATGGGCACCTCTCCCATATAAACTTCCTGCTCTTTTGCTGATAAAATATCCTTAGTATTGTTTTCCTGATTTATTTCATAAACAAC
>CACOXL010000027.1 GCA_902631135.1 uncultured Pelagibacteraceae bacterium
ACCTGGACACCGCCTCACGTTTTAAGTCGTGAAATCTTAATCCAGTTATAGATGCTCTCTTACAGATTGCCCTCCAACTACGCTCAAAGTTTTTTATGCCTATGGGAAATATCTTACCGCCCAGGGACCGAGGTAAGTTTTGCAATATTTCTATGGCGTGAGGTTGAAGCGGTACGTTTCTGTCCCTATTAGTTTTGGTAATATGTGCGGGTAATTTAATAAACTTTTTATCCCATTGGACCATATCCCAAGTGATGTTTAATAATTCCCCTCTACGCATTCCAGTATGTATTGCAAAGTCAATTACTGGACACCAAAACGCTCTATTGCTTTTACAGGAACTCATAAGCTTCTCGTACTCCCCAGCTTCCAGTCGTCTATTCCGTTTGTTATTTTCCTTACAACGTAAATTAGGTTTGACTGGGTTCTCTCGTATGTAACACCCCCACTCATTGATTGCTCTTTTGATACAATCGCTCAATATACTTAATTCACGATTACAAGAACTGCCGCTAATAGTTTTTAATCTCTCATCGCGGAACTTGGCTACGTCTGTTGTTGATATGTGCGCCAGGACCTTTGATACTATCTCGTGCCGCATAATATTTTTGATTAAATATTTATCTGCGGTGGTACGCTTCTTTGCAGATACTTCACGCTCATAACGTTCAAGTAATTCTTTGAGTGTAGTCTTGTTTGCTTCTGACAAATCTACAAACTGACCTACCTCAATCAAGCGTTCAGTTTCTCTAGCCCAACGTTGTGCATCTTGTTTTGATGCAAATGTTTTGTGTATAGGCTTATGGAATGAACGTCTTATCCATACTCCCCATTTACCCATTCTCTTATAGAAAGTTGCCATTTATCCTCCTATGTTGTTGCAGTAGTGTTGCAGAGGATTATGTTTTAGAGTGTGAATCGTGTATAAGTATTATGTGCCAACGTAGAATTCTGCACGAGCAATTGATTTGTAATCAATAGGTCCGCGGTTCGAATCCGTGCGGGGGCACCATTAAGATGTTTCTCTACGTAATTGCTCAATTTTAATTTTTTTTTGAAGACTTTTATTTTTATCGTATAGAAGATTAAACTTTATTTTTTGATTTGTTTTAACAATAATATTTTTTGCATTTCTTACTTCAATATTATCAGCCACTGCACTTATTGGTCTTTTTTTTGGATTGAGATTATTAATTGTAATTTTTGATTTATCACTAACAATTTTCCCTTTCCATCTACGTGGTCTAAAAGCACTAATAGGTGAGATGGATAATTTTTTTGAATTCAAACTTAATATGGGTCCATGAACTGAAAGATTATAAGCTGTACTTCCTGCAGGTGTTGATACGAGTACTCCATCAGAAACTAATTTTTTTATTATTTTTTTAGACCCATGATTTATTGATAAAGATGCAGCTTGTCTACTTTGTCTTAATATTGAAACCTCATTTATCGCTAAAGATTTTCTTAATTGATTTTTATTATTTCTTACAATCATTTCCAAAGGTGAGATCGAAATCATATTTGCTTTTAATAAATTTCTTATGATATTTTTAGAGGAAAACTTATTCATCAAAAAACCATAGTTTCCAGAATTTATTCCATAAAAAAACTTTTTTGAATTTTTGTTTCTTTTTAAAGTTTGGAGCATAAAACCATCTCCACCTATAACAATTGTAATATTTGATTTGATAAATTTATTTTTAATTAATATTTTAATTAATTGAGATTTAATTTTGAGTGATTTTTGATTTGTATCTGAAATAATTTGATTTTTTTTCATTTAATGGTGCCCTCGGCCAGACTCGAACTGGCACTCCGCAAGCGGCAAGGATTTTAAGTCCTTTGTGTCTACCAATTTCACCACGAGGGCATTAATGAATTTCATGAGTGTTTATGCTAATATTTATAATTCAACAAGGATAATAAGTAAAATTATTTTATTTTTTCTTTGGTGTCATCTGAAGACTTATTTTCTAATTTTAATAAGTCTTATAAAATTTATATGTTTACCATCATCTTCTATGGTTTGATTATTTATTGAGTATACTATCTTATTGTTTCGTGTCTCAACAATAATTATTCATATTATCTTATGATTTTTTTTTTAATTTTTGAGGGGAAAACAATTTTGTCATTTATTTGATTATAAGGTCCTTGTTTCACTTCTATAATTTTTGCATCTTGTAAAATTTCAAATCCATGACCTCCTTTAACAAAAATTATAATATTTTCTTTATTCAAAATTTTGCTAAATAAATATTTTTTTTGTTTATTAAAAAAATCTACTCTTACTTTTCCTTTTAAAATAACTAAAACTTCTGTTGTATAAATTATTTTTCTTGGATTTTTAAAGTGAACATGAGGATTAATCTTATGACCCTTTTTATGATTTAATATTCCTACTTGTTGAGTTATTTTTTTAGGAGTAAAAAAATTGACACCATTTTTATTTGTAATTTTAAAAATATATGCAAAGATGTCTTTCTTATATTTGATTTGTTTAATCATCTTGTGTTTTAAATATGCAAAGTAATAAGAATAACACTTATTCAATAATACTTCCAACTTTTAATGAAGCTGGTCATATTAGAAATTTGATTGAAGATATCTATAAAATTTTTTTTAATAAAGATCTAAAATTTGAAATAATTGTCGTAGATGATGGATCAAAGGATGGAACTATAGAACAAATCAATGAGTTAAAAAATACAATAAACAATTTGAATTTAATTATAAGATCTGAATTGAAAAATAGTTTAGTTGATTCACTTAATTCAGGCATTAATGCATCAAAATATGAAAATATCATTTGGCTTGATGCAGATTACTCACATCCACCAAATTATATAAATGAAATGATCAATAAAACGAATGAAAAAAATTATGATCTAATTTTTTTTTCAAGATTTTTAAAAGAAAGTAAAAGATATTTTCAAAACGAAAAATATTCAGCCCAAACGATTGATAAATTAAGTATATATCTAAATAAATTATGTAACTTTTTTTTATATAAAGATTTATATGATTACACTAGTGGTTTTATCTTAATAAAAAAAAACTTTCTAAAAAATCATAAATTAAAAGGTTATTACGGTGATTATTTTATAAAATTATTAGTAGATGCAAAATTAAATAATTTAAAGATTATTGAATTACCTTTTATTGAATTAGATAGAAGAAGTGGGGAGTCAAAAACTACAGGCAATAAATTTGATTTAATTATAAAATGTTTTTTTTATCTAATTTCAATAAAAATTAATTTTTTTAGAAAATTTAAAATTTTTTAATAGCTAAAGTGTAAAAAAAATTTTTTTTATATTTTTCAAATTGATTATTCTGATAAAATTTTTTAGCGTAAATATTAGAATTTTTATATATTACATAAATACCTTTATATTCATTATTAATAACTTTTTTGTGAACACAGTTAATAGACTCATATTTTGTTTTTCTATCTATTAATTTTAAGTTCAAATTTACAAAATGGAATAACTGCAAATAATCTTTTGGAGGTTTAATATCTTTAAATAAATTAATTGGATTAATAATAAAAATTATAAGTTTTAAAGGATTTCTAAAAAAAAACTTCAAAATGTTTTTTTTTAATTGATTTTCATTTTCTTTATTTAAGTATGTTAATAAACAATTAATATCATTATTAACAAAATCTATGTAAATATGTTTTTTATTATTAAAATATATTTTTTTAAATTCATTAAAGCTATAAAGACTAAAAATTGAATTGTCTAAATTTTTTATTATAAAATGAAATATCCTTTTTTTTAGCTCTATATCTTTTTCTAAATTATCACTAAAAAAATTTTTAAATTCCATTAAGAATAATAATACAATGCAAACAAAAAGAATGAAGAAAAATATATTATAGGAAATATTAAATACTTATAATTTAAAAAGTTCATATTAATATCTTTATTGAAATTCAATAAAGAAAACAAAATGATTAAAAATAATGGATCATAATATTTTTGATAAAGTATTGGTAAAGAATAAAGGAAAAAAAATAAAATCAGCACAAAATAATTTTCAATTTTTATATCTAAAAAACAAAATAGTAAAACTAATGATATAATTGAAAATAAGACAAATAATTCAGGAATATTCATTGAATTGATAAATAACTTATAAAAAGCACCTCCTCCAAATCCATGCATAGAAACAGAGTAGTCTAAAATGAAGTAATTTATAATT
>CACOXL010000028.1 GCA_902631135.1 uncultured Pelagibacteraceae bacterium
ATTTGAACTTTTATATACTTCCATAATTGTGTTCTTAGAAGTAAGTTTGGCTTTTTGACCTGTCAATGGATCAACTACCATCATGGTTATACCATCAGCTACTTTAAAGGGCCTTGCATCAGATTTTTTAATAGCATCTTTTATAAAATTTTCGAAAATAGGTAGTGCAGTTTTTGATCCTGTTTCAAATTTTCCTAATGGAGATGGACTGTCCATTCCAACATAAACACCTATAACAAAGCTAGAAGTAAATCCAATAAACCATGCATCAGTATTTTCATTAGTGGTTCCTGTTTTTCCAGCAAGATTTAATTTTAATTTTTTTAATTTTTTTCCAGTTCCTCTATGTATCACGCCTTCAAGTATTGATGTAATTTGGTAAGCAGTTTGATTTGAGAAGACTTGTTCATACCTATCTTCTATTTTAGGGTAGATTTTACTAGTAAAAGAGATTTGATCACAGTCTAAACAATATCTTTTGTCATTATTAACAATTGTATTACCCTCACTATCTTGAACTCTATCTATTAAGATTGGTTCTACTAATTTTCCACCATTGACAAAAGCGGAATATGCTGATGTTAATTTTAGTAAAGTTGTTTCTGTAGAGCCTAAAGAAATAGATAACAATTCTTGAGGTTTTTCATAAATTTTTAATTTTTTTGAAAAATTTACAATTTTATCTATCCCTAAATTTTGAGCAATTCTTACTGTCATAAGGTTTCTCGACTTCTCTAATCCAACTCTTAATGTTGAAGGCCCATAAAATTTTTTTCCATAATTTTCTGGTTTCCACATTTTTTGATCAGATCCTTGATCTAAAACTAAAGGTGCATCTAAAATTAATGATGAGGGTGTATAATTATTTTCCAATGCTAATGCATAAACAAAAGGTTTAAATGCTGAACCTGGTTGTCGCAAAGCTTGGGAGGCTCTATTAAATTCACTACTTTTAAAACTAAAACCTCCACTCAAAGCCACTACTCTCCCAGAATAAGGATCCATTACAACAATCCCTCCGTTGATTTTAGGGATCTGTCTAAGGCTATATTTATTTCCCTTAATTTTTTCTACATAAACTATATCTCCAGGTTTAACCAATTCATTAAACTCTTTTTTGGTCCAAGAAATATCACTATAGTCGACTATTCCGCTTATCTTATTTTTAGTTTCTATTTCAATAGAAAACTGTTCCACTTTTTTAATTATAGCTAAATTCCAATTAATTGATTTTTCTAATTTATATTCGTTTAAATTTTGACTCCAATTAGCATTGTATTTTTTGTTTTTTAAAACCCCATGCCACCCTTTTCTTTTATCATATGCTATTAAACCATTTCTTAAAGAGTCAGTTGCGATTTTTTGTAATTCCAAATTTATAGGAGTATTAATATTAAAACCCTGTCCATAAACTTTTTCATAGGTTAATTTTTCAATAATACTTTTTCTAACATCTTCAATATAATATTGAGCATCTTCTAAAAAAACTTTTTTTGTTTTTTTAAGTAAAATTTCTTTATCTTTTAAAATTTGATACTCATTATTATCAATAAATCTATTATCTAATAAGTTCTTTAAAACTAAATTTCTTCTAAATTTAGCTAATTCAATATTCTTATAGGGATTATACTTACTTGGTGCCTTAGGTAAGGCGGCTAAAAGTGCAGCCTCTTCATAATTAAGTTCTTTAATTGATTTATCAAAATACTCCAAGCTTGCGGCAGCTACACCATATGCTCCACTACCTAGATAAATTTGATTTAAATAAAGTTCTAATATTCTCTCTTTTGTTAAAGCCCTTTCAATTCTAAATGCTAAAATTGCTTCTTTAATCTTCCTATTTAAACTTACCTCATTAGTTAATAGAAAATTCTTAGCAACCTGTTGAGTGATTGTCGATGCACCTTCCAGTCTATTTGATGTAATAACATTTTTTACATTATTTATAATAGCTCTCAATACACCCTTGGCATCAACCCCTGGGTGAGAAAAAAAATTTTTATCCTCTGCTGATAAAAAGGCATTTATGACATTTTTTGGAATTGAGCTATAAGGAATGAAAATTCTTTTTTCTTTTGAAAAATCTGCAACTAAATCACCATTTCCTGAATAAACTTTACTAGATACTGGAGGTTTATAATTCTTCAAAAATTTATAATCAGGTATATTGCTAGAGAAACTCCATAATACCCCTAAAATTATAATTGAGAATATCAGTAAAAAACCAATAAAAATTAAAGATATATTTTTTAAGATTTTACTCATTTTGATTCCATTATATATTGGAATTTGTTAAAGATAAGGCATAAGAATACAAAATTTTAAAATATTAAGTTTTTATGAAACAATTAAATAAAACATTATGGAAAAGAATTTATACATTGATGCATCGCATCCCAACGAAACTAGAGTTGTACTTAAATCAGAGAGTAATATTGAAGATTACGAGTACGAAGGTTTAAAAAATAATCTAATTAAAAATAATATTTATTTAGGTAAAGTAAGCAGAATTGAACCCTCTCTTCAGGCTGCCTTTATAGATTTTGGAAGAGAACGTCATGGTTTTTTATCATTTAATGATATTCAATCTGATTACTATCAAATTCCAAAAAGTGATCTAGAAAAGATAAAACAAGAGGAAGAAAAAGCCAGAGAAGAACTTTCTAAACAAATTGAAGCAAAAGAAGAAGAAAATTTAGCTGAAGGAAAATTAGAAACTGAAGATCCAATAGATAAACAACAAACTGAAGAAAAAAATAATAATGAACATGAAAAGGAAAAGAAAAATAATTATAAATTTAAAAGATATAAAATTCAGGAAGTAATTAAACCTAACCAAGTGATATTAGTGCAGGTAATCAAGGATGAAAGAGGCCAAAAAGGTGCAGCTTTAAGCACATTCATTTCGATAGCGGGTAAATATATTGTTTTAATGCCTAATACTCCTAAAGGGGGAGGTATTTCGAGAAAGATTTTTAATCCAGTTGAAAGAAAGAAAATTAGATCAATCTTAAATGAAATAGAAATACCCAAAGAAATGGGTTTAATAGTAAGAACTGCTGGTAGCAATAAGACAAAAAATGAGATTAGTCATGACTTGGATACTTTAATAAATACATGGAACCAAATAAAAGATAATGCTCTTAACTCTATAGCTCCTTCATTAATACATCAAGAAAGTGAAATTATTAACAGAACTCTCAGAGATATGTATGATGAAAATACAAAAAATATAATTGTAGAAGGAAATGAAGGATATAAAAAAGCTCAAAACTTTATGAAAATGATTATGCCTTCACATGTAAAAAAAATTAAAAAATATAGAGGTAAAGTTCCACTGTTTATTGAAGAAGGAATTGAACAAAAATTAAATCAAATATTCGAGTCAGAAATAAAATTAAATTCAGGAGGATATTTAGTTATAAACCCTACAGAAGCATTAGTATCTATTGACATTAACTCAGGAAGTTCAATTAAACAAAAAAATGTTGAAAGCACAGCACTAGATACAAATTTAGAAGCTGCAGACGAAATTGCAAGACAAATAAAAATTCGAGATTTATCAGGATTAATTATAATTGATTTTATAGATATGTTAAATTATGGAAATAGAAAATTAGTTGAAAGAAGATTAAAAGAAAAATGTAGAATAGACAGAGCAAGAATTCAAATTGGCAGAATAAGTAACTTTGGATTACTTGAAATGTCCAGACAGAGGCTTAGAGAAAGTGCTATTAAATGGAAAGTTAATTTGACTGATGAGTCTTTTGCACAAAAATTACTTAAAATTGTAGAATTGAATGCTGTATTGAATAAAGCAAAATTTGTAGAAGTGAAAGTTTGTGAAAAAATATCAGACTTTTTAAAAGAAAATTTTATCGATGATTTAACTTATTTTGAAAAAAAAAATAAAATGAAGATAGATATAGTTTCAGATACAAAACTTATAATTCCAGAATATATAATTGATCTAAAAAACAAGTCAAAAAAAACAATTAAGTTGATTG
>CACOXL010000029.1 GCA_902631135.1 uncultured Pelagibacteraceae bacterium
AAATCTACATATGGATTAAGAATTTTTGCTTGACGGTAGAAATCATCCCTGATTTCATTTTCTGGTCTTGTGTCAGCTTCATAGGTTAAATATTGAGGTGGCAACCCTCCAGCTACCAATGTATTTGGATAGAGTTTTTTTGCCTTTTGAGCAATTTCGCCTGCCTTATTATTTAGATATTCAAATTTATCCTCCACATTATTGTCCCTTAATCTTGTCCTTCTGGTAGTAAATGTAGTTGTCACAATCACTTCAGCACCTGCCTTTATAAAGTCTAAATGAGTGTCCAATAAAAGTTGATGATATTTATCTTGAAGTAATGCATTTGCACTCCATAAAGTTCCGTTGGGTTCCATACCTCTTGCAAGAAGCTCTTGACCCATTCCCCCATCTAAAATTCTAGTTTGTTTAAAAAAATTAATATCCATAATATCCTCACTTTTTTAGTACTTCAGCATTATGCTAGGCGCACAATATAGTTCAAATGCCCGCTGATTGATTATTATGGGATTTCCGTTTTAGCTGTTATGCCCGCAATAGGATCAAATCGGCAAAATAAATATATTTTAAATTTAAAAATTAATCAAATATAATTTACAAAAAAATTCTAACACCCATTCTTATTGATACAAAGATAACTAATAGAGAGGTTATTATAGCTAAAACTCTACTAGTAAAAATTTTTAAGTTTAAATAATTGCCCAAAAGTCCACCTATAAAGACACTTACGAATAAAGGTATATAGCTTGATAGTTCAGTTAAAATATTTTCTTTTGTAAGCTGTCCCAATATTCCTGAAATAGAATTGATTAATATAAATAAAGATGCCGTTGTAACAATTATCTTAGGTTTTTCCACTTTAAGTAAAAAAAGAATTGGACTTAAAAATATTCCACCTCCTATACCTACAATCCCAGAAATTAATCCTAAGATCGAACCAATTGATAGAGAAATAAAGAGATTTAATTTTTTGATAATTAAATTATTATTTTCATAAGATTTGTTATTAATTAGTAATAAAATACCTGCAATAGAAAGAACAAAAAATAAAAGAATTTCAAAAATATCTTTATCCATTTTTAATGTTCCACCAAAAAAGGCTAATGGTACTGATCCTATCAAAAAAGGGAGTAATAACTTAAAATTATGATTACCAGCACGAATGTAGTTAAAAGAATTACCTGAAACAACTATGATATTACACAAAAGTGCAATGATTGGAAAAATGTAATAAGGAATATCCCAAATAAGTAATAAGGCCAGGTAGGTAGACCCTCCACCAAAACCAACACTAGAGTATAAAATAGCTGTTATAAAAAATAATACTGGTAATATAATCATATAAAATTTTTTTTATGAAAGTAAATATTGCACTATTAACTGTAACAGATACCAGAACAATTGATAATGATAAATCTGGTGGAATTTTAGTTAATAGGATTAAAGAAGCTAATCATAACTTAATTGATAGAAAAATATGTAAAGATAATAAGGATGAAATAGTTATGATATTAAAAGAGTGGCTTCAAAATGAAAAAATTGATACCATCATCACAACTGGTGGAACAGGTTTAACTGGTAGAGATATAACTCCAGAAGCATTAAACGAAATTGCCGACAAACATATTCCTGGTTTTGGAGAAGTATTTAGAAATATAAGTTTAAAAACAGTTGGAACTTCAGCTATACAATCAAGAGCTTGCGCAGTTCTATCAAATGGCAAATATGTTTTTGCTCTTCCAGGTTCCTCTGGTGGGGTTACAGATGCTTGGGATGGAATTTTAAAACATCAGTTAGATGTAAATCATAAACCTTGTAATTTTGTTGAATTATTTCCAAGGTTAAAAGAAAAATAATTATTTTTGGTATTTATCTTTCCATTCAGAGTAAGGCATTCCATAAACATGCTCCCTTGCATCTGGATCTGAAATAGCAATTCCTTTTTTTTCAGCTTCTTCCCTGTACCATTTTGACAAACAGTTTCTACAAAATCCTGCAAGATTCATTAAGTCAATGTTTTGAACATCTTTTCTCTCTCTAAGGTGATTAATTAATCTATCAAAAGTTGCAGACTGTAATTCTTTTTTTGTTTTATCATCCATAAAATTTTATATATAAATATAATATGAAACTTTCTGGATCCTATCAAATTAATTTATCTAAAGAAAAAGTGTGGGAAGCTCTGAATGATCCTGAAATTTTAAAACAAGCAATCCCTGGGTGCGAAGAATTTACAAAAAATTCTGATACAGAATTTACTGCAACAGCTACCAATAAAATTGGTCCATTTAATGCTAGTTTTACTGGAGATATTGAGCTTACAGATCTTGACCCTCCTAATAGTTATAAAATTACCGGTTCTGGTAATTCACCAGTTGGTTTTGCATCAGGAGAGGCAACAGTTAAATTAGAAGACAATGAAAAAGGAACTAATCTAACTTATGAAGTTGAAGCTAATGTTGGTGGTAAAATTGCACAGGTTGGATCTAGATTAATAGATATGACAGCAAAGAAAATGGCAGATGTTTTTTTTGGAAAATTTTCAGAACTAATTTCGACTGATGAAAGTTCATCTGGTAAACAGATGCCTGAAGAAAAAATCGATCAAACAACTGAAGTTAAATCTAAAAAACAAAATCAAAAAATTTTAATTTACGCTGGTGCTTTGACAATCTTAGCAATTTTGGTCTATTTGTTTTTTTAAAAACTTTGAAAAATCAAAATAAATATAATTTAAATTTCTAGTAGAGGTAGAAATTTTACAAAATTAATAATTGCTTCTCAATATTACTTGTGGTGTACTAAGAATCTAATCAGGAAGGAGACACTTGATGACAAAAGTAACATTAGAAGTAAATGGTAAAAAGGTCAGTAAAGAGGTTCCAGACCACACACTTTTATCAGTTTTTTTAAGAGATAATTTAAATTTAACAGGCACACATGTTGGATGTGATACTAGCCAATGTGGAGCATGTGTTGTTCATGTTAATGGTAAATCAATAAAAAGTTGTTCTACATTAGCAGCAGATGTTGAAGGATCTAAAGTAACAACTATTGAAGGCTTAGCTAAAGATGGAAAGCTTCATCCAATGCAAGCAGCATTTAAAAAAACTCACGGATTACAATGTGGATATTGTACACCAGGCATGGTTATGAGTGCAGTTGATCTTTTACAAACAAAGAAAAATCCAAGTGATCAAGAAATTAGAGAATGGCTAGAGGGCAATATCTGTAGATGCACTGGTTATCAAAATATAGTTGCTGCAGTTAAAGAAGCTGCAACAAAAATGTAATTTAACGAAAGGAGAAAATAAAAATGGCAAGTTTAGTTGGATCTAGAGTAGAAAGAAAAGAAGATACAAGATTTTTACAAGGAAAAGGAAGATATACAGCAGATATTAATATAGCTAATCAGACATATGCAGTATTTGTTAGATCTCCACACGCTAGAGCAAAAATTAAAAGTGTAGATACCTCAAAAGCTTTAAAATCATCAGGAGTTGTTGGTGTATTAACTGGTAAAGAAATAGCTGAAGATAAAATTGGAGGTTTGATTGCTGGTTGGGCGATAAGAAGTGAAGACGGATCTGA
>CACOXL010000030.1 GCA_902631135.1 uncultured Pelagibacteraceae bacterium
CACCTTTAAGATTTTTTACGGTCACTGTATTTTCTTTAAATTCATTTTCGCCACATATTATAGCTACATCTAACTCACGTTTATTTGCTAAGGTTAGTTGCTTACCCAAATTTTTCTTTGTATCTAAAAAAATTTCAGCATTTATATTGTTATTTCTTAATAGGTCTAAAATTTCATAATAATTTTTAAGATATTTTTCATCCATTACACAAATCAAAACTGGTTTTTTACTATCTACTTTTATTTGATCCAATTGCATTAAAGCAAACAACAGTCGGTCAACTCCAAAGCTAATTCCAGTACCTGGAATATCTACACCTTTAAATCTCGAGATAAGCTTTGCATAGGCTCCTCCTGAACAAATACTTCCTATATCAATCTCCTTGCCTTTATTGTTTGTAACTTTGAAATTTAAATTTGTTTCAACAATAAAAGAATCATAGTATGAGAGACCTCTCACTATACAGAAGTTGTTTCTAACTTGATCTTTATTTTTTCCATAACCAAGTATTTTATATAATTCCTCTAATTCACAAATACCCTCTTGAGATAATGGATTTTTTAAAGTTTCTTTTAATTCTTTTAAATCTTTAATTTTTAGAAAATTAAGTATTTGAGAAGCTTGCTCATCATTTAAATCTGCACCCTTGGTGATTGCACCACTTTTATCTTTTCTCTCTTTTTTAAGAAGATCTTCAACACCCTTTAAACCAAAACCTGGTTTATCTAATTTATCAATTGCCCTAATTACTTTTATTTGCTTGTCCTCTGATATTTTTAAATCATCAATTAAACCTTGAACTATTTTTCTATTACTCACATTAATTGTAAATTGATCTTTTTTTAATCCACAATCTGCAAGTGTGTTTGATATTAAATTACAAAGTTCTGCATTTGCTTGAGCAGGATTAACATTTCCAACAATATCAAAATCTGCTTGCATAAATTCTCTATATCGACCATTTCCGGCTTTTTCATTTCTGAATACATTTTGAATTTGATATCGCTTGAAAATTGATGGAAGTTCTTGATTGTTTTGAGCATAAAATCTTGCAAGTGGGCTTGAGAGATCGTAACGAAGAGTTATATTTTTGTCTCCATCTTCAAATGAGAATACATCGGACATGGGATTGGCCTCATCTTCTGCCAAAAAAGATCCAATGTTTTCTGCAATTTCGAACGAAGGAGTTTCGAGAGCTTCTGCTCCAAATTTGATAAAATTATTCTCAATAGCTTTTAAAAGCTTTTTTTTGATAAGAATCTTTTTATCCCAACGATCTTCAAATCCTGAAGGTAATCCAGGAACTAATTTTTTTTCTTTATTCATTTTTTGGTACCCGGGCTGAGAATCGAACTCAAACTTAAAGTTCCACAAACTTTCGTGCTAACCGTTACACCACCCAGGCATCCTTTGTTTTTATATTATTTTTATGTGAATTTAAAATTATATTATAAATAAATAGCCTATAGGCTATGGAAACAGATTCTGTGAGAGCTGTTTGAAATTACTTTAAATTTAATATTCATAATCATGGCAGTTTTTTAAACAAATATTGAAATTATTCAACCCATAAAAGAAAAGGACGTTGATCTAATTTATAGAAAAACGCCCTTTTATAAATTTTACGATTAGTCTAATTTTTTTAAATTTACAGCTGATGGACCTTTAGGGCCATCTTCAAGAGTAAATTCTAATTTATCTCCTTCATTAAGATATCTCATTCCCGCAGCTTTTACTGCACTTGCATGCACAAACGCATCTTTTTCTTTGTCTTCTCTTTCGATAAATCCAAAGCCTTTTTTCCCGTTAAACCATTTAACAGTTCCTTTTAATGTACTCATCTTCTTTACTAGTCCTTTTGTTATTTATTATTAATTTGAGGTTAGTTCGTTTTTAATTTATTTCAAGATGATAATTTGATCAAAGATTAAAGGTGGGACCGATAAGAATCGAACTTATAGCCTAACGCTTTTCAGGCGTTCGTGCAGACCACTTACACCACAGTCCCATATAAATTATCCTCTAAAAATGATCCTTCCTTTGGTTAAATCGTAAGGAGTCATTTCTACAGTTACATTATCTCCTTGTAACACTCTAATTCTATTTTTTCTCAATTTACCTGCTGTATGAGCTGTAACCGTATGACCATTTTCTAATTGAACTCTAAACATTGCATTAGGTAAAAGATCAGTTACTTTACCTTTAAATTCAAGTAAATCTTGTTTTGACAAATTTATTTTCTCCTAATTCTTTTTTTTACGGATAAAGCATGTCCAGCCAAACCCTCGTAATTTGCAAGAGTTATAACTGATGACCCAAGATTTTCAATGCCCTTTTTTGTTAAATTTATATATGAAATTCTTTTATAAAATTCATTTACACTTATCCCGCTTGAATACCTTGCTGAACCATTTGTTGGTAAGACATGATTGGACCCAACATTATAATCAGTCATAGCCATTACGGCATATTTACCCAAACAAATTGATCCTGAGTTTTTAATCTTAGAAACTATTTTTTTATAATTTTTTATATTTAACTCTAGATGCTCTGGTGCAATCTTATTTACAGTTTTTATAATTTGAGTATCAGAATTAATATATATTAGAATTCCATTATCACTTAGACTTTTTCTAGCAACTGAACTTCGTGGAAGTTCTTTTAGTTGTTTCAATATCTCGGTATTAACTTTATTTAATAAACTTTTATCTTTTGAAATAAGAATACACTGTGCCAAGTTATCGTGTTCAGCCTGACCAATTAAATCACTCGCAACCCACTCAGGATTAGAATTTTTATCAGCTACTACTAAAATTTCTGAAGGTCCTGCTGTTAAGGCTGGGACACCAATATCCTCAGATACAAATTTTTGTGCTGCCGCCACATATACATTGCCAGGTCCAACTATTTTATCTACTCGTTTAATTTTTTGTTCCATAAGTTATTGCCGAAATTGCAGATGGACCTCCAATCGAATAAATTTCTTTAATTTTACATTTTTTTGCAGCGTATAATACAGCTGGATTTTGTTTACCCTTATAACCTGGATTGATCATTACTACTCTTTTAACACCTGCAACAATTGCTGGAATAGCATTATGTAAAACTGTTGATGGATAAGATACAGTAGAACCAGGTACATAAATTGCAACAGAAGAGATTGGCAAATATTTATACTCAAGTTTATTTTTGTACTTATCAACGTATGAAATGTTTCTAAATTTTTGCAATGAATGAAATTTTAAAATTCTATTGTAAGCTAAATCTATAGCCTTTTTTACCTTACTATCTAGAGAAGAAATAGATTTGGAAATTTGATTTTTAGAGGGAATAATCGTTTTATTCTTATTAAATTTTTTTTCATATTTCAAAACAGCAGAATCTCCTTTAAGTCTTACTTCTTTGAT
>CACOXL010000031.1 GCA_902631135.1 uncultured Pelagibacteraceae bacterium
TCTAGATATTTTTCGTAAAGAATTTCCTGATAGAACTTTTGACGTCGGAATTGCTGAACAACATGCTGTCACATTCGCGGCAGGTTTAGCTACTGAAAATTTTAAACCTTATGCTGCTATTTATTCTACATTTCTTCAAAGAGCTTATGATCAAGTTGTTCACGATGTGGCTATTCAAAGCCTACCGGTAAGATTTGCGATAGATAGAGCAGGGTTAGTTGGCGCAGATGGACCAACACATGCTGGAAGTTTCGATACAACTTATTTAGCAACTTTGCCAAATTTTATTGTAATGGCCGCTAGTGATGAAGCTGAACTTGTGAGAATGATAAACACCTCAACAGAGATAAATGATAGACCCTGTGCATTTAGATATCCTAGAGGCACAGGAATAGGTTCTGTTTTACCGTCAATAAATGAAAAAATTGAAATAGGTAAATCTAAGATTATCAAAGAAGGAAAAAAATTAGTAATTTTAAATTTTGGAGCAAGATTAAATGAAACTTTGAAAGCTGCAGAGAATTTAATTAAAAAAGGTGTTAACATCACCGTTGTTGATGCAAGATTTGCAAAACCTTTAGATGAAAATTTAATTTGGCAACTAGCTACAACCCACGAAGCAATTATGACAATTGAGGAGGGCTCAATCGGAGGTTTTGGTTCTCACGTAGTGAATTTTTTAACAAAAAAGGGTTTATTGGACTCAAATTTAAAATTTAGATCGTTGACATTGCCAGATATTTTTATTGATCAAGACACACCAGACAACATGTATAAAATGGCAAATCTTGACTCAAATTCAATTGAAGAAAAAGTTTTAGATTTACTTAATTCAAATATAGTTCTTCAAAAACAAAAATAATTTGATTAACTGCATTGAGCTTTATTCATTAGATAGTGGTCTAATAAAACACATGAAAGCATTGCTTCTCCAACTGGCACAGCTCTAATACCTACACATGGATCATGCCTTCCTCTTACTGTAATACTGGTATTTTTTCCAAATTTATTTATGGTTTTTCTACTTTTTAAAATTGACGATGTGGGCTTTACAGCAAAAGAAACAATTATTTCTTGACCTGAAGAAATACCTCCAAGAATACCACCTGCATTATTTGATTTAAATTTAGTTACTTTTTTACTTTGTGAAATCTCATCTGAATTTTCCTCTCCAGTCAACTGTGCCGAATTCATACCTGATCCAATATTCACACCTTTGACTGCATTGATACTCATCAAAGCTGATGCAATATCAGAATCTAACTTTGAATAAATAGGAGCACCTAACCCTGCAGGAATACCATTAGCTCTTACCTCAATTACTGCTCCACAAGATGATCCTGCTTTTCTAACACTTAACAAATATTTTTCCCAAATTTTTATCATTGATTTATCTGGGCAAAAAAATGGATTTTTATAAATTATTTTATTATCCCACTTTGTTGTATCACATCCTAGTATGCCTAGTTGGGTTACTGCTCCAGAGATTTTAAATTTTTTACCTAATTTATTTTCTAAAACTTTTTTAGCTATGGCTCCTGCAGCAACTCTT
The DNA here is from genome assembly GCA_902631135.1 of uncultured Pelagibacteraceae bacterium. GTDB lineage: Bacteria > Pseudomonadota > Alphaproteobacteria > Pelagibacterales > Pelagibacteraceae > Pelagibacter. Next base: position 1,553 of record CACOXL010000031.1, read on the forward strand.
GAAGCAGTTTCTCTTGCAGAAGATCTACCACCACCTCTATAATCTCTAATTCCATATTTTTTTAAAATAAGTGAAATCAGCGTGCCCAGGTCTAAATTTATCTTTAATTTCGTTGTAATCTTTTGAACGCATGTCTTCATTATAAATAATCAATGAAATGGGAGTTCCAGTCGTTTTACCCTCAAAAACTCCAGAAAGAATTTGAACCTTATCACTTTCCTTCCTTTGGGTAGTGAATTTAGATTGCCCTGGTTTTCTCTTATTTAGCTCTTTTTGAATATCTGCTTCTTTTAATTGAATTAAGGGTGGACAGCCATCAATTATACAACCAATAGCAGGACCATGGGACTCTCCCCAAGTGGTGAAACGAAAAACCTTTCCAAAAGTATTAAATGACATTATTTATATTGTATAGATTATTTTGTTTAAATTATGAATCAAAAAAACTCGTTAGGGCTGAATAAATGCTTTTTAGATCTTGATAATCCTTTTGAATTATTTCATGAATGGTTTGAACAGGCTAAAAAGAAAGAATTAAATGATCCAAATGCCTTAGCCCTTGGTACAGCTACAAGAGATGGTGTCCCTTCAGTAAGAATGGTTCTTCTTAAAGATTTTGATAAAGATGGATTTATTTTTTATACAAATTTAAATAGTCAAAAAGGAAATGAAATTAAAAAAAACCCGAATGCTACAATGTGTTTTCATTGGAAAAGCTTATTAAGACAAATAAGAATAACCGGAACTTTAAAACAGGTAAGTGATAAGACAGCTGATGAGTATTATAATTCCAGAGCTTATGAGAGCAGAATAGGAGCCTGGGCTTCCAAACAAAGTAGTATCTTAAAAAGCAGGGACGAGCTTACAAAAGCAATAGAAGAATTTAAAGAAAAATATAAAGATAAGAATGATGTTCCAAGACCCAATCATTGGTCTGGATGGAGATTGAAACCAACTAATTTTGAATTCTGGTTAGATGGAGACAATAGAATTCACGAAAGATTAAAATATATTTTGAATGAAAATGGTAGCTGGTCCAAAAACCTTTTAAGTCCTTAAAAATCTCTAGATAAACTAAACGACGTCAAATTTTCTAAAATAATTTTT
>CACOXL010000032.1 GCA_902631135.1 uncultured Pelagibacteraceae bacterium
CATTGATCTAGCTGCTATTTACAGACCTCTAAATAATATTTTTTTAAATCCAATAATGGAAAAAATTAGAAAAAAATACATATGTAAAAAACAAGTCAAAAAAGGTGTTTCAGGTACAAAAGATTTATTAAAACTTTTCAAAGAAGGAACATCCATTGCTTTAATGATAGATCAAAGAGTCTCTCAGGGTATTAAATGTGATCTTTTTAATAAGAAAGCCTATACGACTACTATACCGGCACAATTTGTTAAAAAATTTAATTGTAGAATTGTTCCCATATATATTGAGAGGTTAAAAGATAACAATTTTAAGTTAAAAGTGTACGAACCTATTAAATTTAAAGAAAATGAGAGTCTAGAAAAAATAACTTTTGATTTAAATAAAGTTTTAGAAAGTATGATTAAAGAAAATCCTGATCAATGGATTTGGACCCACAATAGATGGAAATAATTAATCTTTAGTTTCTCTTTTAATGGAAGCTTCCACATACGAAAAGTATGCTTCTTGTAAATCAACATTCCAATATGTTAATTTTTCTAATGGAATTTTTTTTCCTGAGATTGCGCAGATTACATGATCTCCATCTTGCAGGATCTGAAAATTGTTGGGTAAATATTTTATTTTAGCTAATTTTTTTAACATTTTTAGTTTATATATTGTTATATGAAAGTTGGAATAATAGGAAGTGGTGGAAGAGAACACGCATTATGTGAAGCGCTAAAAAAGTCTAGCAAAATAAGCGAAATTTATTGTATACCTGGTAACGCTGGAACAAATTCAATAGCTGAAAATGTAGATCTAAATATCAGTGATTTTGAAAAACTTAAAAGTTTTATAATTAAAAAAAAAATCGAAATAGTCATTATTGGTCCTGAAAAACCCCTGGTAGAGGGAATAGAAGATTTTTTTCAAAAGAATAATATAAAAGTTTTTGGTCCCAACAAAATTGCTGCACAACTCGAAGGTTCAAAAATTTTTACAAAAAAACTCTGTGAAAAATACAAAATTCCCACAGCTAAATTTGGTATTTTTGAAAATTTTAAACAAAGTTTACATTTTTTTAATGATTGCATTTATCCAATAGTTATCAAAGCAGATGGATTAGCATCTGGAAAAGGGGTGTATATCTGCGAAGACAAAAATGCCTCTGTCGAAGCAGCTAAAGAAATATTTGGAGGTAAATTTGGAAAAGCAAAAAATATTTTAATTGAAGAATTTCTTAAAGGTGAAGAAATGAGTTTTTTTATTATTTCTGACGGAAAAACCTATAAAACTTTTGGGACCGCACAAGATCATAAAAGAGCTCTTGAGGGTGATGTAGGAAAAAATACAGGTGGAATGGGGGCATACTCTCCCTCTAGACTTGAGAACGAGGATTTAAATGAAAAAATTTTAAATAGAATTATTGATCCAACTTTAAAAGGTCTAAATGATTTAGGAACTAAATTTAAAGGATTTTTATATGCTGGTTTAATGATAGTTGATAATGAACCCTTTTTAATAGAATATAACGTGAGAATGGGAGATCCAGAATGTCAAACAATTCTCCCAAAGCTTAAATCAGATTTTGGTGAAATCATAGATGCATGTGTCAATGAAAAATTACATTTATTAAAACTAGATTGGAGTAATGATAAAAGTTTATGCATTGTCTTATGTTCTAAAGGATATCCAGAAAAATATGCAAATGATATTGAAATTAAAAATTTAAAAAATATTTCCTTAAATCATGATGAATTTGTTTTTCATGCTGGAACCCAAGAAAAAAATTCTAAAATTTACTCAAATGGTGGACGTGTATTAAATTTTGTAATTAAGTCCAAAGAATTTAAAAAAAGTAGAGAAAGAGCTATACAATTAATAAATGAGGTTGATTGGGAAAATGGTTTTTTTAGAAGAGATATTGGTCATAAGGTTATTGGATAATGAGAATAATTGGTGGAAATTATAGGGGTAAAAAAATTTATCTTCCATTAGATAAAATGACAAGACCATTGAGAGACATGGTAAAAGAGTCGATATTTAATTTAATTGAACATTCAAATAAGTTTAAAATTGAAATTAAAGATTCCAAAATTTTAGATTTATTTGCTGGTTCTGGATCTTTTGGTTTAGAATGTATCTCAAGAGGTGCGAGAAAAGTTGTATTTTTAGAAAATTATTCCAAAATTTTGAATATTTTAAAAAAAAATATTAATTTAATTAATGCTAATAAAAATTGTGATGTCATAGAGAAAAATTGTTTTGATTTCTTTTTAAAAAAAAATCTATTTCAAAATAAATTTGATCTTGTTTTTTTAGATCCTCCTTACAAAGAAGAAAGGTTTAATATTTTAATTAACAAAATAAAAGACAATAAAATCTTAGAAAGTAATGGAGTTTTAATTATACATAGACACAAAAAGGATAGTTCAAAAATTTCTGAAAAAATTAATATAATTGATGAAAGAGTCTACGGGATTTCTAAAATTATTATAGCTAATTAAAAATTATTTTTTGTTTCAATCTTAATTAACTCTACTGCAGGCTGATCAAATGGATTAACTTTTAAAGCCTTGCCCAGTAAAATTGTTTCTAATATAAAAAAAGTAAACAATTCACCCAAAGTTTGTTCATCTCTTTTATTAATATAAA
>CACOXL010000033.1 GCA_902631135.1 uncultured Pelagibacteraceae bacterium
AGTATTTTTATCTTGGGAGAGTAATCGTGCAAAAGTTTATAGAAAATTAAATCAGATTCCTGCCGAATGGGGAACTGCAGTTAATGTACAATCAATGGTTTTTGGAAATATGGGAAATGATTGTGCTACAGGAGTCGTATTTACCAGAAATCCCTCAGATGGATCAGACGATATTTATGGAGAATATCTTATTAATGCACAAGGAGAAGATGTAGTTGCAGGAACCAGAACACCACAATACATAACTAAAAAAGCAAGAAAAGATGCTAAAATAAAAGATCTTTCAATGCAAGAGTCGATGCCTAAGGTTTATTCTGAATTATTCAAAATTTTAAAAAAACTCGAAAAACATTATAAGGATATGCAAGATGTGGAATTTACAGTTGAAAATAAAAAACTTTGGATTTTACAAACGCGCTCAGGAAAAAGAACAGCCAAATCTGCTGTAAAAATTGCAGTAGATATGGTTAAAGAAAAATTAATTTCAAAAAATGATGCAGTTTTAAGAATAGATCCAAATTCTTTAGATACATTGTTACACCCAACGTTAGATGATAAAAGTCCTATTAAAGTAATAGCTAATGGACTTCCAGCATCTCCCGGAGCAGCAAGTGGCAAAGTGGTCTTTACATCGGAAGAGGCAGAAAGATTAAATAATATGATGCAAGATACAATTTTAGTTAGAGTAGAAACATCGCCTGAAGATATTCAAGGCATGCACGCAGCAAAAGGAATTTTAACGGCAAGAGGGGGCATGACCAGTCATGCAGCGGTTGTTGCTAGGGGTATGGGCAGGCCTTGTGTTTCTGGATCAAGTGAAATTGATATTAATTATGATCAAAAAATATTTAAGACTTCTTCAATGGAGGTTAAAGAAGGAGATATTATTACTATAGATGGATCCACAGGAAGAATAATTTTGGGAAATGTTCCTACAGTAAAACCAGAAATATCAGGTGATTTTTCAAAATTGATGAGTTGGGCAGATAATATTAGAAAACTAAAAGTAAGAACTAATTCTGAAACACCTCTCGACACGAAAACGGCAAGAGATTTTGGTGCTGAAGGCATAGGACTTTGCAGAACAGAGCACATGTTTTTTGATGAGGAGAGAATTATATCAGTACGAGAAATGATTTTATCAAAAAATCAAGAAGACAGAGGCAAAGCATTGAAAAAACTTTTACCACATCAAAAAAAAGATTTTATGGAAATTTTTAAGATTATGCATGGTCTTCCAGTTACTGTAAGACTGCTTGATCCACCTCTACATGAATTTTTACCCAAGTCTAGAAAAGAAATTTTAGAAGTTGCTAAAGTTGTTAAAGTTGACATAAAAGATATAGAGTCAAGAATTGATGAGTTGCATGAACAAAATCCTATGCTTGGTCACAGAGGGTGTAGATTGGGAATTTCTTTTCCAGAAATTTATGAAATGCAATGTAGAGCGATTTTTGAAGCTTTATCAGAATTGAAAAAGAGTAAACAAAAATTTGCTTTCCCAGAGATCATGATACCGCTTGTTTCAACTGAGGCTGAGATTAAAATTATGAAAAATTTGGTAATTAGAGTGGCTGGAAAAGTTGAAAAAGAAAATAATATTAAAGTAGATTATTTAGTTGGGACAATGATTGAACTACCAAGAGCAGCAATCAAAGCTAAACAAATTGCAAAACATGCGGAATTTTTTAGTTTTGGAACAAATGATTTAACTCAAACAACTTTTGGTATCAGTCGAGATGATAGTGGTAAATTTTTAAATGATTATATAGAAAATAAAATATTTTCTATAGACCCATTTGTGTCAATAGATGAAGGAGTTGAAGATTTAATTGAAATAGCAGTAACTAAAGGTAAAAAGCAAAATAAAAAAATAAAGTTAGGCATTTGTGGTGAACATGGAGGTGATCCAAAAAGTATACATTTTTGCTCTAAAGTCGGACTAAATTATGTTTCTTGTTCGCCATATAGAGTTCCAATAGCCAGATTGGCTGCTGCTCAAGCAGTATTAAAAAAAAAATAATCTTAGGGGCGTTCTGTTGCCAGGTGCCCCAGACCCCGTTTACTTAATTAACAATGTTAATTAAGCAGCAAGTGCGTAACTTTCGTTAGCAATTATAAATAGCCCTTTACGGAGGAACAATTCCGAACGAAAGAATAGCCTTTAGACATCCGTCGAATCTAGTTCACCCCCATTTATTTAAAATTGGTGGAGGTGGTGGGTACTGCCCCCACGTCCGCAATGGTTATTACGAAATTCGTTTATCGTCATAGTTGGAAAACCAACATAATTAATATATTCCTTATTTTTAAATAAATAAAGCACAAATGATCAAAAAAAATATTTTAATAATTTTAGTTTGTTTTTTTCTGCTTCTATCAATTTTTATTTTTTCTTTTAAAGATGAAGTTTTAAATATTTTTACAA
>CACOXL010000034.1 GCA_902631135.1 uncultured Pelagibacteraceae bacterium
GTATCGTTAGGCATTTGAGCTACTTTTAGTTTAATAGATATATAAGAAAATATAAATACACCTAGTTGTTTACCTAAAAAAAGCCCCAAAACTATACCTAGTGGAACCTTATCTAACAATGAGGCAAAAGATAAACCCTCTAAAGAAACACCCGCATTAGCAAAAGCGAATAATGGCATTATTCCAAAAGCAACATATGGACTAATTGCGTGCTCTATTTTTATTAATAAAGAAAAATCTTTTTCTTTTTTTCTATGAGGAATTGTCATAGCTAACAACACACCAGCAATAGTAGCATGAATACCTGAGTTATGTGTAAAATCCCAAAGGAAAAGACCGACAACTAGGTAGGGTAGAAACTTTTTTATATTGAATTTGTTAATTAATAATAAAACAATAAAAGCTAAAAACATTAAAGTTAAATACTTAATGCTTAAATCTCCTGAGTAGAACAAAGCAATAATAACTATAGCACCTAAATCATCAATTATCGCTAAAGCAGTTAAAAAAACTTTTAATGATAAAGGAACTCTTTTTCCAAGCAAAGATAAAACACCTAAAGAAAAAGCAATATCTGTAGCTGAAGGTATTGCCCAACCATTTAAAGTTTCACTATCACCAAAATTAATATAAACATAAATTAGTGCTGGAACAAGCATTCCCCCTACAGCACCTATAATTGGTAAAAGAGCTTGTTTAATGTTTGACAACTCTCCTTGCAAAAATTCTCTTTTAATTTCAAGTGTTACAAAGAAAAAAAATATTGCCATTAAAGCATCATTAATCCAATGAATTATTGATAATTTAAGTCCAAATTCATTCACTCCTATGAATAAATATTTATTTAAACTAGAAAAATATAAATCAGCAAATTCGGAGTTACTTATAAATAGAGCAATTACTGCCGCAAATAACAAAACAAGTCCGCTTGCAGCTTCTAATTTAAAAAACCATTTAAATGGCTTTGATATATAATTAATCATAGTTAAAACAGATCTTCTATAAATAATCTTATATCTTTTAATATCTCAAATAAGTTAAAAAGCCAAATTTCTAAATTTGGGATATAATTATATAAAGGGCTTTTAAAGGTATCTAAAACTATAATCAGAGCAATAAAAGAAATTATAAATACGACTATAAGGGATAAAAATTTTCCAAAAGTGAATTCTGATTTGGGTTTATATTTTACTAATTCTGAACCTTTAGTTGATGATTTTTTTTTTGATATTTTTTCTTTTGAAATTGTCGGTTTTGATAGATTGCTATAAGATTGATGATTTTGAGTAAAAATTTTAGTATTATCTATGGGTTCAATTTTATTGACATTAGCTTGGTTTTGATCACTTTTTTTATAATACCAAACATGACCGCATGAACCACACTGAATAGTTCTTCCATTTGAAGGTATAAGTTCAGAATTTACCTCAAATTTTTTGGAACAATTAACACATTCAATAATCATAATATTTTTATATCAGATTCATATAAAATTACCTTTAATTTAACAATCTTTATACTTTGAAATAATTAATAAGTACTGTATTAGTACATCACTCGGAGTGTAGCGCAGCCTGGTAGCGCATCTGGTTTGGGACCAGAGGGTCGCAGGTTCGAATCCTGCCACTCCGACCATCGATTATGAAAAAAGCAAAAATATATAAACCAAATAAATCTGCAATGCAATCAGGTCTAGGTAAAACTGATAAATGGATATTAGAATTTGAAGTTGATGATCCTACTATTAATCCATTAATGGGTTGGGAGAGTTCTTCAGATACATACTCAGAGTTAAAATTAGAGTTTTCAACTAAAGAATTAGCAATAAGTTATGCGAAAAAAAAAAAGATCAATTTTGAATTAATTGAACCAAAAAAAAGAAAAGTTGTTAAGAAATCTTATGCAGACAATTTTTTAAATTAATATAATGTTTAAATTTTTTACCAATAAAAAATGGCATTTATGGAGTATTGGAGGAACAATATTAATTCTTGCTGCTACTTGGTATCAGGTTCAATTAGATGTTAGAATTAATGAATGGTTTGGAGAATTTTATGATACTTTGCAAAAAGCATTAGCTGAGCCTGGCGCCGTAACAGAAAAAGAATTTATTGCCTACCTTTTTACTTTTGCCAAAATTGCAGCTATTTATATACTTGTTGTCATATTTAGTGATTATTTTACCAGTCATTGGACTTTTAGATGGAGAAC
>CACOXL010000035.1 GCA_902631135.1 uncultured Pelagibacteraceae bacterium
AATTACTTTCATCTGATAGTTTAATAACTATTGTTGCCCCCGACAATCCTTTACCAACATAATCATTTGCATCTCCTTTAAGATTTAACTTTAGTCCTTTTGCTGAAAAGGCTCCAAAAGATTGTCCAGCTGAGCCTTTAAAGTTTAAAGACAAAAAGTCGTTATTTAATTTCTCATAACCAAATTTTTTGTAAAGATGGTGAGATATTCTTGTTCCAACTGCTCTATTAGTATTTTTGATTATAAATTCTTTTTTAACCTTCTCTGAGTTATCTAATGATTTCTCTATCTCAGGCCAAATTTCTTGATCTAATGTTTTAGGAACTTCATTAATTTCTTGTTTTTCACAATATCTTTTGTTGTTTCCTGGATCTGCTTGAACGAAAAGAGGGTTTAAATCTAAATCATCTAAATTTGGTGAGGCTTTATTTACCTGCATTAATAAATCTGTTCTTCCAATAATATCATTTAAAGATTTAAATCCTAGTTCAGCTAAAATTTCTCTAACCTCTGAAGCAATAAATGTGAATAAATTCACAACTTTATCTGGTGTTCCAGTAAATTTTTCTCTTAGTTTTTCATCCTGAGTGCACACTCCAACAGGACAAGTATTTGAATGACACTGTCTTACCATAATACAACCCATTGCAACTAAAGCAGTCGTAGCAACACCATATTCCTCTGCTCCCATCATGGCTGCAATAATCACGTCTCTTCCTGTTTTAATACCACCATCAGTTCTTAAAGTAACTTTATGTCTAAGATTGTTAAGAGTAAGAACCTGATTAGCTTCAGTGAGACCCATTTCCCAAGGAATACCAACATATTTAACACTTGTTTGAGGTGTTGCTCCAGTTCCTCCATTATGACCTGAAATTAAAATAATATCAGCCTTTGCTTTTGCTACTCCTGCAGCAATAGTTCCAACACCTGAAGATGCAACTAATTTGACACCAATTCTTGCTTTTGGATTTATTTGTTTCAAATCATAAATTAATTGAGCAAGATCCTCGATTGAGTAAATATCATGATGTGGTGGTGGAGAAATCAATGTTACTCCCGGAGTTGAATGTCTCAAACGAGCTATTTCATTAGTAACTTTAAAACCTGGCAACTGACCACCTTCACCAGGTTTTGCTCCCTGAGCAATTTTTATTTCGATTTCATTACAATTATTTAAATAATTAACAGTTACTCCAAACCTTGCTGAAGCAATCTGTTTTACTCTTGAGTTCGCGCTATCTCCATTATCCATTGTCTCAAATCTTTTTTCATCTTCACCACCCTCACCACTACAAGATGCGCCTTTAATCCTATTCATGCCAATAGCTAAAGTTTCATGAGCTTCCTTAGATAATGCTCCATGTGACATACTTCCGCTACCAAATCTTTTTAAAATCTTTTCTACAGACTCAACTTCCGATAATTCTATCGAAGGGCCTAATTTCTTTTTTCTAAAATCTACTAAATCCCTCAAATTAATTGGTGGTAAATTATATATACCTTCAACATATTTCTTATAGGTATCATAAGAATTAGAGCCTACCGCACTCTGCAACATATGTATAAGTCTACCTTGATATTGATGTGTTTCACCATTCTTTCTGTATCTATAAATACCACCTATTGGTAATACCGTTTCTGTGCTTTCAAATGCTTCTTTGTGAATTTCTCTTATTTTTTTTTCAATACCAGTAAGTCCTATTCCAGATATTTTTGAAGTTACACCTGGAAAATAATCATCAACAACAGTTCTACTTAATCCGACAGTTTCAAAATTACATCCTCCTCTATAAGAACTCAAAACAGAAATTCCCATCTTAGACATTATCTTTAATAGACCAGCATTGACTGACTTAATATATCTTTGAACACACTCATCAAAGCTAAATTGACCAAAAAGTTTTTTTGAATGTCTTTGATATAAGCTATCAAAAGCTAAATATGGATTTATTGTAGTAGCACCAACACCAATTAGAGTTGCAAATGAATGAGTATCTAAAGCTTCTCCAGACTGAACATTGATAGAAACATATCCTCTCAATTTTTTTTCTATTAAAAAAGTGTTTATAGCTCCTACACATAACAACATAGGCATTGGTAATTTTTGAGAAGAAAGATCTTTATCACT